>NZ_QGSY01000307.1 GCF_003857035.1 Micromonospora arida
GTGGGGTGGTGGGCGGCGGCGAGGTGGGTCCGCCACCCCACTGGGGGTTCGGCCACGGGCCGCAGTACGGGGTCGGGGTGTACCAGCCGGAATTACCGGAGCCCTGGGTGATCTGGAAGCCGGCGCCCACGCAGTTGTGCATCGGGTTGCTCTGCGCGATGTTGGTGGCCCGCACGTTGGTGAAGGACACCTGGCTGTTCGCCTGCACCTGGAGCGCGTACGTTCCGGCGCCGTCGATTCGTACGTTGTTGAGGTTGATCCCGTTGGTCTGGCCCTCGATCCAGTGCAGCGCCGCGTAGGAGCTGTCCAGGATGTCGGTGTCGGTGATGTTGATTGTGGGGTTCTGGAACGCCTCGTTGAGCGCGGAGAACCAGATCGCCCCGACACCGAAGTTCCAGTTGTAGTCCGAGTTGCCGTTACGGATCAACGTGTTCCGGGCGATCGTCCAGGTGCCCTGGACTCCGGTCGCTCCCTGCACGCCGGGGTAGCGGTTCGCGACGTGGATGCCACCGCCGTTGGTCAGCGAGTCGGCCGTCACGTTGTCGGTGATCTTGATGTCCCGACCGCCGTAGCTGACCAGGTGGTTCGCCAGCAGGGTCACCCCGATGGTGTTGTGGGTGAAGGAGTTGTTGACGTTCGGCACGCTCTGCGCCCACATCGCCAACGCGTCGTCGCCGGTGTTGCGGACGAACGTGTTGGTCACCGTCGAGTTGGTCACGCCGGTGTGGAAGTTCACCCCGTCCGCGGTCTGGTCCAGGATCCGGCTGTTGCGGATGGTGAAGTTGTCCATCGGGCCGTCCATCCACGCCCCGACCTTGGTGTTCTCCAGCCAGAGGTTGTCCACCACCGAGTTGGTCATCGCCCCGCCCAGGGCGTTGACCTGGTCGTCGTCGACCCGTTCCCGGATGTCGCCGATGATGGCGAAGTCCCGCAGCGTGACGTTGCGGCTGGGCCCGTTCGCCTCGTGTGCGCGGACCGGCCCGGTGTAGCCGCCACCGGGGACGTACTTGCCGTAGATGCCGACGGACCTGTTCCGCTCGGTGGGGTGTCGGCCGCCGAGCACCGAATACCAGGGGCCCGCGCCACGCAGTGTCACCCCGTCGACCACCACGTGGTCCCAGAGGGTGAAGGTGCCGGTCGGGATCCAGACCGCCCGGCCCTGGGCCTTACCGGCGTCGACAGCTGCCTGGAACTTCGCTGTCGAGTCGGTAGCGCCGCTCGGGTCCGCGCCGAAGTCGGTGACCACGTCGATGACACCGGAGGGCTTGGCGATCGGCGCGACAAGCTCGAAGTCGGCCAGGTCGATGGTGAACGTGGGCGACTGCGCCGTCGAGGAGACCTGGAGCCGGATCTTCGTGCCGGCCGGCTGGGTGCTGCCGAACAGTGCCCGGGTCTCGTCGTAGAAGTGGTGCGGGTTGGTGTCACCCGGGTTGTTGTTGAACGGGTACCCGCCGTAGTACCAGCCGTACTTCGACGTCACCGGGACCGACTTCAGGAGCGAACCGTTGGCCCGCAGGTCGATGGTGGCGTCCCGGCCGGTGCCGGCCGAGTTGTCCGGCAGGCTGTACCGGAAGGTGACAGCGTTGGCCGGGGCGGTGAGGGTGAACTCGACGTACTCGCCGACGGCGTCGAGGGTGACCGCCTCCCGACCGGACGCCTCGGACGGCAGCGTGCCGTAGCGCCGGTCCGGGCCGATCTTTGTGCCGTTGTGGGCGACCTTCTCCGCCTCGTGCTCGACGAACGGCACGGTGGCGCCCCGGTTGGGGATGTCGAAGGGGGACAACCCCGCCGCCGAGGCAGGGGTCGCGGTGCCGGTGACCGCGAGGGCGGTGACCGAGGTGGCGGCGAGCAGGGTGGCGGCGATGGCGGCCAACCCTGCCCGGGTGGGGTGTCGAAGGTGGTGCGGGGTGCCGGTGGTGTGGTTGGCCATGAGCTGCGCTCTCCCTTTCGTCAGGCAGGCCAGATCCCCCCGTGTCGGTGCGGTGTCGCGCGTCCTCCCTCGGTTCTCCCTTCCTGGTGGCGTGGTGCCGGCGGCCGGGACGGGCCGCCGGCACCACGGCGAGCAGAGTCAGGTCAGGCCGGGCCGTCCGCCGCGCGCGGCCCGTCGGTTGATTCGGCGGTACGCAGCCAGACCGCGGTGTCGGACGGCAGCAACCCGTCGTCGAGCGGCCCGCTGGCCAGCAGCAACTCCCCCTGAGCTGGCATCGGCACCGGCGCGGGAGACAGGTTGACCAGGCAGGTGAAGCCGCCACCGCGGCTGAACGCCAGCACCCCGTCCGGGGCGGGCAACCAGGTCAGCTCACCATCACCGAGCGCCGGGTCGGCCTTCCGGGCCTGGATCGCCGCCCGGTACAGCTCCAGCATCGAGGCCGAGTCGCCGGTCTGCGCGCTGGCTGTCCGCTCCTTCCAGTCGGCCGGCTGCGGCAGCCAGGGTGCCGCGGCACCCTCGGGGCTGAACTCGAACGGCGGCTCGTCCCCGGCCCACGGCAGCGGTACGCGGCAGCCGTCCCGACCGGGGTCGATCCGGCCGGACCGCTCCCACATCGGGTCCTGCCGCATCGCGTACGGGATGTCCTCGACCTCGTAGAGGCCCAGTTCCTCGCCCTGGTAGACGTAGGCGGCACCGGGCAGCGACAGCGAGAGCAGCGCGGCGGCGCGGGCCCGGCGGGTGCCCAGCTCCAGGTCGGTGGGGGTGCCCTCGCGTTTGGCGGCGAAGCTGAACCGGGTGTCCGCGCGACCGTAGCGGGTGATGTGCCGGGTGACGTCGTGGTTCGAGAGCACCCAGGTGGCCGGCGCGTCGACCGGCGCGTGCGCGCTCAGTGTCCCGTCGATGCTCTCCCGCAGCGCCGCGGCGTCCCAGGCGCAGCCGAGGAAGTCGAAGTTGAACGCGGCGTGCAGCTCGTCCGGGCGCAGGTAGTTGGCGAACCGCTGCCGGTCCGGCAGCCACACCTCACCGATCAGCGCCCGGTCGGCGTACTCGTCGGCGACCCGACGCCAGCCCCGGTAGATGTCGTGCACGCCGTCGAGGTCGTGGAACGGGTGCGGCTGGTCCTCGCGGACCTCGGGCAGCGTTCCGTCCTTGACCAGGAGTCCGGCCGAGTCGATCCGGATGCCGTCCACGCCGCGGTCGAACCAGAACCGCAGGATGTCCTCGAACTCCTCCCGCACCCGGGGGTGGTCCCAGTTGAAGTCCGGCTGCTGGGGGGCGAACAGGTGCAGGTACCAGTCGCCGGGGGTGCCGTCCGGGTTGGTGGTGCGGGTCCAGGTCTCGCCGCCGAACTCGCCGATCCAGTCGGTGGGTCGCTCGTCGCCGTTGGGGCCCCGGCCGGGTCGGAACCAGAACAGGTCCCGTTCGGGCGCGCCGGGTCCGCCGGCGAGCGCGGCCTGGAACCAGGGGTGCGCGTCGGAGCAGTGGTTGGGCACCACGTCGACGATGGTCCGGATGCCCAGCGTGTGCGCCTCCGCGATCAGCGCCTCCACCTCGGCCAGGGTGCCGAAGACCGGGTCGATGTCGCGGTAGTCGGAGACGTCGTAGCCGGCGTCCGCCATCGGGGACGGGTACCAGGGGCTGAACCAGATCGCGTCGACGCCGAGCGCGGACAGGTGGTTCAGCCGGGACCGGATGCCGGCGATGTCTCCGATGCCGTCGCCGTTACCGTCGGCGAAGCTCCGGGGATACACCTGGTAGATCACGGCTCCACGCCACCACGGACTTCTGTCAGCTGTGGACACGAGCACCTGCTTTCTGCGTCAGTACGTCGGCGGGTTCGCCGGACCTGGTCATGTGTCGGGCGAACGGTCGTTGTTCGCCGCGCGGAAGGATGCGGTGGTGGTTATCCCTTGATGCTGCCCGTGGTCAGACCGGACATGATGTTCCGTTGGAAGATCAGGAAGATGATGACCGTCGGGATCGCGGCGATGACCGACGCGGCGATCACCACGTTCATCGGTGTGCCGCCGGCGAAGGTGTAGATGCCGACGCTCACCGTCCGGGTCTCGGGCGAGGGCATGACCAGCTTCGGCCAGAGGAAGTCCTTCCACACCGCCGTCACGGCGAAGATCGAGACGACGCCGAGGATGGGACGCGACAGCGGCAGGATGATCGACCAGAGCGTACGCAGCGACGACGCCCCGTCCATCAGGGCGGCGGCCATCAGCTCCTCGGGGATCGAGTCGAAGAACCGCTTCAGCAGGAAGATGTTGAACGCGTTGGCGACCATCGGCAGCCAGATGGCGAACGGTGAGTCCAGCAGGTTGATGTGCAGGATCGGCAGGTCGAGCACCGTCACGTACTGCGGCACGATGAGGACCATCGCCGGGATCATCAGCGTCGCCAGCATCAGTCCGAGGATCGCGTTGCCGAACATCGGCCGAAGCTTGGACAACGAGTACGCCGCCGCGCTGTCGAAGACCAGTTGGAACAGCACCGCGCCGATCGCGTAGTAGAAGGTGTTGAACAGCAGCTTGGCGAGGGCCAGGTTGTTCCAGGCGTCGATGTAGTTCTGCGGCTGCGGGTCCTTCGGGAACAGCGAGGGTGGGGTCTGCGCGATCTCCTGGCCGGACTTGAGCGCGCCGGTGACCATCCAGTAGAGCGGGCCGAGGAACACGAGCGTGAACCCCGCCACGACAACGACCAGCAGCGTCCAGTAGATGACCTTGCCGCGCCCCCGGCTCAACTGGGAGTGGGAGATGAGGGTCCGGGTTCCGGAATCCTGTGCCATTCCTCGCCGTCCTAGTCCTGTTTCGCAGTCAGCCGCACGTACACGGCGGAGAAGCCGGCCAGCACCACGAGCATGATCACGCCCAGCGCGGCGGCGCCGTTGAGGTCGTTCTGGAAGAACCCGTGCTGGTAGATGAGGTACGCCACCGAGGTCGCGGAGTCCTCCGCACCCGCACCGTTGGCGAGGATCAGGGGCTCGATGAAGAGCTGCATCGTGGCGACGATCTGGAGCATCGCCAGGAGCGCGAGGATGAGCCGGGTCTGCGGGATCGTGACGTGCACGATCCGCCGCCAGATCCCGGCGCCGTCCAGCTCGGCGGCCTCGTAGAGCTCACCGGGGATGTTCTGCAACGACGCCAGGTAGATGAGCACCGCGCCGCCCATGTTCATCCAGGTCGACGCGACCACCATGGCCGGCATCGTCATCTCGGGCGACTGCATCCACTGCGAGGTGGGCAGGTGCAGCGCCTTGAGGATCGCGTTGAAGAGCCCGGCCTCGCTGGGGTCGTACGCGTAGAACTTGAAGAGGAACAGCGCGGAGGCCGGCGGCAGCATCACCGGCAGGTAGACCAGGATCCGCAGGTACCCCTTGGCGTGCCGGAACTCGTTGAGCAGGATCGCCACGAAGAACGGCACCACGTAGCCGAGGGCGAGCGCGAGCACCGTGAAGTAGAACGTGTTCTGCCAGGCCGTCCAGAAGCTGGGGTCGGCGATGATGCGGGAGTAGTTGTCCCAGCCCACCCAGGTCGTCTCGCCGCGCCGGGTCCGCTGGAAGCTCATGACGATGCCGCGGATCATCGGGTACCAGGAGAAGACGACGAAGCAGAGCACCGCCCCGATCAGGAACGCGTGACCGGTCAGGTTGTCCCGTACCTTGCGGCCGAGGCTGGTGCGCTGCGGCCTCGCCGAGTACGGCGACGGCGGGCGGCCCGGTTTCCTGGGGGTCTCCGGGACGGTGGTGATCGCCAAGGCAACTCCTGGGTGAGTCGGTGACGTCGAGATGTGGTGCGAGTGGCGTGGGGGTCGGGTCGGCGTCCCGACCCCCACACGATCGGTCAGCTCTCGGCGGCGAGGAGCTGGTTGACCTTCTCCTCGGCGGTCTTGAGCAGCGCGTCGATGTTCGAGTTCGGGTTGGTCAGCACACCGGACATCGCGGCGTCGAGGACCGCGTAGACCGCCTGGGCGTTGCGCGGCTCACCCTTGATCGGGACCGGGGTCGCCTCGAAGAGCGCGAAGTTCGCCGTGTCGACGTTCGCGTTCGCCTTACGCAGCTCCAGCTCCTGCTTCTGCGCGTCACTCCCGTTGGCGAAGAGCAGCGGCTGGGGCAGACCCACCGGGTAGTTCTGCGGCTTGGCCCGGACGTAGTCGAACTGGCCCTTGCCCGGGGTGAGCTTCTGGTACGCGACCCACTTCAAACCGGCCTTGACCTGCTCGGGAGTGAGGTCCTTCTTGAAGAAGTAGCCCTCTCCACCGCCGAGCGTCCCCTTGGCCGCGCCGTCCTGCCCGGGCAGCGGAGCCATCGCCCAGTCCTGGAACTTGCCCTGGAACTGGCTGACGATGGCCTGGGTGGCGTCCGGCGCGCCGATGAACATGCCGACCTTGCCCGCGCCGGCGTTCGTCAGCAGGTCGCCCCACTGGAGCAGCTGACGGGCGCCCATGCTGTTGTCGCCGTACCGCATGTCCTTGAGGTTCTGCAGCACCTGCTTGCCCATGGGGTTGTTGAAGTCGGCCTTCTTGCCGTCCTCGCTCAGCACCTTGCCGCCCTGCGAGTAGAGCAGGGAGGTGAAGTGCCAACCGCCGGTGTTGCCGGCGCTGTACTCCGAGTAGCCGGCGATGCCGTTGCCGAGGGCGGAGATCTTCTTGGCGGCGGCACGGACCTCGGCCCAGGTCTTGGGCGGGTTGTTCACGTCCAGCCCGGCCTGCTGGAACAGGGCCTTGTTGTAGACCAGGCCCATCGAGTAGTTCTTCACCGGAACGGCGTAGAGCTTGCCGCCGTCGGTGAAGACCTCCTTGAGCGCCGGGTCGACGCTGTCCCAGGTCGGGATCGCGTCCTTGTTGACGTGCTGACTGATGTCCATCGCCTGACCGGAGTCGAGCACCTGCTGGAGATCGGTCATGTACCCGTAGAAGACGTCGGTCACGGTGCCCCCGGCGAGGCGGGCGGTGAAGTCCGGCGGGTTGTTGCACTGCTCGCCGACGCTGACGCTCTTGATGGTGATGTCCGGGTTCTGCTTCTGGAACTCGGCGACGTCGTCGTTCCAGTTCTTCAACAGCTCTTTCTGGGCGCCGACCGGCTGGCAGTCGACCGTGATGGTGACCTTGCCGCCGGCGTTCGAGCCCTTGTCGTCGCTCTTCGTGGAGCATGCCGTGAGGCTGAGCCCCAGGCCGGCCACGAGCGCAACCGCCGCAGCCTTTCGGTATTGCGGTACGGACATCTGTCCATCCCTTCGGGAACGGGTGTCTCCAATGACCTTCGCTGATCTGCGGTGATACGACCTGACGCCCAGTAGCTGCGTCGGAGCCAGGTGTGAGTGGAGTCACTGTAGCGAGGCCGACTCATTTCGGCAAGGTATCGACCCTGTTCCGAAAGGACGCGACGTGATGACGACAGATGCTGGCAAAGGACTGAAAGCAGCCCGGTTTGTAGGCTATTGCTAGCTTATGGCCGTTCATTCGGCGCGGTCGATGTCGACGAGGGTGAGCAACGACGAAAACGGCCGCCGACCGCGAGAGGCGGTCGACGGCCGAAGCGTCGTTCGGTGTGGTGCCTAGCGGCCGGGGGCGGGCGCGGTGGAACCCCGCACCACCAACTCCGGCTCGAACAGCAGCTCGTCCTGAAGGACGCCGGCACCCTCGATCTGGGTGACCAGCAGATCCACGGCGGCCTGCCCCATCGTCTCGATCGGCTGCCGCACCGTGGTCAACGGCGGGTCGGTGCACGTCATGAAGGCGGAGTCGTCGAAACCCACCACCGACACGTCCGCCGGCACCGAACGGCCCAGCCGTCGGGCCGCCCGGATCGTGCCCAGCGCAAGCACGTCGCTGGCGCAGATGATGCCGGTCACGCCCCGCTCAACCAACTTCGTCGCCGCGACCCGCGCACCCTCCATCGAGAAGCTGGAACGCTCGACGCACTCGGCGTCGCCCTCGTCCCAGCCGGCAGCCTGGACCATCGCGTCGAGCTTGCGCCGCGACGGCACATGCCCCTCCGGGCCGAGCACCATGCCGATCCGTTCGTGCCCGAGCGAGCGCAGGTGCCCGTACGCCTGCTCCACCGCCACGGCGTCGTCCGTGGAGACCCGGGGAAAACCCAACTCGTCCACACCTGCGTTGACCAGCACGACCGGAAGCCCCCGGTCGGTCAGACGGCGGTAGTGGTCGTGTCGGGCGTCGGCGAGCGCGTACGAGCCACCGGCGAAGATCACCCCGGAGACCTGGTGGTCGAGGAGCATCTCCACATAGTCCATTTCGGAGACGCCGCCGATGGTGCGGGCACAGAGCGCCGGGGTGTAGCCGCGCTGGGCGAGAGTGCCGGTGACCACCTCGGCCAGTGCAGGGAAGATCGGGTTCTGCAACTCGGGCAGCACCAGCCCGACCAGCCGGGCGCGTTCGCCGCGCAGCTTGGTCGGCCGCTCGTAACCGAGCACGTCCAGCGCCGTCAGCACTGCGGTGCGGGTCGCCTCGGAGACCCCGTCACGGCCGTTGAGCACCCGGCTGACGGTGGCCTCGCTGACGCCCGCCTTCTTGGCAACTTCAGTCAACCGCTTGGTCACGGTCGCAATCGTACGTCACCTGGATGAAAGAAATGAACAGCAAAATGCGCTGCGCTTGCTGTCCTCCGGCAGGGCTGGGGTCAGGAGAGGTCGCGTAGGGCGGTTTCGATGGCCCGGTGGAAAGTCGGGTACGCGTAGATCATGTGTCGGAGCTGACTCAGCGGCACCGCCGCGTGCACCGCCACCACCAGCGCGGACAGCACCTCGCCGCCGGCCGGGCCGGCCGAGGTCGCGCCGATCAGCACGCCCTGGTCGGCGTCCGCCACGACCTTGATGAAGCCGTCGTCGCCGACCCGGTGGATCCAGCCCCGGGTCGAACTGCTCAGTGCGGTGAAACCCACCTGCACGTTGATGCCGCGTTCGCGGGCCTGCTGCTCCGTGAGCCCGACCGCGCCGATCTCGGGATCGGTGAAGGTCACCCGGGGCAGCGCGCGGTAGTCGGCTCGCGGGATGGTGCCGGCCGACCCGCTCGATCCGCTGGCGGCCAGCGAGCTGGACGCGCCCATCGCTCCGCCGACCACGCTGGAGGTGCCGCTGGCGTCCGCGCCCGCCTTCGCCTGCCGGGCGCGGGCCAGGATGTCGGCGACCACGATCCCCGCCTGGTACATGGCGATGTGCGTGAAGGCACCCTCCCCGGTGATGTCGCCGACTGCCCAGACGTGGTCGGTGACGTGCAGACGGTCGTCGACCGGGAGGTAACGCTGGCTGGCGTCCAGGCCGATCGTGTCCAGGCCCAGCTCGCTGAGGTGGGCCTTGCGTCCGGTCACCACCAGCAGCCGGTCGGCGGTGAACTCCGCGCCGCCACCACCGCGCAGGGTGAATCTGGCCCCGTCGTGCTCGACCCGTTCGGCGCGTACCCCGGTGTGGATCTCCACGCCGTCGGCGCGCAACGCCGCGGCGGCGACCTCGGACGCCTCGGGTTCCTCGATGGCCAGCACCCGGTCGAGCGCCTCGACCACTGTGACCCGGACCCCGAAGCGGGCGAAGACCTGCGCCAACTCCAGGCCGATCGCGCCGCCACCCAGCACGAGCAGCGACTCCGGCAGCTCCTCGACCTCGATCGCCTGGTGGTTGGTCCAGTACGGCGTGTCGGCCAGGCCGTCGATCGGCGGCACCGACGGGCGGGTGCCGGTGCCCAGCACCACCCCGTGTCGGGCCTCGAACACCTGGTCACCGACGCGGACCCGGCGCGGGCCGTCGAGCCGGCCGCTGCCCCGCACGAGTTGACCACCCTTGCCGACGAACCGCTCCGCCGCGACCGTGTCGTCCCAGGTGTCGGTGGCTTCCTCGCGGATCCGCTTCGCCACCGGCGCCCAGTCCGGCTGGACCTGCGCCGTCCCGGCGAGCCCGTCGACCCGGCGGGCCTCGGCGAGCGCGTTGGCCGCTCTGATCATCATCTTGCTCGGGATGCAGCCCCAGTACGGGCACTCCCCGCCGACGAGACCCCGTTCGACGCCGACGACGCTCAGGCCGGCCTCGGCGAGCCGCTCGGCCACCTCCTCGCCACCGACCCCGAGCCCGACCACGACCACATCCACCAGCTCCGGTTCCGCCACACCGAACAGCATCCCCCAGCGGCACCACCCCAACCACCGGGGTCGGCGGAAATGTCGGCGCGCGCACCAGCCCGGACGCCTACCGTGGCCGGATGCACGCACGCTTCGCTCCGGTACGGGACTGCTTCCACGACCTGCTCGCCTCCGGCCGGGAAACCGGCGCCGCCCTGACCATCTGGTACGACGGGCAGCCGGTCGTGGACCTGACCGGTGGCTCCCGCAGCGGCCACGGGCCGGGCGGCGAACCGTGGCTGCCGGACTCGCTGGTGAACGTCTACTCGGTCGGCAAGCCGGTGGCCGCGCTCTGCCTGTTGCTCCTCGTCGACCGGGGCACTGTCGATCTCGACGCGCCAGTGGACCGGTACTGGCCGGAGTTCCACACTCCCGCCACAGTGCGTCAGGTGTTGTCGCACACCGCCGGGCTGCCGGCCTTCCCGGTGCCCCGACCGGCCGCCGCGATCGCCGACTGGGCGCTGCTCACCGGCGACCTGGCCGCCGCCGACCCCGAGTGGGCGCCGGGCACTGTCGCCGGGGAACACGCCTGGTCGTACGGGCACCTGGTGGGCGAGGTGGTCCGCCGCGTCGACGGGCGGTCGGTGGGCCGATTCCTGGCCGAGGAGATCGCCGACCGGTGGCAACTCGATCTCGCCTTCGGGTTGACCGAGGCGGACCAGTTGCGCTGCGCGGACCTGCGGTACGGCGACCCGGGGTGGCCGACCCGGGCGCTCGGTGAGCCAGGCTCGCTGCGGGCCCGGGCGCTGGGCAACCCGGCCGGCGGGCTGGACCTGGCCGTGCTGAACAGTCCGCTGTGGCGGAGCGCCGAGATACCGGCCGTCAACCTGCACGCCACCGCTCCCGGCCTGGCCCGGCTCTACGCCGGCCTGCTGGCCGGTGGTGTCCTGGACGGGGTTCGGCTGTTCAGCCCGGAGCTGGTCGCGGAGGCGACCCGGGTCCAGTACGACGGGCCGGACCTGGTGTTGGATCGCGACGCCCGCTGGACGTTGGGTATGCAATGGGAGCCGGACGGCAGCTGGGGCATGGGCGGCATCGGCGGCAGCAGCGCGTGGGCCGACCCCGAGCGCGGCTACACCTTCGCGTACGCCACGGCGCACCTCGCCGAGCACGACCGGGTGGACGAGCTGGTCGAGGTGTTGCACTCGGTGCTCTGATCAGCGCAGCCAGACGGGGTCGGTGTCGGGCACCGAGAGGGGCGGTGGGTAGTCGAGCGTCTGGCGCAGGGCCTCGGGCAGCCGCCACGGTTGGTGGATGGCCTTGCCCTGCACCGCGGCCAGCTCCGGCACCCACCGGCGCACGTAGTCGCCGTCCGGGTCGTACCGTTCGGCCTGCCGGACCGGGTTGAACCCCCGGTAGGGCTTCGTGTCGTTGCCGGTGCCGGCGACCCACTGCCAGTTGCCGGAGTTGTTCGCCACATCCCCGTCGAGCAGCCAGCGGAAGAACACCGCCACCCCGGACCGCCAGTCCTGCCCGAGGTGCTTGGTCAGGTAACCGGCGGTGATCAGCCGGGCCCGGTTGTGCATCCAGCCCTGTGCCAGCATCTGCCGCATCCCGGCGTCGACGATCGGCATCCCGGTGCGTCCCTCCGTCCAGGCCGCCGACGCGTCGTCGTCGTAGCGCCACTGCTCGGCGGCACCCCGCCGATAGGCCGCGGCCGAGATCTCCGGGAAGGCGGCGGTGACCTGGTAGTAGAAGTCCCGCCAGCAGAGCTGCCGGACGAACGGGCCGGACCGGTCCCCGGCGCGGTTCGCCACCGCCAGCGGCGACACGCAGCCGAAGCGCAGGTACGGGCTGAGTCGGGAGGTGTCGTCGCCGGCCATGTCGTCGTGCTGATCGCCGTACCGGGTCAGGTCGGGCAACCAGTCGGCGAGCCGCGCCTGGGCGATCCGCTCGCCGCCGACGGCCGCTTCCGGCGAGTCGCCGGCTGGCAGCGCCGGCAGCCGGCCCACGCGTACCTGATCGGGGAGCGCGATCCGGTGCGGCGCGGCCAACTCCTCGCGCCACCGGTTGGCGGCCCAGGCCCGGTGGTACGGGCTGAACACCCGGTAGTGGTCGCCGCCGCCGCCGGGCCGCAACGCGCCCGGCTCGACCACTGTCAACCCGGGAAACAGTCGCAGGTGCAGCCGGTGCCGCTCGCACTCGGCGCGTAGTCGCCGCTCCCGGCGGCCGGCGTAGTGGCTGACGTCGGCCGAGAGCGCGACGGCGGTGGCCCCGACCTCGTCGGCCAGCCGGATCGTCTCGGCCACCGGGTCGCCGTGCCGGACCACCAGGTCGCCACCACGCTCACGGAGTTGGTCGCGCAGGTCGGCGAGGGCCTGGTGCAGGAAGCGGGTGCGGTTGGCGGAGAGGTCGGCCAGCGCCGGGTCGAGCACGTACAGCGGTACCACCCGGTCGAAGGCCGCACAGGTGGTGGCCAGCGCCGGGTGGTCGTGCACCCGCAGGTCGCGGGTGAGGAGCACGATCGCCGTGCTCGCGGTCACCGGCTCTCCGGCTGGATCGTCGGCCCGGGGATGACGACCGGCGTACCGGTCGAGCTGAGCAGGGCCCGCGCGGCCACCGCCATACGTCGCCGCTGCGGCACCAGGGCCCGCCGGGCGAAGACGTCGTAGTCCTGCGCCGCCACCTCGTCGAGGATGCCGCCGTAGAGGGCGTACGCGGTGCGCATGCAGGCCTGCGAGGCGGGCGCCAGCATGGTGATACCCGGTGCGGCGGCGGCGTAGTGGGCCTGGGCGCGGGTCACCTCGTACTCGATCAGCTCGCGGATCCGGGGGGTGACGCGGCCCCGGGCGCGGGCCTCGGCCAACTCCTCGCGGGTGACCCCGAACTTCGCCATGTCCTCGTCCGGCAGGTAGGTGCGGCCCCGGTCGAGGTCCTCGGCGACGTCCCGGATGAAGTTGGTGAGCTGGAAGGCGAAGCCGAGTTGCCGGGCCGGCTCCCGGGCCGCCACCGGGTCGGAGCTGCCCAGGATGGGCAGCATCATGGTGCCGATCACCGCCGCCGAGCCCTCCATGTAGTCGAGCAGGTGGTCGTAGGTCGGGTACGCGGTGACGGTCAGGTCCATCGCCATGCTCTTCAGAAACGACGCAAAGTCGTCCCGGTCGAGATCGAAGACGGCGATCGTGTGCAGCACGGCCGGCAACAGTGGGTCATCGACGGGCGCGCCGTGCAGACCGGCCACGAACTGGCTGGCCCAGCGGTCCAGCAGAGCGGCCCGCTCGGCCGGCGGAAGGTCCTCGGTGCGGTCGACGATCTCGTCCGCGTACCGCGTGAACCCGTAGAGAGCGTGCACATGTCGTCGTTTCCAAGCGGGGAGCAGGCGGGTGGCGAGATAGTAGGTGCGGCCGTGGCGTTTGTGCAGCTCACGGCACCGGTCATAGGCAGCGGTGAGATCAGTTTCCACCGACCCTCCTCCATTTATCGACGCACCAATCGACGCAACTCGTAGCCTAGGGTACGCTCAGCCGCATGGCCAACGACGCAGTTGCGGGCAACGTGACCCGCGTGGCGCCGACCGGGCCAGGGGACGGGGACGATCCGGTCCGCGCCGTTCTGGCTGCTTATACCCACGATCTGGTGACAGCGGTCGACGCGACCCTGGACACCTTCCTCACCGCCGAGGTCGACGCCCTCAACGACATCGACGCATCGATGGGCAGGTTCGCCGCCACCGCGCGGGAGGCTGTCCTGACCGGCGGCAAGCGGATCCGCTCCACGTTCGCCTACTGGGGGTGGCGCGGGGCCGTCGGTGGCACCGCGCCGCTGCCACCCGTGCTGCCCGCGCTGGCCGCGCTGGAGCTGATGCACACCTTCGCGCTGGTGCACGACGACGTGATGGACGCGTCCACCACCCGCCGCGGCCGGCCCACCGCGCACGTCGCGCTCGCCGAACAGCACGCCGCCGCCGGCCACCGAGGTGATCCCGGCCGGTTCGGTGAGGCCGTCGCCGTGCTCATCGGCGACCTCTGCATGGTCTGGGCCGACCAGTTGCTGGCCCACGCCTCGGTGCCGTCGACGCGCCTCTTCGAGGTGCGCCGCTGCTACGACCAGATGCGGGTCGAGACGGTCGCCGGGCAGTATCTGGACGTGCTCGGCGAGAACGACCCCGGCAGCTGGTCGGTCGACCGGGCACTACGGGTGGCTCGTTACAAGACCGCCAGCTACACCGTCCAGCGACCACTGCTCTTCGGTGCCAGCCTGGCCGGGGTGCCCGCCGACGACCCGCTGGTCTCCGCGTACACCCGCTATGGCCTGGCCGTCGGCGAAGCGTTCCAGCTCCGCGACGACCTGCTCGGCGTCTACGGCGACCCGGCGGCGACCGGCAAGCCGGCCGGGGACGACCTCCGCACCGGCAAGCCGACCACGCTGCTCATGCTGGCCCGTGAGCTGGCCACGCCGGCCCAGCTCACGGCGTTGGAGCGGGCCGCCGACGGATCGGTCGACACGCTCGCCGAGCTGGTCGCCGAGACCGGCGCGGTGACCCGGGTGGAGCAGATGATCGCCGAGCGGGTCAGCGACGCGCTGGCCGCGCTCGACGCCGCACCCGTGGACCAGACGGCGCGGACCGCGTTGACCGGTCTGGCCACCGCCGCTGCCAACCGGCGGGCCTGATGAGCGACTTGAGCAAGGAGGTGGTCCCGTGCGGACGGTGACTGGACGGACGGACCGGGTGGTGGTCGTCGGGGC
>NZ_QGSY01000309.1 GCF_003857035.1 Micromonospora arida
GGTGTGGACCCGGGGTTGACCCGGTGTGGGGTGGGCGTGGTCGAGGGTCTGCCCGGCCGGCCCTGCACCCTGGTCGCCTACTACGTGGTCTACACCGACCCGGCCGACGATCTGGCGTTGCGCCTGTTGCACCTGGACCGGTCGCTGAACAAGCTGGTCGCCGAGCATCAGCCGGAGAGCGTTGCCGTCGAGCGGGTGTTCAGCCAGCACAACGTTCGTACCGTGATGGGCACCGCGCAGGCCAGTGGCATCGCCGTGTTGGCCGGGGCGCGGGCCGGGCTGCCGGTGCAGACGTACACCCCGAGCGAGGTGAAGGCCGCCGTGACCGGGTCCGGTCAAGCCGACAAGGCGCAGATGACCGCGATGGTGACCCGGCTGTTGCGGCTGGCCGAGCCGCCGAAGCCGGCGGACGCCGCCGACGCGCTGGCCCTGGCCATCTGCCACGTGTGGCGCGGCGGGACCCGCTCCAAGCTGGCCGCCGCGGCCGATCGGGCACGACGAGGAGGAGCACGATGATCGCCAGCGTGCGCGGCACGGTGACCGCGACGGGTCCGGACCAGGCCGTGATCGAGGTCGGCGGGGTCGGGCTCGCCGTGCACTGCGCCCCGGGGACCCTCGCGGAGCTGCGGGTCGGCCAGGTCGCACGGCTCGCCACCAGCTTGATCGTGCGGGAAGACTCGCTGACTCTCTACGGCTTCGCCGACGATGACGCCAAGTCCCTGTTCGAGCTGCTCCAGACCGCCAGTGGGGTCGGCCCGCGACTGGCCCAGGCGGTGCTGGCGGTGCACACCCCGGACGCGGTCCGCAAGGCGATCGCCAACGCCGACACGGCCGCCCTGACCCGCGTACCCGGGATTGGCAAGAAGGGCGCGGAACGTCTGGTGCTGGAGCTACGTGACCGGATCGGCCCGGTGCCGATCGGCGCCGACGGGGTGGCCGGGGTGACCCGCGGCAGCTGGCCCGACCAGGTCCGCCAGGCGTTGGTGGGGCTGGGTTGGACGGCCGGTCAGGCCGACCAGGCGGTGGCCGCGGTGGCGGAGTCGATCGAGGGTGAGACCCCGCCGGTGCCGGTCCTGCTCAAGCAGGCCATCCGACTGCTGGGCCGCACCCGATGACCGCGCGGGCGGCACGATGAGCGAGACCGAGGGGCTCGTCTCGGCGTACGTCAGCGACGCTGATCGGGACGCGGAGGCCACGGTACGGCCGAGGCGGCTGGCCGAGTTCATCGCCCAGGACCGGGTACGCGACCAGCTCGACCTGTTGTTGCAGGGCGCCATGCGGCGGGGGTCGCCGCCGGATCACATCCTGCTCTCCGGCCCGCCCGGGTTGGGCAAGACGAGTCTGGCCAACATCGTCGCCGCCGAGCTGGGCGCGGGCATCCGGGTGACCAGCGGCCCGGCGATCGAGCGTTCCGGTGATCTGGCGGCGATCCTGACCAGCCTCGCCGAGGGCGACGTGCTCTTCATCGACGAGATCCATCGGATCGCGCGCCCGGCCGAGGAGCTGCTCTACAGCGCGATGGAGGACTTCCGGGTCGACGTGGTGGTGGGCAAGGGGCCGGGGGCGACGGCGATCCCGTTGGACGTCGAGCCGTTCACCCTGGTTGGCGCGACGACCCGCTCGGGCCTGTTGACCGGGCCGATGCGGGACCGGTTCGGCTTCGTCGCGCACCTCGACTTCTACGCCCCGGCGGATCTGGAGACGTTGCTGCACCGTTCGGCGCGGATCCTGGGGGTGCCGATCACGCCGGAGGGCGCGACCGAGATCGCCGGTCGGTCCCGGGGCACGCCGCGGATCGCCAACCGGCTGCTGCGCCGGGTCCGCGACTACGCCGAGGTCCGGGCGGACGGGGTGGTCGATCTCGACACCGCCCGTGCGGCCCTGATCGTGTACGACGTGGACGCCCTCGGCCTGGACCGGCTGGACCGTGCGGTGTTGACCGCGTTGGTCGACTCGTTCCGGGGCGGCCCGGTCGGGTTGTCCACCCTCGCCGTGGCAGTGGGGGAGCAGCCGGACACGGTCGAGGAGGTCTGCGAGCCGTTCCTGGTGCGGGCTGGGCTGTTGGCCCGTACGCCCAGGGGGCGGGTGGCGACCGAGGCCGCCTGGCGGCATCTGGGGCGCACACCGCCGAATGGTACATTTGGTGCGGATAGTCCACCTGTGCCCGACTTGTTCTCCTTGGATGTCGATCAGCCGTGATGTGAACGTGATCTGTGCCGCATTCGGCGTTCTCAGGTGCAGGGTTTAGACTTCGCCGCGGTCTGTACAGGACGTGAGAATCCGCCTCCGCTCCGGCACACACGGTGCCGGGGAGGTGGCCAATGGGAAGGTCAGTAACCGTGCATTTGGCAGCACCGGGTGGCGGGGCCGGCAGTTTCACGCCGATCCTGATGATCGCCCTGCTCTTTGGCGTCATGTACTTCATGATGATCCGGCCCCAGCAGAAGCGCCGCAAAGAGGCGGAGGCGATGCAGTCCAACCTCGGCCCCGGCGACGAGGTCGTGACCATCGGTGGGCTCTACGGCACGGTCACCGGCATCGAGGACGACACCGTCCTGATCGAGGTCGCACCGGGCGTGCAGACCCGCTACGCCCGCCCGGCCATCGCGCGGGTGGTCACTCGCGCGGAGCTGCCGAGCGAGCCGGTCACCGAGGACGCGGACACCGTCAAGGACTGACCCCTCCCCTCGGGAGCGGCGATTGCGGCGTACGGCCGGTCGGCCGGCTTCCGGGGTCGTCGCGCCCGAACGGGGCAGCGGGCGAGACGTGAAAACTGGATAGTTGGGTCGACGCCGGGCGTCGGCACGTTCCCGTGACCGTCGGCGTTCCGCGCCGGGGTGCCCGGTCCTCGTGTCGGCATTCCGTCGGCTCAAGGCAGACCCCGTCGGGCGGGACCCCCGGCCCGACACCGCCGCCGCTGCGACAGCGGCGCGACCGTACAGGGAGACAGGACAGCCGTGGCACCACCTCAGGGACAGATGCGCCCCGGGCGGCAGCTCGCCGTGCTCGGGTTCATCTTCGTGGTCCTCTATCTTTTGGTGTTCTTCGCTGGCGCCAGCGGCAGCTGGAAGGACCGGCTCGAGCCCAAGCTCGGCCTGGACCTGATCGGCGGCACGCGAGTGACACTGGAGGCGACCAACAGCGTCGACGGCAAGCCCCCGACGGCGGAGAACCTCGAGGAGGCCCGGGAGATCATCGAGAGCCGGGTCAACGCGTTCGGCGTGGCCGAGGCCGAGGTGGTCACCGAGGGCAACCGCAACATCGTCATCTCCCTGCCCGGTGAGAACCGGAACCTCGACGACGTGGGCGAAGCGGCTGAGCTGCGCTTCCGCAAGGTGCTCAAGGCCGCCTCCGGCAGCGGGGTGGCCGAGGCCCCACCCGCCGCCACGCCAGTTCCGTCCGGCAGCGCCGCTCCGACGGGCGCCGCGACCCCGACCGGCGCCGCGACCCCGACCGGCAGCGCCTCGCCGAAGGTGACCTCGTCGCCCAGCGGCGGTCAGGGCGGAATGGCCCCGGCGTCGCCCAGCGCCACGCCGACCCCCTCCGCGTCCGCCACGGCCTCGCCGAGCGCCGCCGCGCCCAGCGCCAGCGCCGAGCCGGTGCCGGCCAGCATCGAGGAGCAGCGCAAGGTCGTCGAGCAGAAGGTCGGCGCCGCCGCGTGGCAGGCCGCCAACGGGTTGCAGGCCCCGGCCGATCTGACCGCCGACCCGTCGCTGGCCGAGAAGCTCAAGCCGTTCGGCACGCTGTCTCCGCAGGAGGTCGCGGTGCTGCCGGCGCAGATGCAGTTCAACGTGCCGACGATCGGCTGCGCGCAGCTCGACCAGCGCCCCCCGGCGTCGATCTCCGATGCGAAGCAGCAGGTGGTCTCCTGCGAGGACGGCGCGTCGAAGTACCTGCTCGACCAGGCCAAGGTGCTGGGCACCGACGTGTCCGACGCCGACGCGGTGCTCGACCAGACCAACTCCTGGGTGGTCAGCCTGGACTTCACCGGCGACGGCCAGGGCAAGTGGACCTCGCTGACCCGTGAGGCGTTCAACAACGAGGGCCAGGCCTGCGACGCGACCGCGTTGGGTCAGGACGGCAAGTGCCGGGTGGCCGTCGTGCTGGACAACAAGATCGTCTCGTCCCCGGAGATCCAGGGCGTACTGACCGGCAACTCCCAGATCACCGGCACCTTCACCCAGAAGGACGCCAGCACCCTCGCCGGTCAGCTCCGCTACGGCGCGCTGCCGGTGACCTTCGAGCAGCAGGAGGCGCAGAACGTCACCGCCACGCTGGGTGCCAGCCACCTGCGCGCCGGTCTGCTCGCGGCCGGCATCGGCATGCTGCTGGTCATCATCTACGCGTTCTTCTACTACCGGCTGCTCGGCTCGGTGATCTTCCTGAGCCTCATCCTCTCCGCGCTGCTGGTCTTCGGCGCGCTGGTGTTCCTCGGCCGGCAGATCGGCTTCACGCTCACCCTCGCCGGCATCGCCGGAATGATCGTCTCGCTCGGTGTGGCGGCGGACTCGTTCGTCATCTACTTCGAACGACTGAAAGACGAGATCCGGGAGGGGCGCAGCCCGCGTAGCGCGGTGCCCCGTGCCTGGATCCGGGCCCGTCGGACGATCATCTCGGCCAACGCGATCACCCTGCTCTCCGCTGTGGTGCTCTACGTGGTCTCGGTCGGCACGGTCAAGGGCTTCGCGTTCGCGCTCGGCCTGGCCACCGTGCTGGACCTGGTCGTGGTCTTCCTCTTCCGGCACCCGATCATGACGATGTTCGCCCGGACCCGGGCGTTCCTGTCCCCGCGGGTCAGCGGTCTGGGCCGGGCTCTTCCGGCCCGCAACCAGCCGACTCAGCAGCCCCGCAACCCGCGCGCCAAGGAGGCCTGAGATGGCTGAAAACGGTCTGGCGAGCCGCCTCTACAACGGCGAGGCCGGTCTCAACATCGTCGGCCGGCGCAAGCTCTGGTTCGGCGTCGCGGGGGTCCTGGTCCTGATCGCGATCCTCAGCTTCTCGATCCGTGGGTTCAGCCTGGGCATCGAGTTCGCCGGCGGTAACTCGTTCCAGGTGCCGGCCAGCGTCGGCACCCTGGACGACGCCGAGCGGGAGGTCAACTCGGCCCTCGCCGCGGAGAACACCGGCGTCACGGTGGCCACCACGCAGAAGGTCGGCGGCCCGGGCGGCGACTCCTACGAGCTGCGCACGCCGCAGCTCAGCGCCGAGCAGGCCACCGCGGTCAAGGCCCAGATCGCCGAGGACCTCGGCATCAGTGCCGACCAGATCAGCGATAACCAGGTCAGTGAGGCGTGGGGCAGCCAGGTGACCGAGCGGGCCGTGCTCGGTCTGGTCATCTTCATCGCGCTGGTGATGGTCTACCTGATCCTGCGCTTCGAGTGGCGGATGGCCGTGGCCGCGGTCGCCTCGCTGATCACGAACTTGATCCTCACCGCCGGCATCTACTCGCTGGTCGGCTTCGAGGTCACCCCGTCGACGATCATCGGCTTCCTCACCATCCTGGGCTTCGCGCTCTACGACGTGGTGGTGGTCTTCGACAAGGTCCAGGAGAACACTCGGGGCATCACCGCCAACAACAACCAGACGTACGGCGAGGCGTCCAACCTGGCCGTCAACCAGAGCCTGATGCGGTCGTTGAACACCTCGGTGGTCGCCCTGCTGCCGGTCGGTGGTCTGCTCTTCATCGGTGCCGGCCTGCTCGGCGCCGGCACGCTGAAGGACCTCGGTCTGGTGCTGTTCGTCGGTATGGCGGTGGCGTTCCTGACCTCCATCCTGGTGGCCACCCCGCTGCTGGCGCTGTTGAAGAACTACGACCCGCGGATCCAGGCGCACAACAAGCGCGTCCTGACCCGGCGGGGCGCGGTCGCCCGCGGCGAGGTCACCGGTAAGGGTGCTGCCGCGAGCCCGGTGGCCCAGGCCGACGCGACCGACGAGCCGGTCGACCAGGACGCCGCCGCGCTGGCCGGTGCCGCCCCCAAGGTGGGCGCTCGGCCGGCGGGCAAGCGGTCCACCGGTGCCCGGGGCGGTCGCCCGGGTGGCGGCGGCAACCGGCCGGGTGGCGCCAAGCGGCGCTGACCCGACAGGAAACACCCGAACGGCGTCCGGCATGCTGTTGCCGGACGCCGTTCGTCGTCGAAGGAGAGCAAACAGCCGTGACGGAGACCCACAGCACCGCACTGCGCGGGGACAGTGGCCCGGAGGTCGCCCGACTGGTCGCCAGTCGGGTGCTGGACGTGCCCGACTTCCCCAAGCCCGGCGTCATGTTCAAGGACCTGATGCCACTGTTCGCCGACGGCAAGGTCTTCCGTGAGGTGATCGACGGGATCGTCGCGTACCACGGGCGGGACTCCTTCGACGTGGTGGTCGGCATCGAGGCGCGCGGGTTCGTCGTCGCGGCGGCCATCGCGTACGCGACCGGGGTGGGCGTGGTGCCGGTGCGTAAGGCCGGCAAGCTGCCCCGCCCGGCGCACTCGGTCTCCTACGAGTTGGAGTACGGCGAGGCCACCCTCGAAGTGCACGAGGACGCCTTCACCGCCGGGCACCGGGTGCTGGTGGTCGACGACGTGCTGGCAACCGGTGGCACCGCCGAAGCGACGCTGGACCTGGTCGAGCGGGCCGGCGGCACCGTCACCGGCTTCACCGTGCTGCTGGAGCTCGGCTTCCTGGGTGGGCGTGAGCGACTGACGCCGCGTCCCGTCCACGCCCTGTTGACTGTTTGAACCGGCCAGTACTTCGCTGACCGTTTGATCCCGGACCCGTCGGATGGACCCGGCGCCGACCGTCCGGCGGAGCGGCAGGGGACCGTCAGTGCGGGTAGCATTGCCCTTTGCTGACGCCGGCGGTATCCCGTCCGGCGAGCGAGACCAGGTCGGCCGATCTTCGGCCGGCGTGTTTCCGGCGAGCGGTGAGGAGGCCGGTGTCCCACGATGTCGTCCCTCCGGCGGAGGGCACGGTGCACCCGACAGGCGACGCTGACGGCTCGGTGACCGACCGGACAGGCGACGCGCCGGCCCGGGTGACGGGCACCGGCAACGGCTCCGGCCGGGCTCCCGGCGAGAGCGCGGTGCGTCCGACCAGCGGCCCGCCGAGCGTCGAGGCGTCCCCCGGCGCCGATGGCGTCGTGGTGCCGTTCCCGACCGACGCCGGCATCGACCCGTCGCCCAGCGGTGGCTTCGGGCTGTCCAACGCGCCCACCGGTCGGCGGGTCCGGGCCCGGTTGGCCCGGTTCAACGCGCCCTGGCAGACCTCCCAGGTCAGCGAGGTGCTGGAGCCGCTCATCGCCAGCCACCGGGACAACCACCCCAAGGCGGACGCCCGGCTGCTCCAGCGCGCCTTCGACACGGCCGCGCGGTGGCACTCCGGGCAGTACCGCAAGTCCGGTGATCCCTACATCACCCACCCGCTCGCGGTGGCGACGATCCTCGGCAACCTGGGGATGGACACCACCACGCTGGTCGCCGCGCTGCTGCACGACACCATCGAGGACACCGAGTACACCCTCGACCAGATGCGCGCCGACTTCGGTGGCGAGGTCGCCCTGCTGGTCGACGGCGTCACCAAGCTCGACAAGGTCAAGCTGGGCGACGCGGCCAAGGCCGAGACGATCCGCAAGATGGTCGTGGCCATGGCCAAGGACCCGCGGGTGCTCGTGATCAAGCTGGCTGACCGGCTGCACAACATGCGCACCCTGACCTTCCTGCCCCGCCCCAAGCAGGAGCAGAAGGCCAAGGAGACGCTGGAGATCCTGGCTCCGCTGGCGCACCGGCTCGGTATGAACACGATCAAGTGGGAGCTGGAGGATCTGTCCTTCGGCACGCTGTTCCCGAAGCGCTACGAGGAGATCAACCGGCTGATCGGGGAGCACCAGCCGCAGCGCGAGGCGCTGCTGCGGCAGGTGACGCAGAAGGTGCAGACCGACCTGAAGGCCGCCAAGATCAAGGCGGAGACCACCGGGCGGCCGAAGCACCTCTACTCGATCTACCAGAAGATGATCGTGCGGGGTCGCGACTTCAACGACATCTACGACCTGGTCGGCGTGCGGATCCTGGTCGACACGGTTCGCGACTGCTACGCGGCGTTGGGTGTGATCCACGCCAACTGGCAGCCGGTGCCGGGTCGGTTCAAGGACTACATCGCGATGCCCAAGTTCAACATGTACCAGTCGTTGCACACGACGGTCATCGGGCCCACCGGCAAGCCGGTGGAGATGCAGATCCGCACGTACGCGATGCACCGCACCGCGGAGTTCGGCATCGCCGCGCACTGGAAGTACAAGGAGCACAAGGGCACTCAGATCGTCGGCCCGCCGGCGCACATCGACGAGATGACCTGGCTGCGGCAGCTGCTCGACTGGCAGCGTGAGGCGGCCGACCCGAGCGAGTTCCTGGACGCGCTGCGCTTCGACCTGTCCAGCCAGGAGGTGTACGTCTTCACCCCGAAGGGTGACGTCATCCCGCTGCCGACCGGGTCGACACCTGTGGACTTCGCGTACGCGGTGCACACCGAGGTGGGGCACAAGTGCATCGGGGCGCGGGTCAACGGCAAGCTGGTGCCGCTGGAGTCGACGCTGTCCAACGGCGACGTGATCGAGATCTTCACGTCGAAGTCCGAGACGGCCGGCCCCACGCAGGACTGGCTGGGCTTCGTCAAGAGCCCGCGCGCCCGGACGAAGATCCGGCAGTACTTCAACAAGGAGCGCCGCGAGGAGGCGATCGAGGCCGGCAAGGACGCGATCGTCAAGGCGATGCGCAAGCAGGGCATGCCCCTGCAGCGGATGCTCACCTCCGACGCGCTCATGTCGATCGCCCGGGACCTGCACCTGGCCGACGTGGCCTCGCTCTACGCGGCGGTCGGCGACAGCCAGGTCTCCGCGCAGTCGGTGGTGCAGAAGCTGATGGCCGCGTACGGCGGCGAGGAGGGCGCGGCGGAGGACATCGCCGAGACCGCCGTCGCCACCCGGCCGCCGCGCAGCCGGCAGAGCAGCAGCGACCCGGGCGTGGTGGTCCGGGGCGTCAGCGACGTCTGGATCAAGCTGGCCCGCTGCTGCACACCGGTCCCACCGGACTCGGTGTTCGGCTTCGTCACCCGCTCCGGCGGGGTAAGCGTGCACCGCGACGACTGCGCCAACGCCGAGGACCTGCGCGCGCAGAGCGAGCGGGTCGTCGAGGTGAGCTGGAAGCTCACCTCCGCGTCGACGTTCCTGGTCGCCATCCAGGTCGAGGCTCTGGACCGGCACAAGCTGCTGGCCGATGTCACCCGGGTGCTCTCCGACGAGCGGGTCAACATCCTCTCCGCGACCGTCACCACCACCCGCGACCGGGTGGCGGTGAGCCGGTTCAGCTTCGAGATGGCCGACCCGAAGCACCTGGGCCACCTGCTGGCCACGGTCCGCAAGGTCGACGGCGTCTTCGACGCCTACCGGGTCACCTCCGGGGCCTGAACCCCGTACCCCGTACCCCGAGAACACGACAGCGCCCGCCGGCTCAGCCGGCGGGCGCTTCGTCGTGCGCGCGGGGGTCAGCCCTGCGGGTTGCTCATCGTGAGGTCCTTGATGATGACCTCCTTCTTGGGGTGGCCGCCGCCAGCCTGCTGGCCGAACGCACCGTCGTCGCCGGCCTTGGCCACGTCCTTGACCAGGTCCATGCCGCCGGTGATGGTGCCCAGCACGGTGTACGCCGGGTCCAGCGGAGAGTCGCCGAAGACGATGAAGAACTGGCTGCCGGTGCTCCCCGGATCTTGGGATTTGGCCATCGCGATGACGCCCTCCGGGTACGGCGGGCGCTTGTCGGTGGGCAGGTTCTCCTCGGCCATGCGGTAGCTCGGGCCGCCCTGGCCGTCGGTGTCCCGCCAGCCGTTGCCGGTGGCGCTGGGGTCACCGCACTGCAACACCTTGATGCCCTCGGTCACTAGGCGGTGGCACTTGGTGTTGTCGAAGAAGTTCTTCTCCGCGAGGTAGGTGAAGCTGCCCGCCGTGCACGGCACCAGCGACCGGTCGACCTTGGCGGTGATCGGGCCGAGGTTGGTGTCGATCGTCATGGTCTGGATGCCCTTGGCGGACTGCTCGTTGCTCGGCACCCCCACGTCCTTGATCTGCGGGGGGCGCTGCTCGGTGGGCAGCGCGGTGTACGCGCACTCGGCCGCGCCCGCCGCCGGCGCGGCGGTGTCGCTCTTGGTGTCGTCGTCGCCGCCGAGGCTCACCGCCAGCCAGACGGTGCCGGCGACCACGAGCACCAGCGCGGCAGCCGCGCTGACGATCGCCGTCGTCTGCCGGCGCTTGCGGGCCTTGGCCGCGCGCTCGGCCATCTCCTTCTCGAGCCGGGCGCGTGCCGCCGCGCGCTGCCGCTCTCTGGTGGACGTCACGCCTGGATCCTCCTGGCTGTCTGCTGCTGGGTGCCGCTTGGGTGGGTGGTGGCGCCCGGTCAGCCGGCGCTCGGGCTGCTGGCCGGGGTGCCGGAGGCCGAGGGAGCCGGTGCCGCACCGGTGACCGGCTCACCGACCGTGAGGCTCTGGATCGTCACATCGGTGCTGGGCTTGACCTTCGCCCCGGTCCCATTGTCCACGGTCGGGAGGGCGCCGATCTTCTCCACCACGTCCAGCCCGCCGGTCACCCGGCCGATGACCGGGTACTTCGGGTCGGCGGTGGTGAAGTCCTTGAAGAAGATCAGGAACTGACTGCCGTTGCTGCCCGGCGGGTTGGAGACCATGGTCACCGTGCCCTTCGGGTACGTCGGCGGCTGGCCGGGGGCCGGACTGGCCGACGGCGACGCCGACGGCACGGTCGGCAACTCCTCGTCGTAGAACGAGTAGGTCGGCCCACCAAGACCCGTGCCGCTGGGGTCGCCGCAGCGCAGCGCGCCCTCGGAGGTGATCTCGTGGCACTTGGTGTTGTCGTAGAACGACCGGCTCGCCAGGTGGGCGATGCTCGCGGCCGCGCACGGGGAGTTGGTCAGGTTCAGTTCCGCGGTGATCGGCGCGCCCTGGTTGGTGGTCACGGTCATCGCCCGGGTGCCGTCGGTGGGCAGATCCTTGGTGGCCGGCGTGCCGACGTCCTTGAGGTTGGTGTTGGCCGTCGCGTCCTGCGGCGTCCAGAGGCAGGTTTCCTCCGCGGCCGTGTTCTGCTTCGGGTCGGAGTCGAACGCCCCGAGCGCCCAGGCTGAGCCGGCCACGACCAGCACGAGGATCAGAGCGGCGCCAACTCCGGCCTGGATCTGCCGTCGGCGCCGTGTCGAGGCGGCACGGCGAGCCAACTGCCGGTCGAGCTTGGCCCGCGCCAGTTTGCGCTGCCGGTCCCTGCTGGAAGCCACCCGTGCTCCCCTTTCCTCTACCTGGTCGCCGCCGGCGGCCGGTCGCCCCGGCCCGTCCGGGCGTCACGTGTGCCGCGCCACACGCCCGCCAGAGTGTACGGCTAGTGACTGGGAATGTGGTGTACGAGGTCCACCCCGTCCCGAGCAGCGCTTATCGGAGGTTGTCACTGTGCCCTACGGGGCCGGTGGGACGGACGCGGCAAACTCGCTCGGCCCGCCCGATAGGCTGCTGTGCAGGACGACAGCTGCTCGACGGAAAGGACAGCGCCCGTGCTCGTGGCCGGCTTTCCCGCGGACGCCTTCGGCACCAACTGCTACGTGGTTGCCACCGCGCCGGGGGAGCAGTGCGTGGTGGTCGACCCCGGCATCGGGGTGCTCGACCAGCTCGACGCGCTGCTCGCCGAGCACCGCCTGCATCCGGCCGCCGTGCTGCTCACCCACGGCCACCTCGACCACACCTTCTCGGTCGCGCCGGTCTGCGGCGCGCGCGGCATCACCGCGTACGTGCACCCCGGTGACCGGGAGATGCTGGCCGACCCGTCCAAGGGCCTCTCGGCCGACCTGACGTCGCTCTTCGGCGGCCGGTTGAGCTACACCGAGCCGGACGACGTGGCGGAGTTGACCGACGGCGCCACCCTCACGCTCGCCGGCCTGGAGATCGCCGTCGACCATGCCCCGGGCCATACCGGCGGGTCGGTGCTGTTCCGGCTGCCGGGCGCCGGGTCGAGCTGGGAGGCTGACGAGCTGTGCCTCTCCGGTGACGTCCTGTTCGCCGGGTCGATCGGCCGCACCGACCTGCCGGGCGGGAGCATGCCGGCCATGCTCACCAGCCTGCGCGACAAGATTCTTCCGCTGGCCGACGACACCGTCGTGCTGCCCGGCCACGGCCCCAGCACCACCATCGGCCGCGAGCGCGCCAGCAACCCGTACCTCATCGAGGTGGCTGGCACGTCGCCGGCCGCTCCCACCCGGGGCCTCTAGATCTTTTGTCCGCGCCGCGCGCGGACCCACGACACCACCGCGCCACCGGCGCGGAACCGCAAGGAGTACGCCGATGAGCAAGCCCACGCCCATCTCCGGCTTCCCGGAGTGGACTCCCGGCCAGCGGATGATCGAGCAGTTCGTGCTCGACAGGATCCGGGCCACCTTCGAGTTGTACGGCTTCGCGCCGCTGGAGACCCGCGCCGTGGAGCCGCTGGACCAGCTGCTGCGCAAGGGCGAGACCTCGAAGGAGGTCTACGTGATCCGGCGGCTGCACGCCGACGCCGAGGGTGCCGGTGGTGACGACCAGCTCGGCCTGCACTTCGACCTGACCGTGCCGTTCGCCCGGTACGTGTTGGAGAACGCCGGCAAGCTGAGCTTCCCGTTCCGCCGCTACCAGATCCAGAAGGTCTGGCGGGGCGAGCGGCCGCAGGAGGGCCGTTACCGGGAGTTCGTCCAGGCCGACATCGACATCGTCGACCGGGACACCCTGGCCGCGCACCACGAGGCGGAGATGCCGCTGGTCATCGGGGACGCGCTGCGCTCGTTGCCGATCCCACCGGTGACGATCCAGGTCAACAACCGCAAGATCTGCGAGGGTTTCTACCGGGGCATCGGGCTGACCGACCCGGAGGCGGCGCTGCGCGCCGTGGACAAGCTCGACAAGATCGGCCCGGCGAGGGTGGCCGACCTGCTGGCCCAGACCGCCGGTGCGAGCGAGGCGCAGGCCAAGGCGTGCCTGGCGCTGGCCGAGATCTCCGCTCCGGACGCCTCGTTCGCCGACGCCGTGCGCGCGCTCGGGGTGAGCGACCCGCTGCTCGACGAGGGCATCGAGGAGCTGGTCCGGGTGGTGGAGACCGCCGCCGAGCACTCGCCCGGCCTCTGCGTGGCGGACCTGCGCATCGCCCGTGGTCTGGATTACTACACGGGCACCGTCTACGAGACCCAGCTGCACGGCTACGAGCGCTTCGGCTCGATCTGCTCCGGCGGCCGGTACGACAACCTGGCCAGCGCCGGCACCGTCTCGTACCCGGGGGTGGGGATCTCGATCGGCGTGACCCGGCTGCTCGGTCTGCTCTTCGGCGCGGGGGAGCTGTCGGTCTCGCGGGAGGTGCCGACCGCCGTGCTCGTCGCGGTGACCAGCGAGGAGCAACGTACGGCCAGCAACCGGGTGGCCGAGGCGCTGCGGCGGCGCGGGGTGCCGACCGAGGTGTCGCCGAGCGCGGCGAAGTTCGGCAAGCAGATCCGCTACGCCGAGCGGCGGGGCATCCCGTACGTCTGGTTCCCCGGTGCCGAGGGAGCGCCGGACGAGGTGAAGGACATCCGCTCCGGTGAGCAGGTCACGGCCGGTGCGGGGGAGTGGATGCCACCCCTGGCGGACCTCAAGCCCACGGTCGGCTGAGTGTCTCCACTGGCGCTGACGGCCGCGGGGACCTACGGTAGCGTAAGTTACGCCACCGTAGGGAGTTTCTCGTGACCGTCAGCACCACAGTGAGCCAGACCGCGCTGCTCGTCGAGTTGGAGCCGGTTGTCGCACGCAACCTGGACCGCCACCTCTCGCTCGCCAAGGAGTGGTTCCCGCACGAGTACGTGCCGTGGAGCGAAGGGCGGACCTTCGACGGGCCGCTCGGCGGCGAGGCGTGGTCACCGACCGACTCCACCATCCCGGACGTGGCCCGCACGGCGCTGATCGTGAACCTGCTGACCGAGGACAACCTGCCCTCGTATCACCACGAGATCGCCACCCTGTTCGGTCGCGACGGCGCGTGGGGCACCTGGGTGCACCGGTGGACCGCCGAGGAGGGCCGGCACGGCGTCGCGATCCGCGACTACCTGACCGTCAGCCGGGCGGTCGACCCGGTGGCGCTGGAGCGGGCCCGGATGACGCACATGTCGGAGGGCTACACCAACGCCCATGGCGACGAGGTGCTGCACTCGCTGGCGTACGTCTCGTTCCAGGAGTTGGCCACCCGGATCTCGCACCGCAACACCGGCAAGGCCACCGGCGACCCCACCTGCGAGGCGCTGCTGGCCCGGGTGGCCGCCGACGAGAACCTGCACATGGTCTTCTACCGCAACCTGCTCGCGGCCGCGTTCGAGCTGGCTCCGAGCCAGGCCATGCGGGCCGTTGCCGACGTGGTGGCCGACTTCCAGATGCCGGGCAGCGGCATCGACGGGTTCGCCCGCAAGTCGGTGGCGATCGCCCTGGCCGGCATCTACGACCTGCGCCAGCACCGCGACGAGGTTCTGCAGCCGGTCCTGCGTCAGTGGGACGTCTTCAACGTGACCGGCCTCAACGCCGACGGCGAGGCCGCCCGCGAGCAGCTCGCCGCCCAGCTGGAGAACCTGGACCGCGCCGCGAGCCGCTTCGAGGAGAAGCGCGACGCCCGAGCCGCCCGCCTGGCCCTCCGCTAAAAACCCACCTGTCCCACCCACCCCAGCCCTTGTTGATCATG
>NZ_QGSY01000076.1 GCF_003857035.1 Micromonospora arida
CACCCACCCCCACCCTCCGCTGTTGATCAAGAGGTTTGGGTCAGATTCCGGGCCGCCGATGACCGAAAGCTCTTGATCAACGCGACCCGGGGGTGCAGGGTTCTGCCGGGTTTGGGGATGTGGTGGTCTCGGGGAGCGGCTAGCGTGTCAGCACCGCGTACGGGTCCACAGTGGTGACCGTCGCCGTGCCTGGGGAGGCCCTTCATGAAGCTGCCGCGATCCATCGCGGGCTGGACCATCGCGGTCTTCGGCGTGTTGGCGCTGGTGATGGGCGCGGTTGGGCTGCTCTGGCCGGAGGCGCAGCTGCGCATGCTCGGGTTCGAGGTGCCGGAGACGCGGTCCGTCGGTGATCACACCGGGACGTTCCTGCTGGCGTCCTCGATGGCGGCCTTCAACATGGGCGTCTACTACCTGCTCGCCACGGTGACCGAGTGGCGGGCGTTCTACCGGTTCACAGTGGTCTTCCGGCTGGTCACGTTCACCGTGTTCACCATCGCGGTGCTGGCTGACATCGCTCCCGACCGGTTCTTCGGGGTGGCGGCGTGGGAAGGGCTGGGCGCCGTGGCCACTGCCATCGGTCTGCGTCTGGACGCCCGGCGGGGCATCCCGGCCGGCGGGGTCGGATCGTCCGAGGGTGCCGGGACGACTGCGGTCGCCGAGGAGGGTACCGGTCCCGCCGGTGCGGCTCCGGCGGACGCGGTGCGCTGAGCCATCGGTCGGGTTGGGTATTTTCGAGCGGTGACCGACACCCCGACCGGCGGCCTGCCAGTGCCGATCGTGCCCGGCCTGACTGATTTGCGGGTCTTTGCCCGGGGCGGGTACGCGACCGTCTACCAGGCCACCCAGATCTCCGTGGGTCGCGAGGTCGCCGTCAAAGTGGAGAACCGGACGCTGGACAGCGAGCGCGATCAGGCCCGCTTCCTGCGCGAGGCGCGGGCCGCCGGCCGGATGTCGTCCCACCCGCACGTGGTGGACCTCTTCGACGTGGGGGTCACAGTCGATCAGCACCCCTACCTGATCATGGAGCTCTGCGACGGCTCGTACGCCGAACGGATGCGCACCTCACCGCTCGGCCCGGTGGAGGCCCGCGACCTCGGCATCAAGATCGCGGACGCGCTGGCCCACTCGCACGCCGCCGGGGTGCTGCACCGGGACGTGAAGCCGGCAAACATCCTCTACTCGCCCTTCAACTCGGCGGTGCTCGCCGACTTCGGGCTCGCCGTCCTCGCCGAACACCGGGACGCCTCGGTCACCCTGGAGGTGCTCACCCCGGCGTACGCGCCGCCGGAGATGTTCAGCCACAGCCCGCCGTCACCGGCCGTCGACGTGTACGCGCTCTGTGCCACCCTCTACGCGGTGATGCACGGCCGGCCGCCGCGTTGGCAGTCCGAGCGCAACCCGAGCCTGGTCACCGTGCTGGAGATGTTCAACCAGCCGCTTCCCGCCCTGCCCGGGGTGCCGGACGACCTGATCGACGTGCTGCGCGTCGGCATGGCCAACGATCCGGGCGAGCGTCCCTCCGCCCTGGAGTTGCACGACCTGCTCACCAACCTGCCACTGGGCTCGGCGGCGACACCGGTCAGCGGCGCTCCGGTCAGCGGTGCCGCGACGCTTTCCGGCCCGTACGCGGCCAGCCAACCGGTGCCCCGATCGCCCATCGAGGACACTCAGCGAAGTGACCCCGCCGGTCGACGGTGGCGGCGCTGGCTCTTCGGCGGCGCCGGGGTGCTCGCGCTCGCCGCCTCCGCGACAGTCGGGGCCTGGGTCGCCGACCGGGCGCCACCACCCACCCCGTACCCGTCGGCCACCCAGATCGCCGCACCGGCGACCGGGCCGTTGCCCGGCTGTGCGACCGGCACCGGTGCGCCCACCGCCCTGCCCGAGGGTGCCCGGTGCCTGCCCGAGCTGGAGTGCTTCGGCCCGATGCGGATCCGCGGTAGCCGCGCCGAGGCGGCTCGGCTGTCCTGCGCCGGCCGGCACACCTGGGAGACGTACGCCGAGGGCATCCTGCCGGTGTCGCTGGTCGGCGCCGACTACGACGAGGTGGTCGCCGCTGAGCCGGTGCGGCAGGTGTGCAGTGCCACGACGTTCCGGTTGACCACCGGGATCGGCGAGGCGACCGGCTGGCACCTGGAGGTGCTACCGCCGATCGACGGCAGCATCGACCGGACCTACCGGTGTCTGGCGGGGCGCGGCGTGGACGCGCTCACCGCACCCACGCTCACCGGCCGCTGAGCCCGTCCGACCCGCGTCGGCGGTCACGCACCGCACGCAACGCGTCCCGGGGGTCCAGGGCATCGAGGGTGTCCGCGTCGATCCCGTACGGCATCAGCTCGGGCGGCCCGACGACTGCCGACCGGTCCGCCGGCTCCGGATCGTCGACCTGACGAGCGGCCGAGACCGCGACCCCGGCGACCATGGTCATCAGCACGCAGAGCAGCGCGAGAACCACGCCGAGGAGGTCCTGTCGGCGCCACACGACCAGCATGACCAGCGGCGCAAGGGCTCCCAGCGCCGCGAGCACCGCCACCGTGCGCGCATCGGGTCTGGACAATCGGCTCACGTGTCCAGCATGTCGTGACGAGGCCGGCTGTCAACCGCAGAGCCGACCGCTGCGCCGATCGACGTCGATCCGAGCCGTCCACTCGACAGGGTCCACCGCGCGCACACGGATTGGACAAGAACCGCTACTCTCGGTGTTCCGCAGGCCCTTCCGGTAGCGAGGTCGCCCATGAACTCAGGCAGTTCGCAGTCCCGGCTCCGCTCGATCGCGTCGACGCTGGCGGTCGCTCTCACTCTCGTGCTCGCCGCCGCGGCCGGTTGCGACAGCCGGGAGGAACCGGACCTGCCGTCGGTGCAGGAGAAGATGCGCGAGACGCACATCTACGGTCAGTCGAAGCTACGGATCGGTGTCGCCACCAACGAGCCGCTGATGGGTGAGTTGCGGAACGGCCAGCACATCGGGTTCGACGTCGAGATCGCCCGGTACGTCGCGGCCTCGCTCGGCTACGAGGGGGAACAGCGGCTGGAGTTCGTGTCGGTCGCCACCGAGGACCGCATCCCGTCGCTGCAAGGCGGCACCGTCGACCTGGTGGTGTCCAGCTTCTCCATGACGGAAGACCGTAAGCAGCTGGTCAGCTTCGCCGGGCCGTACTTCGTCACCACGCAGGAGGTGATGGTGCCGGTCCGACTGAAGGACAAGATTCGCACCATTGAGGATCTGCGCGACCCGGCCTACAAGGTCTGCACCAGCGGCGGCTCCACCACCGAGGCCGAGTTGGAGAAGCACCAGGTCAAGACGTTCGTGGTCAAGGACGTCGGCGACTGCGTCGACGGCATCCGCAAGGGTCGGTACGACGCGGTCAGCTCCGACGAGTCGATCCTTGCCGGTTTCCTGGCCAGCTTCCCCAAGGAGTTCGAGATCGTGGACATGCCGTTCGGCACCAGCGAGTTGCTGGGCATCGGCGTGCCGATCGGTGACCCCGCGCTGCGCGACCTGGTCGCGTTCTTCCTGCAGAAGAGCTACGAGCAGGGCCGCGACGGAGATGCCAGCCCCTGGCAGACGGCGTACAACCGGACCCTGGGCCCCTGGCTGAAGGCCGAGAAGCGCCAGCCGCAGCCGCTGGAGGTGCCGAAGCTCGTCGACTTCGACGACAAGGCGCCCGCCAAGTGAGCGCGGCGCCGACCGCCACCGGCGGCGACGGGCCGGTCCCGCCGCCCCGCACGTCAGTGCCCGCCGCCGACTCGCCAACAATCGACGGTACGGCGGCAGCGTCGCCGGCCGCCGACCGTCCGGCGGCTGGTGCAGGAAGTGACGTTGCCTGGCCGGCCGCAGTGCCGGTCGCCGAACCGGCCGAGCCGGTCGTCGCCGAGGTCGAGCCGGGGCGGGTCCGCTGGGATCCGGCAGAGCGGCGCGCCCGCGCCAGCCAGTCGTTCTGGACGGCCGTGGTGGGCGTACCGGCGATCTTCTCGGTGCTCCGCCTCGGCGTGGAGGCCGGCGGGGAGCTCCAGACCACGCTGCTGTTGGTGGCCAACGTCGGGCCGGTCAACCTGCTCGCCGGTTTCCTGACCACGGCGGCCCGGCTGCTCTCCACCGGGCTGGTCGCCGTCTTCGCGCTCGGCGCGGTACTGGCCGTCAGCGCGGATCGACTTCCGCCGGGCACCCGTCGCCGCCCACTCTTCGCCCGCTGGGCCGACATCACCCCGGCCTGGGTGGTGCTGGCCAGCTTCCTGCTCGCCCTGATCACCTGGCCGTTGCTCTATCTGCCGCTGCTGTTGCCGGCGTTCGTGGCCGCGTTCCAACTGCGCCCGGCGCGGCTGCACGAGCGGGTGATGCCTCGACTGCTGCTGATCGGCGCGCTGCTCGCCGGGTACGGCTGGCTGATGCTGCCGACGATGCGCGACGCGATGCGGCAGGGCGACGAGTGGTTGGTGCTGGCGCTCATCGTGGTGCCCCCGCTGCTGGCGCTCTTCGTGGCGGGGCCGCTGCCGGGCATGGTGATCCGGCCGCTGGCGTCGGTGACCGAGGTGGCGGTGCTCGCCACCCTGATCTGGGCCGCGGTGCCGGTGATCACCACGCCGGTGTTGCCGCTGACCGTCACCACGGTGGGCCCGGAGAGTGGGCCCACCGAGGACGTACGTGGGCACGTGGTCACCACCGACGACGTCAACATGGTGATCCTCCAGGAACGGGGCGGCGTCCGGTACGTCCCGGTCGGTCTGGTCCGCGCCCAGGTGCTCTGCCCGAGCGAGGAGGAGCTGCCCCGCCACCAACTGCGCATTCACGACTTCCACGTCGAGGATTCGCTGTTGGAGGGCATGGGCCGTCGCGTCCGCCCGGTCCACCGCATCGACGCCGCCTGCCGTACCCCAGCCTGACCGTCCCACCGGCATCGGCCCCCGGCGCTTGATCGACTCGGCTTTCAGGAAGTCGGGGCATCACCGACGCTTGGACATCCCGAGTTCAAGAAAACCGAGTCGATCATGCGGCGCCGGGCGCGGGCACACGGCCACGGCACGCTGGCGCGGGCGGTGGCCCGGGTCAGTACGACTTGTCCTGGCCGAGGACGTGTTGGGCCACGAAGTTGAGGATCATCTCGCGGCTGACCGGCGCGATCCGGCCGGCCCGGACTGCGCCGAGCAGAGTTGCCACCCCGTACTCGGTGGTCATGCCGGCCCCGCCGAGCACCTGCACGGCGGTGTCCACGGCGAGCGCGGCGGCCTCCCCGGCCGCGTACTTGGCCATGTTGCCGGCCACCCCGGCCTCCAGGTCGCGGCCGGCGTCGTACAGGGTGGCCGCCTTCTGGATCATGAGGCGGGCCAACTCCACCTGCACCGCCGCGTGTGCCAACGGATGCGACACCCCCTGGTGGGAGCCGATGCTCCGACCACCCCAGACCTTGCGGGTGGCGGTGTACTCACTGGCCCGCTCGATGGCGTACCGGCCGGTGCCGGCGCCCATCGCGGCCACCGTGATCCGCTCCGGGTTGAGCCCGGCGAAGAGCGCCGGCAGCCCGGCGTCCAACGACTCACCGAGCAGCGCGTCGGCGGGCACCCGCACGTCGTCCAGGTAGAGCAGGAACTGGTTCTCCGGGGACAGGATCTCCATGTCCAGTTTGGACCGGGTCAGCCCGGCCGCGTCGGTCGGCACCAGGAACAGCGCCGGCTTGAGCTTCTGCGGAGACGCATCCGCTGAACCGGCTGGGCCGTCATCGACGGCGACACGGGCCACCACCAGCACGTGACCGGCCTCGTCGACGCCGGAGATGTAGCACTTGCGGCCGTTCAGCAGCCAACCGTCGCCGTCGCGGCGAGCCACCGTGCCGAGCCGGTGGAAGTTGGAACCGGCCTCCGGCTCGGTGATCGCGAAAACGATCTTCTGGGAGCCGTCGGCGAGGCCCGGCAGGTGCCGCTTGCGTTGCTCCTCGGTGCCGTGCCGGGCGAGCACGGTCGCCGCGATGGCGGGGGAGACCACCAGCAGCAGCAACGGGCAACCCGCCGCCGCCAACTCCTCGCAGACGATGGCCAGCTCGGTGATGCCGCCGCCCCCGCCGCCGTACTCGGTGGGGATGTTGACCCCCAGGTAGCCGAGCCGCCCGGCCTCCGCCCACAGTTCGGTGGTGTGTTCGCCGGCCCTCGCCTTCTCGACGAAGTAGGAGTGACCGTAGCGGCGGCCCAACGCCCGCACGGCGTCGCGCAGTTGGTCCTGCTCGGGGGTGAGGTCGAAGGTCATCGGGCGTCCTCTTCTTCGATAACGGCGAGCACGGCGCCCGTCTGCACCTGACCGCCGGTCGGCACCGGCAGCTCGGTGACCACGCCGTCGATCGGGGCGAGCACGGGATGTTCCAGCTTCATCGCTTCCAGGGTGAGCAGCGGATCACCGGCGGTGACCCGCTGGCCGACCTTGACGTTTATCCGGGTCACCGCGCCGGGCAGCGGCGCGAGCAGCGACCCGGCCGCCACCGCCGCGGTGGGCAGCGGGAGACGTGGCAGCTCGGCCAGGCTCGCCGCCCCGTCCGGGCCGTCCACGAAGACCGCCGAACCCACCCGGTGTACGCGGTACGCGCGCCGAACCCCGTCGACGTCGAGCACCACCCGGTCCGGGGTGGCCTCGACCAGTGCCACTGCCGGTGGCTTCGCCTCCGACGCCGCTGCGTCGCCGGGCGTCGCCACGGACCAGTCGGCGAGTCCACCGGTCCGGTCCAGCCGGTAGCGGATCTCGATCTCGTCGCCGTCCGGCCCGATGAACCGGCTGACCTGCGGGACTGCGGGCACGTTGCGCCAGCCGGAGGGGAGCCCGGAGAGCACCGGTGCGGTCGCCCGGCGGTGGGCGGCCGCGGCCAGCGCCGCGGCGAGGGCGGTGATCGGCAGCCGGTCGGCGGGGAGCACCGGGGCGAAGACCTCCGGGTGCCGGTCAAGGAAACCCGTGTCGATCTCCACGGCGGCGAAGGCGGGGCTCCGCAGCACCCGGACCAGCAGGTCCCGATTGGTGGTCACCCCGTGCAGCTCGGCCCGGGCCAACGCGCTGGCCAGCAGCCGGGTCGCCTCCGCGCGGGTACGACCCCAGGCGATCACCTTCGCGAGCATCGAGTCGTAGTGCACCCCGACCACCGAGCCGGCCAGCACACCCGAGTCGAGCCGCAGGCCCGGCCCGGCCAGCCCACCGAACTCGGTCGCCACAGCGCCGACGCTGAACCGGTGCAGGGTCCCGGTGGCCGGCCGCCAACCCGCCGCCGCGTCCTCGGCGCAGAGGCGTACCTCGATCGCGTGCCCGGTGCTCGCCGGCAGAGCCGCCGGCAACGGCTCACCCTCGGCGACGAGCAGTTGCAAACCCACCAGGTCCAGCCCGGTGCACAACTCGGTGACCGGGTGCTCGACCTGAAGGCGGGTGTTCATCTCCAGGAAGAAGAACTCACCGCCCGGGGCGAGCAGGAACTCCACAGTGCCCGCGCCCAGGTAGTCGACCGCGCGCCCGGCGGCCACCGCCGCCTCGTGCAACGCCGTGCGGACCCGGTCCGGCACAACCGCTGGCGCCTCCTCGACGATCTTCTGGTGCCGCCGCTGGATCGAGCACTCCCGGTCGCCGAGAGCCACCACCCGACCGTGGGCGTCACCGAAGATCTGCACCTCGACGTGCCGGCCGCGCTCGACGTACCGCTCGATGAAGACCGTGCCGTCGCCGAACGCGGCGGCCGCCTCGCGGCGCGCGGAGGCGACGGCCTCGGCCAGTTCGTCGGCGGTCCGGACGATCCGCATGCCCCGGCCACCGCCGCCGGCGGACGCCTTCACCAGCACCGGGAAATCGGTGATCCCGGCAGTGTCGGTCCAGCTCGGCAGCATCGGCACGCCCGCCTCGGCGAGCAGCGCCTTCGCCGCCAGTTTGTCGCCCATCGCGGCGATCACCTTGGCCGGCGGGCCGACCCAGGTCAGACCGGCGTCGGTCACCGCCGCCGCGAACTCGGCGTTCTCGGCGAGGAACCCGTAGCCGGGGTGGACGGCGTCCGCGCCGCTGCGGCGGGCCGCGTCCAGGATCAGGTCGACCCGCAGGTACGTCTCGGCGGGCGAACTCCCCGGCAGGCGTACCGCCTGGTCGGCCTCGGCCACGAACGGCGCGTCGGCGTCCGCGTCCGAGTGCACGGCGACCGTTTCCACGCCCATCGCGCGGCAGGTGGCGAAGACCCGACGGGCGATCTCGCCCCGGTTGGCCACGAGCAGTCTGTTGATCATGGTCCCCTGAGCCTTCCTTTCGTTCGCGACTGCGGGACTCCGCTTCGCTGCGTTCCTCGCGCTCACGGTCTACATCCGGAAGACGCCGAAACCGTCGGCGCCCTTCACCGGTCCGTTGTGGATCGCCGAGAGGCAGAGCCCGAGGACGGTCCGAGTGTCCCGGGGGTCGATCACCCCGTCGTCGTAGAGCCGGCCGGAGAGGAAGAGCGCCCCGGACTGCGACTCGATCTGCTGCTCGACCATCATTCGCATCGCCGCGTCGGAGTCCTCGTCGTAGTCGCGCCCCCGGGCGGCAGCCGCCTGCCGGGCCACGATCGACAGCACCCCCGCGAGTTGCGCCGGGCCCATCACCGCCGACTTCGCGTTCGGCCAGGTGAACAGGAACCTCGGCTCGTACGCCCGGCCGCACATGCCGTAGTTGCCGGCCCCGTAGGAGGCGCCCAGGTTCACCGTCAGGTGCGGCACCTTCGAGTTTGACACCGCGTTGATCATCAGAGCGCCGTGCTTGATGATGCCGCGCTGCTCGTACTCGGTGCCCACCATGTAGCCGGTGGTGTTCTGCAAGAAGATCAACGGGGTGTCCGAGGCGTTCGCGAGCTGGATGAACTGGGCCGCCTTCTGCGCCTCCGCGCTGAACAGCACCCCTCGGGCATTGGCCAGCACCCCCACCGGATACCCGTGCAACTCGCCCCAACCGGTGACCAGCGCGTCCCCGTACGCCGGCTTGAACTCGTCGAGGTCGCTGCCGTCCAGGATCCGGGCCAGCACCTCCCGAGGGTCGAACGGCACCTTCAGGTCGGCGCTGGTGATGCCGAGCAGCTCCTCCGGGTCGTACTTCGGCGGCTGCGGCACCGCCGTACGCGGCGACGGACCCTGCTTGCGCCAGTTCAACCGTCGTACGCACTGCCGGGCCAGCCGGATGCCGTCCCGCTCGTCCTCGGCCAGGTGGTCGGCGAGCCCGGACGTGCCGGCGTGCATCGCCGCGCCACCCAGCGACTCGTCGTCGGTGACCTCGCCGGTCGCCATCTTCACCAGCGGCGGACCGGCCAGGTAGACCTGTGACCGGTCCCGAATCATGATCACGTGGTCGGACATCCCCGGCACGTACGCGCCACCGGCCGTGGCGTTGCCGAAGACCACGCTGACCGTGGGGATGCCGGCCGCCGAGAGCCGGGTGAGGTCACGGAACACCCGACCACCGGGAATGAAGATCTCCGCCTGGGTGGGCAGGTCCGCCCCGGCCGACTCCACCAGATTGACCATTGGCAGCCGGTTGGCCAGGGCGATCTCGCCGGCCCGCCGGGTCTTCGCCAGCGACCACGGGTTGACCGCGCCGCCGCGTACGGTCGGGTCGTTGGCGACGATCAGGCACTCCACGCCCTCGACCACCCCGATGCCGGTGACCACGCTGGCCCCGACCGGGAAGTCCGAGCCGTACGCGGCGACCGGCGACAACTCCAGGAACGGGCTGTCGGCGTCCACCAGCAGATCGATCCGCTCCCGGGGGAGCAGCTTGCCGCGGGCGTGGTGCCGGGTCACGTACTTCTCGCCACCACCCGCCCGCGCCTGGTCCAGCGCGGCGTCCAACTCGGTCAACCGCTCCAGCAACGCCGCCCGGTTCGCCAGGTACGAGGGCGCGGACGGGTCGACCGCGCTGTCCAGGGTGGTCATAGGCCCATGCCTTTCGCGATGATCTCATTCATGATCTCGGTGGTGCCGCCGCCGATGCCGAGGATCCGCGCGTCGCGGTAGTGCCGCTCCACCTCGGCGTCGCGCAGGTAGCCGAACCCGCCGTGCAGCTGCAACGCCTGGTCGACGACGTGGTCGCAGGCGGCCACCGCCATGTTCTTCGCCATCGCCACCTCGGTCACCACCGGCTCGCCGGCCGCCACCCGAACCGCCACTGCATGCACGTACGACCGGGCCGCCTCGGCCCGGGTGTGCATCTCGGCCAACCGGTGCCTGATCAGCTGCCGGCTGGCCAGCGGACGCCCGAAGGTCTCCCGGTCCCGGCACCAGCGCACCGCCAACTCGACGCAACGCTGCGCGGTCGCGTACGCCTGGGTCGCCAGCGACAGCCGTTCCGCCGCGAAGTTCTGCATGATCGCCAGGAAGCCGGTGTCCTCCGCGCCGATCCGGTTGGCGACCGGCACCCGCACGTCCGCGAAGGACAGCTCGGCGGTGTCCGAGCAGTGCCAGCCCAGCTTCTCCAACCGGCGTCCCACTGTGAACCCGGGCGACCCCTTGTCGATGACCAGCAGGGTGAGCGAGCCGCTGCCGGGGAAGTCGGTACACACCGCGGTGGTCACGAAGTCGGCCCGGTGCCCGCTGGTGATGTACGTCTTCGACCCGTTCACCACGTAGTGGTCGCCGTCGCGGCGGGCGGTCGTGCGGATGCCGGCCACGTCCGAACCGCCGTCCGGCTCGGTGATGGCCAGCGCGCCGATCATCGTGCCGGCCAGCGCGGGCCGCACGTACCGCTCGATCAGACTGTCGTCGCCCGGGGACGAGACGCCACCGAGCCGACCGCCGAGCGAGCCACCGGTGCGGGCACCGGCCGCCGCCACCATGTGCGGCAACGCGATTCCGTGCGTGAACAGGGCCGCCACCAACCCGGACGAGCCGCCGGAGCGGATCAGCTCCTCGGTCACGATGATCGAGTCGAGCAAATCACCGCCGCTGCCACCGACCGACTCCGGGAAGCCGATGCCGAGCAGGCCGAGCTTCGCGGCTGTCGCGTGCAGCGCCCGGGGCACCTCGCCGGCCCGCTCCCAGTCGTCCAGGTGCGGCAACACCTCCCGGGTCACGAACGTCCGGGTCAGCTCGCGTAGTTGCCGGCGCTCCGGGGTGTCCACGATGCTCATCGGGCCTCCTTCGTTCGCGACCGCGGGGCTCGCGGGGCCCGCTCATTCCTCGCGCTCACCGGGATGCCCCCGCCGGAAGGTCGGCCGGCAGGTCGACGATCCGGGCGCGCAGCAGCTCGCCGAGCGCCTTGGCCTGCGGGTCGAACCGGGTGGACGCGGCCACTCCGGCGCCGAGCAGGCCCTCGATCACGAAGTTGACCGCGCGCAGGTTCGACAGTTCGTAACGCCGCACCGACAGCGGCGCGGTCTCCGGCACCAGCTCGGCCAGCCGTTCGACGGTCAACCAGGTCCGCAACCAGGCGTACCCGGCGTCGGTACGCGCCCAGACACCGAGGTTGGCGTCCCCGCCCTTGTCCCCGGAGCGTGCGCCGACCACCTCGCCGAGCGCCCCGCGCCGGGTCGGGCCGTCGACCGCCGCGTCGCCACCCGGGGCCGACTCGTCCTGCGAGGCGGGGGCGGTGCCGATCGGCGGGGCGATCGGCACCCGCTCGCCACCGGGTAGCACCGCGACGTGGGCCACCGCGTCCTGCGGCACCGCGTCGGCGGTGAAGACGCCGTACGGTGTCGCGTCACCGGGCAGCGTGGTCAGCGTGCAGCCCGGGTACGAGGCCAGGGCCAACTCCACCGCGGCGGCCGAGAACGCCCGCCCGGCCCGCGCCTTGTCGCCGTCGCGCAGGTGTACGTGCAGCAGGGCGCTGGCCGCCTCGGTGTCGGCGGCGTCCGGATGGTCGGTCCGGGCGAGGGTGAACTCCAGCCCGTCCTTGCCCACCGCCTCCTCGACCTGCCCCCGGACCAGGGCCGCCTTCGCCTCGATGTGCAGACCGCACAGGACGAACGTCATCGAGTTGCGGAAGCCGCCGAGGTTGTTGACGCCCACCTTCAGCGTGGGCAGTGGCGGCGTGCCCCGTACGCCGGAGACCCGGACCCGGTCCGGCCCGTCGGGGTGCAGCCTCACCGTGTCCAGTCGGGTCACCACGTCCGGCCCCAGATACGACGGTCCACCGATCTCGTAGAGCAGTTGGGCGGTGACCGTCTCCACTGTTACCGCGCCGCCGGTGCCCGGATGCTTGGTGAGCACCGATGAGCCGTCGGGGTGCACCTCGGCGATCGGGAACCCGGGCCGGTGACCGCCGTCGGGCAGCTCGGTGAAGAAGCTGAAGTTGCCGCCGGTGACCTGCGCACCGCACTCGACGAGGTGCCCCGCCACGGTGGCCCCGGCCAGCTCGTCGAGGTCGTCGCGGCCCCACCCGTACCGGGCGATGGCCGGGCCGACCACCAGCGACGCGTCGGTGACCCGGCCGGTGACCACCACGTCCGCACCGGCGTCGAGGCAGGCGGCGATCCCGAACGCGCCGAGGTAGGCGTTCGCGCTCAACGCGTCCGGTCGCTGGATCGTGTCGCCCTCGACGTACCCGACCTGGGTCTGCAGGCCGAGCCGGTTGGCGAGCTTCTCGATGGCGGCGGCCAGGCCGGCCGGGTTCAACCCGCCGGCGTTGGTCACGATCCGTACCCCTCGGTCGAGTGCGGTGCCGAGGCAGGTCTCCAGTTGCCGCAGGAACGTCTTCGCGTAGCCCAGGTCGGGGTCGCGCATACGGTCCCGGGCAAGGATCAGCATGGTCAACTCAGCGAGATAGTCGCCGGTCAGCACGTCCAGCTCACCGCCGTCGAGCATCTCCCGCCAGGCGGTGAACCGGTCGCCGTAGAAGCCGGAGGCGTTGCCGATGCGGATCATGCCCGTACCCCGATCCCGCCGGCCGGCTGCCGGCCGTCACCCGGCGGCCCGGCGAAGGCCTGCGCCACGTCGAGCCACTCGTCGGCGACCGGCCCGGTGGCGACCAGAGCGAGGTCCGCGCGGTGTCGACGCTGGGTGACCAGCAGGCAGAAGTCCCGAGCCGGGCCGGTGACCCGGTCGGCGGCGTCCGCCGGACCCCAGCTCCAGGCCTGCCCGCCCGGCCCGACCAGCTCGACCCGGATCGGCGCCGTCGGTGCCTCCCGGCCGTGCGCGGCGAAGCCGTGCCCGAGGGTACGCACGCCCAGGTGCGCCACGTGCCGGAGTCGGTCGCTGTCGGGGCGGACCACGTCGAGGGCGTCGGCCACGTCCGCACCGTGCGCCCAGGTCTCCATGATCCGGGCGGTGGCCATCGAGGCGGCCGACATCCGGGTGCCGTACCAGGGCAGTTTGCCGCCGGCCGGAACGGCGGCCAGTGCGTCGACGAGCGCGGTGCGCCCGGCCCGCCAGCGGGCGAGCAGCTCGGCCGGCGGGGCGAGGAATTCTTCGGCGCCGACGTCGACGAGTCGGGTCACGTCCGGCGCGGCGGTGACCGTCGCGTAGAACGCCTCGGGATCGGTCGCGGCCAACAGCGCGACGTGGTCGGTCCAGGCGAGGTGGGCGATCTGATGCCCGATGCTCCAGCCCGGCGCGGGGGTCGGCCTCGCCCAGTCGGCCACGGGTAGGGGTGCCACCAGGGCGTCCAGTTGGGCGGACTCGTCGGCCAGGTCCGTGAGCAGGTCGCTGAGGTCGACCATGGTGCCTCCGGTCGGTGGTGGCCGGTGCGGCCGGCGGTCAGGGCGTGAGCAGGGTGGCGAGCTGGCGCTTCCAGGTGGTCAACAGGGCGGTCCGGCGGGCGGAATCGTCGCTGAGCAGGTTGGCCACCCCGAGCCCACGGAGCAGATCGAGCGTGGCCTGCACCGCTTCGCGGACACCGGGTCGACGCTCGTCGACACCGAGCAGGGCGACGGTGAGCCGGTGCATCTCCCGCCCGACCGTCGCCTCCAGCGGCACCAGGGCGTCCCGCAGCTCCCGATCGGTGCGGGCAGCGACCCAGAGCTCAAGCGCGGCCACGAACAGCGGCCCGGTGAACGCCACGGCGAGCAGGTCGACGACCCGGTCCAACCGCTGCGGGCCAGCCGGCAGCGCCTCGGCCTCGGTGCGCAACTCGTCGGCCCGGCGCTCGGCCAGATGGGCCACAGCGGCCGTCACCAGCGCCGCCTTCGTCGGGTAGTGGTGCAGCTGCGCCCCACGCGAAACACCGGCCCGCGCCGCGACGACGGTGGTCGTGGTGCCGGACCAGCCGTGTTCGATCAAACAGTCGACGGTCGCCTCCAGCAGCCGGGCCTGGGTGGCGCGGCTGCGTTCCTGCTGGGGGACACGCGTCGATGCGGTGGGCACGGGGACAGCTTGGTGCCTACAAAACAAACAGTCAAGACTGACTTTTTCTGAGCCCGCGAGGCTCGGGTGGGCTGGCGGTGGGACCTCGCGGGAGGTGGGCTTGGGTGGCTGGTCTCGCTATGGAGCTGATGTCACAAACGAATCGCCCGTCGACCGCGCCCGTCGACCGTGCCCGTCGGCCGTGCCCGTCGACCGTGCCCGTCGGCCGTGCCCGTCGGCCGTGCCCGCCGACCTCGTTAGAGGCTCGGCCTGCCGATCATCTATGGCTGATGCCGCAAACGATTCAGCTCCAAAGGCTCTCTGGC
>NZ_QGSY01000304.1 GCF_003857035.1 Micromonospora arida
GCGGTCGGTAGGGTGGGGCGGTGGAAGCGTTTGGGGTGCTGGCTGAGCGGGTTGTCGAGGCTTTACTGGAGTCGCGGCCGGGGGTTGCCACCGCCGCCGGGGACCACCGGTTCGACGACCGACTGCCGGACCTGTCCGCCGACGGGTTGACCGCCGATCGGGCGATGCTCTCCGACGCGGCCAACGCACTGTCCGAACTGGACCCGGACTCGCTCGACGTCGACGAGCAGGTCGACCACGCGCTGCTCACCTCATTCGTGGACCGGGAGCTGTTCGAGCTGACCGAGATCCGCTCGCACGAGTGGGATCCGCTGCGGCACAACCCCGGCCCGCTGCTGCACCCGCTGCTGGCCCGCCCGTACGCCCCCGCGGACGTGCGGCTGACCCAGCTGGCCGGCCGGCTCGCCGCCGTACCGGACGCCCTCGCCACCGCCCGCGCGACGCTGCGGGACATGCCGCGCATCCACGCGGAGACGGCGGTCGGGCAGTTCACCGGCACTGCCGCGCTGATCCGCGACGAGCTGCCGGCGTTGCTCGCCCAGGCGCCGAGCCACCTCGACCGGGTCGAGCCGGCGGCCACCGCCGCTATCGCCGCGCTGGACGAGTTCGTCGCCTGGCTGCGCACCGGCCTGGCCGCCGATGCCGGCCCCGGCCGTGACCCGCGACTGGGCCGGCGTCGCTGGGAGGCCCGGCTCTGGCACACCCTCGACACCGAGTTGGGCGCCGCCGAGATCCAGCGTCGCGCCTGGGCCAACCTGGACCGGGTCACCGCGGAGATCCGCGAGGCGGCCGTCGAGCTGGTCGGTGGCCCGGCCGACGACGCGACAGTACGTCGGGCGCTGGACCTGCTCGCCGCCGAGCACCCGAACGACGCCACGATCGTCGAGCTGGCCGGGGTGACCCTGGACGAGGCGACCGACTTCGTCCGCGCACACGACCTGGTCACAGTGGTCGACGACCGGTGCGTGATCCAGGAGATGCCGGAGTTCGCCCGGGGGGTCGCGGTGGCGTACTGCGACGCGCCCGGCCCGCTGGAGACCGCCGTCGTGCCGACCTTCTACTGCATCGCGCCCACCCCGTCGGACTGGCCGGCGCAGCGGGTCGAGTCGTTCTACCGCGAATACAACGACCACATGATCCGCAACCTCACGGTGCACGAGGCGATGCCGGGGCACTTCCTCCAGCTCGCCCATGCTCGCCGCTACGTCGGTGGCACGCGGGTCCGCGCGCTGGCCGAGTCCGGCCCGTTCATCGAGGGCTGGGCGGTCTACGCGGAGGAGGTGATGACGGGGCTCGGCTTCGGCGGTCTGCCGGTGCGGTTGCAGCAGCTCAAGATGCAACTGCGGATGACCATCAACGCGCTCCTCGACCAGTTGGTGCACGCCGAGAACCTGCCCGAGGCCGAGGCGATGGCGTTGATGACCGGGCGCGGCTTCCAGGAGGAGGGCGAGGCGGCCGGCAAGTGGCGGCGCGCCCAACTGACCTCGACCCAGCTCTCCACCTACTTCGTCGGGTACAGCGAGATGGCCGAGATCGCCGCCGCCCGCCCGGACGGGGTGTCGGTCCGCGACTGGCACGACGCGATGCTCGCCCACGACTGCCCGCCCCCGCGCCACCTGCGCACCCTGCTCGGTCTCTGAGGGGCGCGGGCGGTCACGAGCCGCCGGGGCGGCGGTCGACGACGGCGGCGCCGGAAGGCGGTTCGAACGCACCCTCGTCGACGGCTGGAGAGTAGTTGCTCAGCGCCAGCTCCATCGGCTTGCCGTCGACCGGCCCGGTGAAGCTGCCGAGCACGCCCTCGGTGGTCACGCAGGCGGTGAAGTCGCCGGACGACGAACTCTCCACCGCGACGCAGGCGGCGTGGTGCCCGGCGACTGTGGTGTCACTCTGCTTGATGACCGCCTGTGGGTCGAGCGCGGCGGCGGTGAGCAGCCCGACCACCACCGGCGGCGTGACGAGGCCCTGCTGGTTGGCCTCGCCGAACAGCGTCACGGTGGGCTTGCTGCCCGGGGTGGGCGGGGTGATCAGCGTGCACTGCGGGCGGGCACCAGTCGTCGTGCACCGGGTGATGGCCTCCGGGGTGACGGTGAGTTGCCCTCCCGGATAGGTGTACGTGGATCGCGCCGGGTCCTGCGCCTGCACGATCGCGGCGCGTTGGCCACCGGGCAACTGGTAGTCGGCCGAGTAGGTCAACTCCAGTGCCCGATCGAGCCGGGCGGCGAGGTCGTTGACGAGTTCCGAGCGGCCCATGGCGACTCCGGCGTCCTCGAATGTCTGACAGCCGGTGACCGTGAGCGACGCGATGACCGACACGGCGAGCATGCGGAGGGTGGTCGAGGCGGCGGGCATGGCGACCAGCCTGGTGGATCTGGTCCGCGCAGCGCAAACCCGTTGCCGGTTGACGCCCGGAAATCCGGGAATGTCCGGCAGTGCGGGGTGCCCCGGGTGCGCGGGCGACGCCGTGCCCGTTCGCGCCGCCCGATACGCTGCGTTCAACACCTGCCTCAGCCGCACCGTCGCGGCCCACCCACGGACCGGATCACAACAACGAGGAGCGACTTAGTGGCAACCATCGAGGGAATCGTCGCCCGGGAGATTCTCGACTCGCGGGGCAACCCGACGGTCGAGGTCGAGGTCGGTCTGGACGACGGCACGGTAGCCCGCGCCGCCGTGCCGTCCGGCGCCTCCACCGGCGCCTTCGAGGCGATCGAGCTGCGCGACGGTGACGCCGACCGCTACCAGGGCAAGGGCGTGGAGAAGGCGGTCTCCAACGTCGAAGACAAGATCGTCGACCAGATCATCGGGTACGAGGCCAGCGAGCAGCGGCTGATCGACCAGAAGATGCTCGACATCGACGGCACGGAGAGCAAGTCGGAGCTGGGCGCGAACGCCATCCTCGGGGTCTCCCTGGCGGTGGCGAAGGCCGCTGCCGGCAGCGCCGAGCTGAGCCTCTTCCGCTACCTGGGCGGCCCGAACGCGCACCTCCTGCCCGTGCCGATGATGAACATCCTCAACGGTGGCGCGCACGCCGACTCGAACGTCGACATCCAGGAGTTCATGATCGCGCCGATCGGCGCGCCCACCTTCCGTGAGGCGCTGCGCTCGGGCGCGGAGGTCTACCACGCGCTGAAGTCGGTCCTGAAGAAGAAGGGCCTCTCCACCGGGCTCGGCGACGAGGGTGGCTTCGCGCCGAACCTGCCGACGAACGCGGCGGCTCTGGACCTGATCGCCGAGGCGGTCGAGAAGGCCGGTTACCGGCTCGGCACCGACATCGTGTTCGCGCTCGACGTGGCGGCCACGGAGTTCTTCGACAACGGCACCTACACGTTCGAGGGTGCCGCGAAGTCCGCCGAGGAGATGAGCACCTACTACACGAAGCTGGCCGACGAGTACCCGATCGTGTCGATCGAGGACCCGCTGGCCGAGGACGACTGGAGCGGCTGGCAGACGCTGACCGCCTCGATCGGCGACCGGGTGCAGATCGTCGGTGACGACCTGTTCGTGACCAACCCGCAGCGCATCGCCCGCGGCATCGCGGAGAAGGCGGCGAACGCGGTTCTCGTCAAGGTCAACCAGATCGGCTCGCTGACCGAGACCCTGGACGCGGTGGACCTGGCCCACCGCGCCGGCTTCAAGTGCATGATGAGCCACCGCTCCGGCGAGACCGAGGACACCACCATCGCCGACCTGGCGGTGGCCACGGGCTGCGGCCAGATCAAGACCGGCGCCCCGGCCCGCTCGGACCGTGTCGCCAAGTACAACCAGCTGCTCCGGATCGAGGAGGAGCTGGCCGACGCGGCGCGCTACGCCGGCGCTGGCGCGTTCCCGCGCTACCGTTCGGCCTGAGACGCACGAAGCCTCGGGGGAGGGGTGTGACGATGCAGCAGCGCCGCACACCGGGTGGTCAGCGTCCCGCCCGCCGGCCGGGTCAGTCCGGTCGGCCGGGCGGCGGGCGCGCCACACGGGGATCGGTCCGGGAGGCCGGCGTACGCGCCGAGCCGCGCGCAGCCGGTCGCGCGCCGGGTGCTGCCCGCGGCGCCGAAGGCGTGCGCTCCGCGAATCGTCCCGCCGCCGCTCGGCGTACCGCCGCCGGTGGTGCCGTCAAGCGGCTCGCCGCACCCAACCCCCGTCGCTTCACCGGTCGGGCCACCGTGCTGTTCGCGGTCCTGATCGCGCTCGCTCTGGCCTACACCTATCCGGTCCGGGTCTACCTGGACCAGCAGGCCGACATCGAGCGGATGGAGGCGGCCCAGGCGGTGCAGGAGCGGGAGATCGCGAAGCTCGCCGCCGAGGCCGCCAACTGGGAAGACCCCGAGTACATCAAGACGCAGGCTCGGGAGCGGTTCTTCATGGGCCGGCCCGGCGAGAAGATGATGGTGGTGCTGCACGACCCGGAGGGCGCCGCCCGAGACGCCGGGAAGTCGGCCGGTTCGGCCCCGCCGGCCGGGCCGGTGACCTGGTACGACACGCTCTGGTCGAGCGTGCGGGCGGCGGACAGCCAGCAGCCGGGCCAGTGATCCACCGACCAGCACACCAGGAGAGATGGGCACCGTGACTGTCGTACCACCGTCGGAGCCGGCGGCGGATTCCGTTCCCCTGCCGCAGCGCGAGCCGGCCACCGAGGCCGACCTGGCCGCGGTGGCCGCGCAGCTCGGCCGGACGCCCCGGGGCACCCGGGCGGTGGCCCACCGGTGCCCGTGTGGCCTTCCCGACGTGGTGGAGACGACCCCCCGCCTCGCCGACGGCACCCCGTTCCCGACGCTCTACTACCTGACCTGCCCCCGGGCCACCGCTGCGTGCAGCCGACTGGAGTCGGCGGGGCTGATGAAGGAGATGGCGGACCGGCTCACGACGGATCCGGAGTTGGCCGCCCACTACCGTGCCGCGCACGAGGACTACCTCACCCGCCGGGAGGCGATCGGCGAGGTGCCGGAGATCGCCGGCATCTCGGCCGGCGGGATGCCGGGCCGGGTGAAGTGCCTGCACGTGCACCTGGGCCACGCGCTGGGCGCCGGCCCCGGGGTGAACCCGTTCGGTGACGAGACGTTGGAACTGGTCGAGCCCTGGTGGTCGGCGGGGCCGTGCGTGGACGTGCCGGCGGCCGAATGAGCACGCAGGCCGCAGATCAGATCACGGTACGGCGGGCCCGCACCGGGGACGTGCGGGGTATCCGACGACTCGTCGACACCTACACCGACGACCGGCGGCTGCTGAGCAAGGCCACCGTCACCCTCTTCGAGGACGTGCAGGAGTTCCGGGTCGCGGTCCGGGCCGAGGACGACGTCGTGGTGGGATGCGGCGCGCTGCACGTCATGTGGGAGGACCTGGCCGAGATCCGCACGGTGGCGGTGGACCCGTCCTGCCGGGGCCGACGCATCGGTCACCGGCTGGTCGGTGAGCTGATCGACGCGGCCCGGGAGTTGGGCGTGGCGCGGATCTTCGTGCTGACCTTCGAGACCCGGTTCTTCGGCTCGTTCGGTTTCCGCGAGATCGACGGCGCTCCGGTGCCGCAGCCGGTCTACGAGCAGCTGCTGCGCTCGTACGACGAGGGTGTCGCGGAGTTCCTGGACCTGGAGCGGGTCAAGCCGAACACGCTGGGCAACACCCGGATGTTGCTGCGCCTGTAGGTCAGGCCTTGCGGGGGTGGGCGGCGAAGAACTCCCACATCAGGTCGGTGGCGGACAGCCCCGCGGAGGATGCGGCGAGTTGGCCCGTTGTGGCTCCCGGCCAACTGTGGCCCATGTCGGCGATCGTGTAGACGCTGACCTCGCTGCCGTCCGCGCAGCCCGCCACCGTGTGCGTCACACCCGGCACCCCGGACGCCTTCGGGCTCGGCCGGCAGCCGAGCCGCTGCTGCCAGGTCCGCATGCCGGTCTGGAAGATCGAGGCGTAGCGGTCCTGGCCGCCGATGAAGGTGATCACGGAGACTGGGCTCTTCGGCACGTAACTGTCGGCGGTGGTCAGATTTCCGCTGTAACCACCGCTGACCACCCCGATCGCGGCGAACCTGCCCGTGCTCTCCACCGCCGCCCGGAAGCTCATGTCGCCGCCGTTCGAGATGCCGGTGAGGAACACCCGGTTCGGGTCTGCGTGCCAGGTCTGCACCAGATGGTCGGTGAGGGCGTTGAGGAAGCCGACGTCGTCCGCGCCGCCGCAGCAGATCAGCGCGTTGAAGCCGCCGCCCTGCCCGTCGGGGTAGGCGACCAGCACGTTGTCAGTGTCGGCTTTGGCGTCCAGGCCCGCCAACTCCCGCATCGAGGATCCGAGGCCGGGATAGAAGTGCAGCGCGATGACCAGCGCGGAGGGCCTGCCCGGGTCGTACCCCGGGGGTGCGTGCAGCAGGTAGGTGCGGTCGAGTCCGTTGTGATGCAGGGTGAGCTGGTGGTCACCGGCCGCCGGTCGTTCGCTCGACGCGGACGGTGCGGCTGGCGGGGCCGACGAGGGTTGCCCCCGCTCACCACAAGCTGCGGCAACGACCATGAGGCAGAGCCCCGTCAACACCGCCACTGTTCGCCGCACGCCGGCCACCCCCCCCCCGTCGACCCCGCAGTCCACACTGGAAGGCGTTCGGCCGCGGATCAACCCTTTCGGTCCTGGGCGAAGGCAGGCAGGCTGTTGCCATGCTTCGCCTCCAGCTCGGGTCGGCCGACCTGTGCCGGGTGCGGTTCGCCGATCGGCTGCATCCGGTCGGGACAGCGTTGCTGGCCGGTCAGTGGCTGCGCGATCCCACGGTCGCGGCGATGGCGCCGACCCTGGCCGAGCGTGCGGCGGCGGCCGAGGGTACGCCTGCCGCCCAGGCTGCCACCGCGGTCCTGCGGCATCTGCTGCCCGACCGGGGACGTCTGCCGGACTTCGTCACTCCCTTCGACGGCTTGGAGTCGGTGGAGGCCGGGCTGGAGGCGATCCGGGCCACCCCGGCGCGGCGGGTCCGCGCCGAGGTCACCCTGGCGTACGCGGACACGTCGGCCAGCCCGCTGCGGCGGCGGTTCGCGGCGGCCGACCCGGAGGTGCTGGACCTGTTCGGCGGGGCCGTGCGGACCTGGTGCGACGCGGTGCTCGAACCGCACTGGGCCGAGTTGGTGTCCGCGTACCGTCAGCAGGTGACGTCTGCCAGCCAGCGGCTGGCGCAGCACGGCCTGGCCAGTCTCTTCGCCGGTCTGCACCCGGGGATCCGGTGGCGGGAGCCGGTGCTGGAGGTACGGACGTGGTGGGACGGCGATCTCCCCGGCACCGGCCACGGGATCATCCTGTTGCCGTCCCCGTTGGCCGGGCCGCGGCCCCGGGTGCTTGTCGAGCAGGGTTACCCGATCCTGCTCGTCTACCCGGTGGTCATGCCGGCGGGCAGGGCTCTCGTCGACGACGATGCCCTCGGTCGGCTGCTCGGCGTCACCCGGGCGCTGGTGCTGCGCCGACTGGCGACCGACGGCGGGTTGACCACCACCGTGTTGTCCCGGGCGGTCGGGATCAGTCTCTCCTCGGCCTCGGAGCACGCCCGCGCGCTGCGGACCGCCGGTCTGGTGACCAGCGAGCGGGAGGGCGGGGCCGTCCGGCATCACCTGACCGCGCTCGGGTTGGGGTTGTTGCGGGGCCGGTCGGGCGACCTGGGCGAGTCGTGGCCCACGCCCGACCAAGCCGCCGGGTGGCCGTCCGTCCTGCCGTAAGGTTGCTGCCGTGACGACGCGTGTGGCGGCCATCGACTGCGGGACCAACTCGATCCGACTGCTGGTCGCCGACCTGCCCGACGCCTCGGCCGGGCCGCAGGCGCCGCTGGTCGACCTGACCCGGCGGATGGAGATCGTCCGGTTGGGCCAGGGCGTGGACCGCACCGGCCGACTGGCGCCGGAGGCGATCGAGCGGACCCGGGTGGCGTTGGCGTCGTACACCGCCGACATCGAGAAGCTGGGTGCGCAGCGGGTGCGGATGTGTGCCACCTCGGCCTCCCGCGATGCCGCCAACGCCGCCGACTTCACCGAGATGGTGCGGGCCACCCTCGGTGTCGCGCCCGAGGTGGTCAGCGGCGACGAGGAGGCCCGGCTGTCGTTCACCGGCGCGGTGCGCGGGCTGCCCGCCGACGCGAAGGAGCCGTTCCTGGTCGTCGACATCGGTGGCGGTTCCACCGAGTTCGTGGTCGGTGACCGGGCCGCCGGGGTGCGATCGGCGATCTCGGTGGACATCGGCTGCGTCCGGATGACCGAGCGGCACCTGCCCGGTGACCCGCCGACGCCCGAGCAGGTCGATGCGGCGCAGGCCGACATCGCGGCGGTGGTGGACCGGGCGCTCGCCGTGGTGCCCGGTCGCGAGGCGGCCACCCTGGTCGGCCTCGCCGGGTCGGTCACCACAGTGGTCGCGCTCGCGCAGGGCCTGCGGGAGTACGACCCGGAGCGCATCCACCACGCCCGGGTGTCGTACGAGGAGGTCGCCCGGGTGACCGCGGAGCTGCTGGGTCAGACCCGTGCGCAGCGGTTGGCGAACCCGGTGATGCACCCAGGCCGCGCCGATGTGATCGGCGCTGGTGCCCTGGTGCTTCGTGTGATCATGGAGCGGGCCGGGATGCCGTCGGTGGTCGCCTCGGAGCACGACATCCTCGACGGCATCGCCTGGAGCCTCCAGCCGACCACGCGGCGCTAGCGATCTTGATCGACTCGTTTTCATTGAAACCGCGCTGTCCGAGCGGCTCGGACAGCGCGACTCCCCGAAAACCGAGTCGATCAGCATCCCGCGCGGCCCGGCCCAGCCAGGCCGTGCTTGCGTCGGTCCGGCACGGTCCGGATCGGTCCGGCACGGCACGGCACGGCACGGTCCGGTCCCGCACGGTCCGGTCCCGCACGGTCCGGTCCCGCACGGTCCGGTCCCGCACGGTCCGGTCCCGCACGGTCCGGTCCCGCACGGTCCGGTCCCGCACGGTCCGGTCCCGCACGGTCCGGTCCCGCACGGTCCGGTCCCGCACGGTCCGGTCCCGCACGGTCCGGTCCCGCACGGTCCGGTCCCGCACGGTCCGGTCCCGCACGGTCCGGTCCCGCACGGTCCGGTCCCGCACGGTCCGGTCCCGCACGGTCCGGTCCCGCACGGTCTGGCTTGGCGCTTGGCGCTTGGCGCCTGGCGCTTCGTGCTTGGCGCTTCAGCCCAAGATTCGAGCAACTTCCCGGATGTTGCTCCCTGTGGGGCGCGGGAGACAGCAACATCCCTGATGTTGCGCCGACTTCTCGTTGCGTGGGCCTCGGCGGGCCCTCCGATCTCACCGCAGGCCAAGATCGCGCTCGATCATGGATGTAGTGGCATCCTCCTACGCGGAGGCCACTACATCCTGGATCGAGCGCGATCTTGCGATGGACACGACGCGGAGACGCGACGCCGAGACACGACGCCGAGACACGACGCCGAGACGCGACGCCGAGACGCGACGCCGAGACGCGACGCGACGCCGAGACGCGACGCCGAGACGCGACGCGACGCCGAGACGCGACGCCGAGACGCGACGCGACGCCGAGACGCGACGCCGAGACGCGACGCCGAGACGCGACGCGACGCGGCTGGCCGGCCCGGCGCGGGCGGTGTGGCGCTCGCGGGGTCAGCGGATGACGCGGCCGCGGAGGATCGTGCGGGACGGGGCGCGGACGACGCGCAGGTCACTGCGGGGGTCTTCGGGGTAGACGGTCAGGTCGGCGAGGCCGCCTTCGACCAGGCCGGCGAAGCCGAGCCACGCGCGGGCGCCCCAGGAGGCGGCGGCGAGTACGTCGACGGGTGCCATGCCGGCCAGTTCGTGCAGCAGCAGCATCTCCTCGGCCGCCAGCCCGTGATCGATGCCGCCACCGGCGTCGGTGCCCACGTAGATGGGCACCCCGGCCTCGTGCGCGGCACGCACCACCTCGGGGAAGCCGTCGCGCAGCGCGAGCATGTGGTCGGCGTACCCGGGGAACTTGCCCCGCGCCTGCTCGGCGATGCCCCCGAAGGTGGCAATGTTGATCATCGTGGGGACCAGGGCGGTGCCCTGGCGGGCCATCTCGTCGATCAGGTCGAGGCTGAGCCCGGTGCCGTGCTCCACCGAGTCCACCCCGGCCCGCACCATGATCTCGACGGCCGATTCGGAGAAGGTGTGCACCGCGGCGCGTACCCCGGCGTCGTGCGCCGCCCGCACGGCGGCGGTGAGGGTGTCCGCGTCCCAGGCCGGCGCCAGGTCACCGACGCCCCGGTCGATCCAGTCGCCGACCAGCTTGACCCAGCCGTTGCCGGCCCGCGCCTGCGCGGCCACAGTGGCGGCCACCTCGGTCGCGTCGACCTCCACGCCGATGTCGCGCAGGTAGCGCTTCGGCGGGGCGACATGCTGCCCCGCGCGGGCCAGTCGCGGCAGGTCCGGCTCATCGTCGAGTTCGGGGTACGGGTACGGCGAGCCGGCGTCCCGGATCGCCAGCACCCCGGCGTCCCGGTCGACGTGGGCCAACTCGCGGGCCTGGTCGAGGGAGGTGATCGGGGCACCACCTCGGGCGATGCCGATGTGGCAGTGCGCGTCGACCAGCCCCGGCAGGACGAAGCCGCCGTCGACGACCGTCTCCGCACCGGGCACCGGGGTGAAGGTCACCCGGTCGCCGACCAGCCAGAGATCCCGTACCTCGTCGTCGGGGAGCAGCACGCCGCGCACATGAAGAGCCATGCGCACAGTCCTACCCGATCACTCCCCGTCGGGGGCGAGCAGGTCGTTCTTTCCGGGTGGTCAGCGCCAGCAGGTCCACGGAGACCTTCCACGGGCGCTCGGTGACGAACAGGTCCGTCACCAACACGCCTCAGCGCGGGCCCTTGTCGCCACCCTTGCCGAGCTTGTTGAAGTCGATCTTCGGGAGCTTGAAGCCGGGCGGCAGGCCCTGACCGCCGGCGAGATCGTTCGGGTCCATCCCCGGCGGGAGCTGCGGCATGCCGCCCGGGAAGCCGGCGGGCATCCCGGTGCCGGCGCCGGTACGCGGACGACCGCCGCCCTTGGTGCCCTTGCGCTTGTTCTTCGGCGACTTGGTCGCCTTGCGGCGGCCGCCACCGGGCAGGCCCATCATGCCGCCCATCTGCTTCATCATCTTCTGTGCGTCGGCGAAGCGGTTGAGCAGCTGGTTGACGTCCATCACGGTGACCCCGGAGCCGTTGGCGATGCGCGCCCGGCGGGAACCGTTGATGATCTTCGGGTTGGTGCGCTCACCCGGGGTCATCGACCGGATGATCGCGGTGACCCGGTCGAAGTGGCTGTCGTCCAGTTCGGAGAGCTGGTCCTTCATCTGCCCCATGCCGGGCATCATGGCCAGCACGTTGGCGATCGGGCCCATCCGCCGCACCGCGATGAGCTGGTCGAGGAAGTCGTCCAGGGTGAACTGCTCACCGCCCATCAGCTTGGCGGTCATCTTCTCCTTCTGATCGGAGTCGAAGGCCTGCTCGGCCTGCTCGATCAGAGTGAGGACGTCGCCCATGCCGAGGATCCGGCTGGCCATCCGGTCGGGGTGGAAGACGTCGAAGTCCTCCAGCTTCTCACCGGTGGAGGCGAACAGGATCGGCTGCCCGGTGACCTCGCGAACCGACAGAGCGGCACCACCACGGGCGTCGCCGTCGAGCTTGGAGAGCACCACACCGGTGATGCCGACGCCGTCGCGGAACGCCTCGGCGGTGCGGACGGCGTCCTGACCGACCATCGCGTCGATGACGAAGATGACCTCGTCCGGTGAGACGGCGTCGCGGATGTCGGCAGCCTGCTGCATCATTTCGGCGTCGATGCCGAGCCGGCCGGCGGTGTCGACGATGACGATGTCGCGAGCGGCGCGCTTCGCGTGCTCGATCGACGCGCGGGCAACCTGCACCGGGTCACCGGTGCCGTTGCCGGGCTCCGGGGCGTACACCTCGACACCGGCCCGGCCACCGAGCACCTGGAGCTGCCCGACGGCGTTGGGACGCTGAAGGTCGGCGGCGACCAGCAGCGGCTGGTGCCCCTGGCCCTTGAGCCAGCGGGCCAGCTTGCCGGCCAGGGTCGTCTTACCGGAACCCTGGAGGCCGGCCAACATGATCACCGTGGGCGGCTGCTTGGCGAACTGGAGCCGTCGCCCCTCGCCGCCGAGCACGTTGATCAGCTCTTCGTTGACGATCTTGATGATCTGCTGGGCCGGGTTGAGCGCCTGGGAGACCTCGGAGCTGCGGGCCCGTTCCTTGACGGCCGCGATGAAGCCCTTGACCACCGGCAGCGCGACGTCCGCCTCCAGCAGCGCGAGGCGGATCTCGCGCGCGGTGGCGTCGATGTCGGCGTCGGTGAGCCGCCCCTTGCCGCGGAGCTTGGTGAAGATCCCGGACAGGCGGTCACTCAAGGTGTCAAACACGCGAACATCCCGTTTGTCAGTGTTCCGGCGGGCACAACGCGGCCGGCACTGCGGAGTCCGGCCACCGCTAGGGTAACCGCCCTGCCGTAGGGCCGCTGTCGCCCGGCCCGGGCCTCACTCCGACACCAACCCCGACTGGTACGCGAACACGACGAGCTGGGCCCGGTCCCGGGCGCCCAGCTTGCCCATCGCCCGGCTGACGTGGGTCCGCGCGGTCGCCGGGCTGACCACCAACTGCGCGGCGATCTCCTCGTTGTTCAGGCCCTCACCGACCAGGCCGACGACCTGACGCTCCCGATCGGTCAGCGCCTCCAGTCGGGGGTGCGGACGAAGCACCCGGGACGGCCGGGTGGCGAACTCCCGCACCACCCGCCGGGTCACCGACGGCGACAGCAGCGCCTCCCCTTCGGCGACGAGCCGGATCGCGCGCAGCAGCTCAGCCGGTCTGGTGTCCTTGGTGAGGAACCCGCTCGCACCGTGCCGCAGCGCGTCGAAGACGTACTCGTCCAGCTCGAAGGTGGTGAGCACCACCACCCGCGTGCCGGTCAGATCGGGGTCGGCGACGATACGGCGGGTCGCCTCGATGCCGTCGATGCCGGGCATCCGGATGTCCATCAGCACCACGTCCGGCCGTTCCCGACGGGCCAACTCGACCGCCCGCAGCCCGTCGGACGCCTCGCCGGCCAGCGCCAGGTCGTCCTCGCTCTCCACCAGCGCGCGCAGTCCGAGCCGGACCAGGTCCTGGTCGTCGGCGATCAGCACCCGGATCACGTCGTCGGCTCCGCGGGCAGCATGGCGTACACCCGGAACCCGCCCTCGGCGCGCGGCCCTGTGGTCAACCGCCCGCCCAGCGCCGCGACCCGCTCGCGCATCCCGGCCAGACCGTGGCCGCCCTCGTCGTCGGCCGGAGCCGTCCCGGCGCGGCCGGTACCCACCCCCCGGTCGGTCACCTCGACGGTCACCTCGTCGGCGCGGTAGTCCACGGTCACCTCCGCGCTCGCCACTCCCGCGTGACGCAGCACGTTGGTCAACGCCTCCTGCACCACCCGGTACGCGGCCAGGTCGACCGCGGCCGGCACCTCCCGGGGGCCCCCGACCACGCGCACCTCGACGGCGAGCCCCGCCCCGGCGAGCCGGTCGCGCAGCGCGGGCAGCCGGGCCAGGCCGGGTACCGGCTCGCGCCCGGCACCCCGCCGCACCGCGCCCAGCGTGACCCGCAGCTCGTCCAACGCCTCGCGGCTGGTCCGGCTGATCGCGGTGAGGGCCACCTCCGCCTGCTCCGGCCGCTTCGGCAGCAGGTGCATGGCGATCTCCGCCTGCATGCTGATCGCGGCCAGCCCGTGCCCCACCACGTCGTGCACCTCCTGCGCGATGCGCAGCCGCTCCTCGTCGGCCTGGCGTCGCGCCTGCTCGGCACGACTTCGGGCCTCTTCGGCACGGGTACGCGCGGTCGCCTCACGGCTCACCCGCACCACCACCCCCACCGCGAACGGTACGACCACCCAGGCCGCCGCGGGCAGCACTCCCGTCCAACCTGGCGCGGGCCCCCGCCCGAAGAAGACGTGCGCCAACAACAGAACGAACGCACCGCCGGTGGCGAGCGCCGCAGGTCGCACCGGGAGCCACACGGCCACGGTGTAGACCGCGACCAGGAACGTGACCAGAATCGGGCCGTACGGGTAGCCGATCAGCAGGTACGTCGAGGTGGCCACGGTGACCACGGCGAGGGTGGCGACCGGAGCACGCCGCCGGATCAGCAGGGCGAGCGCGGCGACGGCGATCAGCACCCGACTGGCAGCGTCCACCGGCCTCGACCCCGGCTGGTTGTCCCCGGCCAGACCGGTGGCGAGCAGGCCGAACCCGAGCAGCACCAGGGCGAGCGCGGTATCCGCCGCCGCCTCCGGCCACCGCCACTGCCCGCCTCGTCGCATGGCGTCATTCTGCCCGCGCAGGTGCCGCCC
>NZ_QGSY01000114.1 GCF_003857035.1 Micromonospora arida
GTGCAACGCCGGCCGTCCGTGCGACGCGAGCGCGGTGGGTGGGATCCCCGGCCCGGCAACTGGGAGGAGTGGACCCGATGGTGGACGCGACCACGAGGTTCTTCGAGGACCTGGACCGGCGGGGGTACGAACCCCTGCTGGCCAAGACCTCCGGGACGCTGCGGATCGACCTGCACGAGGGGGCGCAGACCTGGCACTGGCTGCTGAGGATCGACCACGGCCGGCTGAACGTCAGTCAGGAGGACCAGGAGGCCGACACGGTCATCGGCGCGAGCCCGGTCCTCTTCGACGACATCGCCTCCGGGCGCGAGCACGGCTTGGCCGCGCTGCTGCGGGGGGACATGACGGTGTTGGGCGACGCGCGTCTCGTAGTGCAGGTGGAGCGGATCTTCCCGGGCTCTCCGGACGCCCGTGGGCCGCGCCGCCGATTCGCCGGGGAGGTGCACTGATGGGGCAGAGCAACACGATCAGGATCCTGGACGGCAACACGTTCGTCGTCTGCGAGGACACCGGTGACATCGAGGCGACGCCGAGCGAGCCCACCGGGCTCTTCTCCATCGACACCCGGTTCCTGTCGACCTGGGTGCTGACCGTCAACGGCGAGCGACTCAACTCGCTCTCCTACGACGACCTGCAGTACTTCGAGTCGCGATTCTTCCTGGTCCCGGGCATGGCCACGCACTACGTGGACGCGAAGCTGTCGATCATTCGGGAGCGCACGGTGGGCGGCAGCTTCTGTGAGCAGCTGACCATCCTCAACCACGACGAGAAGCCGGTCGACCTGGAAATCCGGATGGACGCGGCGTCGGACTTCGCCGACCTGTTCCAGGTCAAGGACGAGATCCTGAACAAGAAGGGCGAGATCTACACCGAGGTGGAGTCGGACCGGCTGCGGCTGGGGTACCGGCGGGGGAACTTCCGGCGGGAGACGATCATCTCGTCGTCGGTGTCGGCCCGGTACGACAGCAAGGGCTTCGCGTACACCGTGCACCTGGAGCCCAACGAGCAGTGGGACACCTCGATCGATGTCCAGACCCAAGCGGTCGGGCCCGGCGGCCGGGATCTGCGGTTCGGGCTGCGCAAGCACGGCAACGAGCGGCTCGCTCTCCAGCACGACCTGGAGAAGTGGATCGCCGACGCACCGAAGGTCAACAGTGAGCACGGCCGGGTGGCCAGCACGTACCGGCGCAGTCTGATCGACCTGGCGGCGCTGCGCTTCTCGCCGCTGTCGTTGGGCGGCGCCACCCTGCCCGCCGCCGGCCTGCCCTGGTTCATGACCATGTTCGGCCGGGACAGCATCCTCACCTGCCTGCAGACACTGCCGTTCACTCCGCAGCTGTCGAAGACGACGCTGCGCATCCTGGCGTCCCTGCAGGGCAGCCGGTTCGACGACTTCCGGGACGAGGACCCGGGGCGCATCCTGCACGAGATGCGCTACGGCGAGACCGCGGCCTTCGAGGAGCAGCCACACTCGCCGTACTACGGCTCGGTCGACGCGACGCCGCTGTTCATCGTGCTGCTCGACGAGTACGAGCGGTGGAGCGGGGACGTCGCGCTGGTCAAGGAGTTGGAGCAGGAGTCCCGGGCCGCGCTGAGGTGGATCGACAACTACGCCGACCTGGTCGGCACCGGCTACATCTGGTACGAGCGACGCAACACCGACACCGGCCTGGAGAACCAGTGCTGGAAGGACTCCTGGGACTCGATCTCCTACTCCGACGGCACGCTGCCACCGTTCCCACGGGCCACCTGCGAAGTGCAGGGGTACGCGTACGACGCGAAGGTCCGCGCGGCCCGGTTGGCACGGGAGTTCTGGGGTGACCCGGAGTTCGCCGACCAGTTGGAGCGGGAGGCGGCAGAGCTGAAGGAGCGGTTCAACCGGGACTGGTGGGTGGACGACGGCGAGTACTTCGCCCTGGCCCTGGACCCGGACGGCCGACAGTGCGACATCCTCAGCTCCAACATCGGCCACCTGCTGTGGAGTGGGATCGTCGAAACCGAGCGGGCGGAGAAGCTCGCCGCGCACCTGGTCGGGCCGCGGCTCTTCTCCGGCTGGGGGGTGCGCACCCTCGCCGAGGGGGAGGCACGCTACAACCCCATCGGCTACCACAACGGCACGATCTGGCCGTTCGACAACTCGTTCATCGCCTGGGGCCTGCGCCGTTACGGCTTCGCCGAGGAGGCCGCGACCATCGCCAACGGCATCCTGGACGCGGCCACGTACTTCGACGGCCGGTTGCCCGAGGCGTTCGGCGGCTATCCGCGGGAGCTGACCAAGTTCCCGGTGGAGTATCCGACGGCGTGCAGTCCGCAGGCCTGGTCGACCGGCACGCCGCTCCTGCTGCTGCGCACCATGCTCGGTCTGGAGCCGCACGAGGGTCACCTGGCGGTCGAGCCACGGCTGCCGGTGGGGATGGGTCGCATCGAGGTGCTGGACATTCCGGGTCGTTGGGGCCGGGTGGACGCGTTCGCCCGGGGTCGACTGGACCTGAACAAGCTCGGCGACTGACTGACCGGACCGTCGAACCGGCGGCGTGCGCCACCCGCGTCGCCGCCGGTTCTCCACCCAGCCGACACCCAGCCGGTCAGGGTAGATTCTGCGAATGCCGGAGCTCGTGTACCCGCCCGTTATCGCCGCCGCCAAGACGATGTTCCGTCTTCTCGACCTGAAGATCACCATCGAGGGCGCCCACCACGTACCCCGCTCCGGCGGGGCGGTGCTGGCCAGCAATCACGTCAGCTACCTCGACTTCATCTTCGCCGGCCTGGGCGCGAACCCCTCGGGGCGGCTGGTCCGGTTCATGGCCAAGCAGTCGGTCTTCGCGGACCGGATCGGTGGCCCGTTGATGCGCGGGATGAAGCACATCCCGGTGGACCGGCAGGCCGGCGCTGCCTCGTTCCGAGCCGCGGTGGACGCGCTGAAGCGCGGCGAGGTCGTCGGCGTCTTCCCCGAGGGGACGATCAGCCGGTCGTTCACCGTGAAGGAGCTCAAGAGCGGCACGGTCCGGATGGCCCGCTCGGCGAAGGTGCCGGTGCTGCCGGTCGCGGTGTGGGGCACCCAACGGCTCTGGACCAAGGGCCGCCCGCGTACGCTCACCCGCCGGCACACACCAATCACCATCCTGGTCGGCGAGCCGATCAACCCAGCGGACTTCCCGGACCCGAACGTGCTGGCCGCCGAGCTGACCACCCGGCTCAGCGCCCTCGTCGACCGGGCGCAGCGGGATTATCCGGACACCCCGGCCGGCCCGGACGACACCTGGTGGCAGCCCGCGCACCTGGGCGGCAGCGCGCCCACACCGGAGGAGGCCGCCGCTCTGGACGCCGCCGCCGAGCAGCGCACCCCCAGCGCCTGACGCCAGGGGCCTCGACACGCGCCCAGTTGGCCGGATCGTTCCGCACCGGGGCACGATGATGTCTGCCGGCGCGATCGCCGTCCGGCCAGGATCGACGTCATGAGCAGAGCAGCACTTGTCGTGATCGACGTGCAAGAGTCCTTCCGCCAGCGCCCGATCTGGGCGTACGGCTCCAACCCCGACATGATCCGCCAGGTCGACCGGCTGGTGGCTGCGGCCCGCGAGCGCGGCGACCTGGTGGTCTGGGTCCTGCACTCGGAGCCCGGCACGGGCGGGTTGTTCGACCCCGCCCTCGGGCACGTGCGGTTGATCGACGGGTTGGTCCCCGCCGAGGGTGAGCCGACGCTGGTCAAGACCGCGCACAACGCGTTCACCACCACGAACCTCCAGCAGGTGCTCACCCAGGCGGGCATCACCGACATCACCGTCTGCGGCATCCGCACCGAGCAGTGCGTGGAAACCACCGCCCGGGTCGGCTCCGACCTCGGCTACCGGATGACGTTCGTCACCGACGCCACGCTGACCTTCCCCATCCCACACCGGGACCTGCCGGAGACCGCCACGGTCGCGGAGATCCTCGCCGACCCGCGCACCCTGACGAACGAGGAGATCGTGACCCGCACCGAGTACGCGCTGGCCGGCCGCTTCGCGACCATCCGCACCGTGGACGAGGTCACCGGCGCGACCCTCGCCGGCAGCCGGGGCTGACGTCGTGACCCGGGTCGTCTTCCTGCTGGTCCCACAGCTGCACCTGCTGGACCTCGCCGGGCCGGCTCAGGTCTTCTCCAGCGTCGCCGACCTCGGGTACGACTATCAACTGCACTACGTCGCGGAGCGCGAGCAGGTGCCCACCGTGCAGGGCGTACCGCTGGTCGCCGACACCCGGTGGCCCGAGCTGGCCCCGGACGACCTGGTGATCGTGCCCGGTTGGCGACCGGCGGCGCACGGGCCGCAGGGGCCGGTGTCGCCCGGCGACCTGCGGCGGCTCGCCGAGCACCACGCGGCCGGTGGCACGGTGGCCAGTGTCTGCGCCGGGGCGTACGCGCTCGGGCGGGCCGGGCTGCTCGACGGCCGACGCTGCACCACCCACCACGAGGTGCAGGACGACCTGGCCCGCCGGCATCCGGCGGCCCAGGTCGTGCGCGACGTGCTGTACGTGGTGGACGACCGCGTGGTCACCTCGGCGGGTATCGCCAGTGGCATCGACGTGGCGCTGCACCTGGTGGCGACCCGGCACGGCCCGGCGACCGCCGCGAAGATCGCCCGCACGCTGGTCGTCTACGCCCGCCGCAACGGGCACGAGCCGCAGGCCAGCGCGTTGATGCGGCACCGCTCACACCTGTCCGACTCGGTGCACCGGGTGCAGGATCTGATCGACAGCCGGTACGCCGAGCCCTTGCCGCTGGCCGAACTGGCCGCCGCCGGCGGTGTGGCCGAACGAACCCTGACCCGGCTCTTCCGGGCGAGCACCGGCCTCACTCCGCTCGGCTACCAGCAGCTGCTCCGGGTGGAACGGGCCGAGCACCTGATCGGGCACGGCACCACAGTGGAAGCCGCCGCTCGGGCGGTCGGCTTCACCGATGCCCGGATGCTGCGCCGCCTGCGAGCCCGCCCCACGAGGTCGGATCCGGTCTCGAGCGGTAGTAGTCGTCCCGGGAGTGGAACTCCACCGGCAACGAGCCGGGCAGCGTGATCCGGGTGTCCCCGGCGAGCAGACCGGGGCCGGCCCGCAGCAGCAGCACGTCGCGCTCCTGGGCCGAGAGGTCGACCAGTTGTGGACGGTTGAGCCGGAACATGGCCACCGCCCGGCGGACCTGCCGGGCCAGCGCCACGACCTCGGCGGTCGTTCCGCTGAGGGCCAACGCCGGCTGCTGAATGGTGCGCAGCGCGTCGCAGACGATCAGTAACTGCGCCGGGGCGTCCGGCGCGCTCGTCGGCAGCTCCAACCGGGACGGCCACTGCCAGCGGATCTGACCGCTCATCAGGCCGTTCACTCGAGCCGGCGGTCGGGCCCGGTGCGTGCCGTCGGTGACCAGCGACAGCTGCGAGCCACTGCCCACCCAGCAGATCCGCTGGTCGGTGACGGTCACCGCGACCGGCTCCGGCATCTGCCAACGGCGGCGCACCTCACTGGGCCCGAGCAGGTAGCCCGCGACCAGCAGCTGGTGTCGCCCGAGCAACCGTTCGCCGGGCATCGGTCGCAGGTTGTAGCGGCGGTCCAGGGTCGGGCCCACGTCGTCGTCGGGGGCGTCGAACCGGTGGGGACCGATGAAGAAGGGGGACGCGTCGGCGTGCATCGTCACGACCTTCCGGTCAGCTGGCTGTGTACTGAAGCCTTCCGGACCGGAGCGCCCCTGTCATGACGCCTGTTAGGGGGTCGGCCGGTCGTGTGTCGCCTGTGACCGGTAGATGCCGATCTCCTCCGGGCGGACGAGACCGTCCTCGATCGCACGGGCGAGTAGTGCCGCCTTTGTGGCGGCTGGTCGCCCCGCCCGGGTGTACTTGATCCGCGCCCGGTCGACGTACTGCTTCACGGTGTGCTCGCTGATCTGCATCCGCCGAGCCACCGAAGCCTTGGACATCGACTGGAACCAGAGCAGCAGCGCCTCACGCTCCTTGTCGGACAACATCGGCCGGTCCGGTCGCGGGTCGCCGACCATCGCACCGGCCAGCGCCGGCGGCACGTACGGGCGGTCGCTCGCGGCGGCCAGCACCGTCTCCACGCAGTGTTCCCGGCCCTCGTGTTTGGCCAGGAACGCCACCGCCCCGGCGTCCAGCGCGGCGAGCATCGTCTGCGGGTCGGTGTGCTCCGAATAGACCACCACCCGCCTGCCGGCGGCGCTCAGCTCGGCCAACTTGTCCAACGCCATCCGACCGTGCAGCCGCAGGTCGAGCAGGATCACATCGGCGTGCGGCGCCGCCCGCAGCACCGCGTCCGGGTCGTCGCCGGTGGCGAGCACCGTCAGGCGCGGTTCGGTGGCGAGCCAGGCGCGGACCCCCTCGACCACCACCGGGTGGTCGTCGACGATCGCCACCCCGACCGGCCGATCGCCGGTCACCGCCGCCACCGGGTCTGCGCCCATCTGATGTTCCCGTCCCGTTCGTAGAGGTACTGCACCGGCCCGTCGTCGTGCTCCCCGGGGGGCGGGCCGGTCGACTCCGGTCCCTCCCGGTCCGGCGTGACGAGGCTGACCACCACCTCGTCCGGGCCGGAGACCACTGTCAGTCGCGCCCATTCCCGGGCGTCGGCGAGGGTGCCGGTGAGCGGGTCGGCCAGCCGGCGGCGGACCTCCACCGGCAGCGGAGGCGGGGTGCCGATGGTGACCAGGTCGATCGGGAGACCGTTGCGTTCGGCCAGGTCGGCGGCGGCTCGCAACTCGTGCAACAGCGGGTCGGGCACATCGTCGGACTCGGCGATCAGCCGGCGCAGCCGGGCGGCGGCCAGCATGCACCGGCGCTGCACCTCCGGGTCGTCCGGGTCAGCCTGGCCGCCGGCCAGGTCCCCGAGGACCCGCCCGGCCGCCGAGCTGACCAGAGCGAGCCGGTCCCGGCGTTCCCGAAGGCCCCGCTCGGCGGCATCCCGCTCCGCGGCCATCGCGTGACCGGCGACCGAGACGGCGGCCCGTTCCCGAGCCAGGCCGACGATGACCGTGCTGCCCACGAAGACCGCCACCGGCAGGGAGAACGTGCCGTAGACGTACATCACGTAGCGCGCCACGTCGGCCGGATCGGGGCCGTGCACGAGCACGGCGACCAGCGCGATCAACGCGTGCGTGCTGAGGAGCGCGATCAGCCCCACGACGCGCCGACCCCACACCGCCAGCACGAAGAACCAGCCGAGCGTGCCCCACACCCAGTTGGCGGCGGTGAACAACTGCCGCTCACCGGCGGCGGCGAAGACGGCCGCGTCGACGACCAGCAGCAGCCCGGCCAGCGGCCACGGCGGCAGTGGCGAGCCTTGCAGCAGTCGTACCCCGGCCACCGCGCCGGTCACGGCGACCAGGATCCAGGCGCCGAGCACCACCGCTGGCGCGGCGAACTCCGCGCGGGCGGACAGCACCGCCGGTAGCGCGATCGCGACGTGCCAGGCCAACGCGATGGCGACGGCGGCGATCCGGGCACCCCGGTCGGACGCGTGCGCCACGGCGGCCGGCGCGGCGAGCGTGGCGGGGGAGTCCGGCTCGCGGGGGGTCGGGACGCTGGTGCGGTTCGGTGCTTCCGGCGCGTCGGTGGGGTGCGCCGGGGTGTTCAGGTCAGCCGACACCGGGCCACTCCAGTCGAATCCGGGTGCCCGCGCCGACGGCCGAGTGCACGACGGCCCGCCCACCGACCGTCGCCATCCGGCCGCGGATCGACTCGCGCAAGCCGTACCGGTGGGGTGGGACGGTGGACAGGTCGAAGCCGGGGCCGTCGTCGGCGACCTCGACCACGACGCCTATCGCGTCGCGGCTCAGCCGCAGCGTGGCCCCGGCGCCCGGCGCGTGGCGGACCACGTTGGACAGTGCCGCGTAGGCGCTCTCGCTGATCGCGTCGGCCACCCCGACGGGGACCGTGCAGGACGCCAGGTCCAGCCGTACCGCAAGCTCGGGCAGCCGGCCGACCATCAACCGCAACCGCCCGTCGAGCGGCACCGGGCCGTCGCCGGCCACCGGGCCGACGTCGGTGAGCGAGACGAGGGTACGCAGGTCGGCCGCGCACCGGTCCCGGAAGACGACCGACGGTCCGGCCACCGCGCCCAGCCCCACCATGGTCAGCGTCCCGAGCACGGTGTCGTGCAGGTCGCGGTTCTGCTGGCGTTCGGCCTCGCGGGCGGCGCGCGCGACCAACGCCTCCCGGGTCATCCGCTGGTGTTCGACGAAGGCGCGGTCCGCCCGGCCGATGCGCCGGCGCATGACCGCCGTCATCATCGCCGTGCAGGCGGTCTGCGCCAGTAGCGTGGCCGCGTGGGCCCGAGCTTCGATGGGGTTGCCGGCGGCCTGCGCCCCGGTCACGTAGGTGGCTATCACGAGTAGTCCGGCCGGGATCGACCAGCGTGCCGAGGTCGTGGCCTGTGTGTTGATCACCGTGGTGCTGGCCAGCACGGCGATCCAACTGCCCTCGCCGGGCAGCACCTCGGGCGCCACCAACACCGGGATGAGAAGGCAGGTCAGCGCGGTGACCGCCACGTCACCGGCGACGAGGCCGGGGCCGATGCCGTGGCGCAAGGCGCGGTGCGCATACCAGAGAGACCAGCCGGTCAGCACTGCCACGGCGGGCAGCAACACCGCCTGCTCCACCGGCGGGGTCTGCACCGACACGGCCACCGCCGCGCCGAACAGCCCGCAGCTCAGCCGCAGCAGCGCTGGCAACGTGGTGAAGATGAGGCCCAGGGCCCCGCCGGCCGGATTGTCCAGCGTGGGCGGCGGCACGGTTGGGGTGGCAACGGCCGGCATCGGGAAGTGTCCTTCCGACAACGACCCGGTCCGGGTCCACACGGCGTAGATCGACATCGGACAATAGCATGGGGGCCGTGGCGGAGTGATCCTATGTGTGCGGAGTGTCGCTAATGTGTCACTCTGTGCTGCGGGGCTGAAGGAGGTCCCAACGGTTGCCATAGAGATCGACGAACACCGCTACCGAACCGTACGCCTCGTGCCGCGGTTCCTCCAGAAAACGGACCCCGGCCGCCACCATCCGGGCGTGGTCCCGAGCGAAATCCTCCGTGTAAAGAAACAGCCCGACCCCGCCGCCGGTCTGGTCGCCGATCCGAGCCTGCTGCTCGGCGCTGCTCGGCCGGGCCAGCAGCAGGGCAGTCTCCCTGGCCCCCGCCGGGCGGACCACCACCCAGCGTGAACCGTCCGGTCGGGCGGTGTCCTCCACCAGCTCGAAACCGAGGTCGCCGACGTAGAAGTCGATCGCCTCGTCGTACTCCCTGACCAGCAGCGCGACAAGTCCCAGATGTGCCATTCGGCCATTCTGCCGGCGGACGCCCCGAGCCCAGCCGGCGACGTCCCCACCGGTCACCAGCGTCACGCCGCGGCCCGGCCGGCCGGAACCGGACGCGTCCGTCGTCCGTCTCATCCCCGGGTGGAAGGTGGTGAGCTGGATGCGTTCGTCTCGTACGGCACTGGCGGTGGCACTGCTCGGCATGGCGCTGGGTGGTTGCGGTGGCACGGAGCTCGGACCGGGTGGGGCGGACGAGCCCGCTCCGGCTCAGATCGTCGATGGGTGGACCTCCTGCGCCAAGGAGGCGCCCCGGGCCGGCGAAATGATCACGGAGACGTCGCCGCCGGCAGTGAAGGAGCCGACCATCGGTCGCATCGACCCGGCGTTCACCCCGGTCGCGGCGGTGATCTGTGGGCGCGAGATCCGGCCGGGCCCCAACGGCGGCCAGGAGCAGATTGCCACCGAGCGACGCGCCGAGCAGATCGCACCGCTGCTCACGGCGCTGCGCCTGCCCAGCGAGCAGACCGGCGGGGAGGTCGCCTGCACCCTCGACATGGTCATCCCGCCGTGGCTGGCTCTGCTCGACGAGCGGGGGCGCTGGCTGCGGCCCCACATCCCGACGGACTCCTGCGGCAAGCCACGCGGCGAGGTGATGGACGCCCTGGCCGAGCCGACGTGGACCACGGTGGACACCCGTACCATCCGGCAGATCGAGTCCGCGGCGGCCGAAGCCGCCGGATGCGCCCAGCAGTGGAAGGATCTGGTGTGGGCAGACATCCGGAACGGTAACCCCGGGTCGGCCGGGCCGGGCACCCGCCCGGCCGCGGGGCCGCTGCGCCTCTGCGTGTACCAGGTGCCCGCGTCGCTTCAGGACGGCGAGAAGCCGCCGGGCGACTTCGTGTACGGCGGACCGCTGCCAGCCGAGCGCCAGGCGGGCGTGCTCCGGGCACTGTCCAACCGCCGGGCGGTGGTCGACTGCGCCACCCCGGCGACCCGCTTCGCGGTGCTGCGCCCACTCGACGGGAGAGGCCCCGACCGGCACGTGGAACTCGACGGCTGCCGACGGTTCCTGGTCGCTTCAGCGACGGGTGGGGCGCAACTCGGCCAGGGCGACGACGCGCTGGTCGCCCTGCTGGGGCCCGTCTAACGTCGGAGGTACGCGCTACCGTCCCGGCCATGGCAGCTCGGATCTCCCTGACCCTCGACTCCACCGACGCACAGGTGCTCGCCGCCTTCTGGAAGACGGCCCTGGGCTACATCGACGAACCACCACCACCGCCCTTCGCCACCCGCGAGGAGTGGCACGCGCAGTTCGACCTGCCGGAGGACGACCTTCCCGAGCATGGCGCGTGGCTGTGCGACCCGGACGGCGTCGGCCCGTACCTCTCCATCCTCAACGTGCCCGAGCCCAAGACGGCGAAGAACCGGCTCCACATCGACATCCGGGTGCCCGGCCACGGCAGCCCCGACGAGCGGTGGGCGCGGATCAGGGCCGAGGCCGAACGGCTGACGCAGGCCGGCGGACGGGTCCTGGCAGAGTTCGGCCAGGAACACGTGGTGATGGCCGACCCGGAGGGCAACGAGTTCTGCGTGGCGGTAGCCTCAGCCTGAGCACGCCGTCACCAGCTGTCCGGGCGGTCGAGATCGCGGGCCGGCTGGTACCCGCCGAGGATCGCCAAGCCCTCCGCCTCGGTGTAGCCGTTTCCCCGACCCTTGCGGAACGCCTCGACGTGGCAGGGCTTGACCACCATCTCCAGCACGTCCCTGCCTTGCCGGCGGGCCCGGTAGGGGCCGGCGACAAGATCTCCGCGCCGGGCGTCGTCGCCGGCCGGGGCGAGTTGCGCCCGAACGGTCAGCCAACGGCCGGATGCGTCACCGACCACCAGGGAGCCCTCGACGAAGGAGTCCCGCGCCGACCGGCCGAGCGTGACCGAGCACTCCAGCAGCCGTCCGTCGGGCGGCAGCGACTCCAGCCGGAACGGCACGACGCAGCGGTGGGCACCGTCGAACCGGACCCGAGGTGCGAGCGAACGCGTACTCCTCGAACGTCACGCCCTATTGACGCCGTAGGCCGGCCAGCCCGTAGACACCCGGCGGGAACTTTCTGCCGGGCAGGGCCGTCGTGACGCGCCTACCTGTCGCTGACGTAGATGCCCCGCTGCGGCACGTCATCACCGGGTTGCGCGCTAGAGCTGTTGGACGATCTGGACCGGGTTGCCGTCCGGGTCGGCCGTCCAGGCGATCAGCAGGCGATCGAGCCACCGATGCGGTGCGGCCAGTGCTGGCGCGCCGTTCGCCGTGAGTTCGGCGTACGCGGCGGCGGTGTCGTCGGTCCAGAGGATCACCGCGGCCCGCTGGCCATGGGGTACGGGGTCGAGCCCGTGATCGTCGCGGGTGGAGGCCACCGAGGCGACGCCGATCTTGTAGCCGTCGAGGACGAGATCGATGTGGATCGGCTCGCCCTCGGCCGGCACCCGGAAGGTCTCAGTGAAGCCGAGACCGGCGTAGAACTCGGCGGCGCGGGAGACGTCCTCGCTGAAGAGGATCACCTGCGGGGTGCGGAACATCGACACGGCCCGACGCTATCAACGCAGTGCTGGTGCTGGTGCTGGTGCTGAGCGCCAGGAGACAGCTGTGCGCCAGCGGGGCTATCTCCGTCCTCGGAGAAAATCTATGTTCGAAGCGCTAGACATTCGCACCGTCATCAACTAGCGTTTCTGTGGTCGAGAACAGAGCCAACAAAGACGCTGACGTTGCCGCCCCGCACGAGGGCGAAGGAGTGGGGCCAAGGATCTTGCAAGCCCTGCTCAGCTCGGCGGCAGAGATTTGCCGCAGTTCGGCAGTGCGCAGGAATGCGTGTGACAGCGGGTGGGGCCAACGCTTGTTCAGGGCTTCACCCGAGGTGAGAAGAGTTCGTCGTACGTGTCGGGGCCATGAAGTTGCGTGGGGCTCGGACACCGACGGACAGCACGGAGTGCAGCAGAGGAAATCAGAGGCAAGGGAGGGCATTACACCGTTGGATCGCCCGCAGCCAGTCGCACTTGTGGGCTGGGCGCGGACACCGCAGTTTCCCTCGAACGAGAGGTGGTCTCCGGTCACGCTTATGCGATCCTCGCACCCGAAGCCGTCACTGACGGCCGGTGTGGACAAGACAAGCCGACGTTCTGTCGGTAGATGGTGTTCCTGACCCACAACCCTTGGGCCCCGGTGCTTCCGAGCACCGGGGCCCTCGTGATGGAGGTTCCATGGCTCAACCCGACGACATGCTCGACGATGAGGACTACCCCGCCTACACGATGGGCCGCGCCGCCGAGATCATCGGCTGCTCGCAGGATTTCCTACGCCGACTCGGCGACGCGAAACTGATCGACCCGCAGCGCTCCGGTGGAGGGCACCGCCGCTACTCCCGCTACCAACTGCGCCTTGCCGCGCGAGCTCGGGAGATGTGCGACCAGGGCACGGACATTGCCTCGGCCTGCCGGATCATCATTCTTGAGGACCAACTCGAAGAGGCCCTTCGACGCAATGAGCGCCACCAGCAGGGCTGAGCAAACCCTCCGCGCGGGCCTGGCCGCACGGTGAAGCCGAGCGCCATACGGTCCCTCCCCTCAGGGCAGGGGCCGTCTGTCGTCTCGGGAAAGGTCTCGGTCATCTGGACGGGCGGGCCTGGCGGCAGCGCTCGATTGTGGTCTCGTGCCTGCGGCTTCCGGATGACCAACTCTCCAGACACGGCCGTGGCCGTGGTGAGTTTTCTCGTTGGAGCGGAAGCTGCAAGTCAGCGGTGGTGCGCCCGGCAGGATTCGAACCTGCGGCCTTGGGATTAGAAGTCCCCTGCTCTATCCGCTGAGCTACGGGCGCGTGTGGCGTGGATGTCGCGCCCAGAGGGTACCGCCGTCCCACTGCCCGACGGTGAAAAGGGTGCCCGCGTCCACGTTGCCGAGCAGAGTCTCACGTCCGCCCCGTAGCGGGCATCCGGGTTACCGCGGAGCGGCCTGGCCGTGGACCGTACCTTTGGCTGGTGTTGCTGGATTCCGACGCCGAGAGCGACGTCGCCTACGAGCTGTGCCAGGTCGTCGGTCGCGCCATCCTGCCGTACCGGTCATCGGGCGACTTCGGTACCGCGTTCTTCTTCCGGGGCGGCGACGACCCGGTGGGGGAGTCGCTGCTGACGGCGGCCGACCTGGTGGTCGGTTCGGCTGGTGAGTTGGGCCTGCGGGCCAGCGTCACCGAGCCGGCGGGGGTGGCCCCGGCCGTCATAACCGAGGCCGAGATCGTGCCCGGTTGGGCCCGCTTCGCAGGCGACGGGGTCGCGGTGTTGCCGACCGCTGGCCTGCACCGGTATGCCGGCGACGGCGGCTGGCGGTGGCGCGTCCAGCCGGTGCCGGCGGGGATCGCCGCCGGGCCCGAGGTGGTCGCCCGCCTCGGCGCCGACGCCAGTTCCGCCTTCGTGCTGGCCCATGGGGTACGCGAAGACGGGTCGCGGCCGCTGGAGGTCGCGATCGAGCGGGTGGTCCGCGACGGGGACGCCGTGCTGATCACCACCGAGCTGCCGCCGGGGTACGTCGGCGCGCCGGTCTTCATCGTTCAGGCTGAACCCACCGGTGAGGTCTCCCCGTACTGCCTGGGCCTGGTCCTGCCAGGTGTCGGCGCGCACCCGGTGGCCACCTTCGACCGGATCCGTGCCCTCCTCCCGGCGACACCCGGCGACATGTGAGCCGCGGCGCCGTCCGGCCCACTCAGCCGCCGAGCGTCGCCGCCCCTGCCGCGTCGGCCGTCTGCGTGCTGGTCGGCGGCGCGTCAGCGCGGTCGGCGTCGGTACGCGCGGCGTCAGCTGAGGACGCGTCTGGCCGAGCGGCGTCTGATCGAGCGGCGTCGGCCGGGGCGGCGTCGGTCGGCGCCGCGTCGGTCGGCACGGCGTCGGGCGGCACGGCGTCGGGCGGCACGGCGTCGGGCGGCGCGGCGTCGGGC
>NZ_QGSY01000083.1 GCF_003857035.1 Micromonospora arida
ACGGCCGCAGCCACCGACCGGCCCGTCCCAGCGGCCACCGCGTCCGCCGCCAACCCGAACGCCACCGACAGCCCGACGGCCGCCGGCCCCGCGCCGGCAGACTCCTCGGCCGCAGCCCTCGCGGCGGCCGGGCCGGCACCGCAGCCTGGTAGGCCCGTACCCCAGGCTGGCGGGCCGGCACCGCAGCCTGGCGGGCCGACACCACAGACTGGCGGGCCGACACCACAGGCTGGCGGGACCGCTGGTGGGCCGGCAGCACAGCCTGGCCAGCCGGGGCAGCAGGCTGGTGGGCCCGGTGCGGACGGGCCGGCTGACGGGCCGGCGCGGCCGATTGCCGAGTCGCCGTGGGCGTACCCGCCGCAACGCCCGGCCGGCACGGCCGCGCCCGCTCAGGACGAGGCCGGCGCGACGCCCCCGATTCCGCCTCCGCCGGTCGTCCCGCACGCCGGTCCCGCGCAGGCATACCCCGGGCAGCCGTTCACCCCGACCATCCCCGGCCAGGCCGGCCCGGCGCAGATTCCGCCGCCGCCGGACGTGACGCAGTTCAGCAACCCACCGCACGGCCTTGCCGCACCGCAGCACGCTCCTGGGCAGGACGGGCCGGCGAGCACGCCGCCCGGGCCGTTCCCGCCCTCGCCGGGTTGGTACCCACCGCCCTGGCAGCAGGGCTCGCCCGGCGGCACGCCCGGGCAGCCGTACCAGGAGGCCGACGGGGTGACCCGGATGCCGGCCCCCGCGTACCCGGACGCGACCGCATACCCGGACGCCAGCTGGACACCGGACACCACCGCCGCACCGACCGCCGAGGACTTCGCCCGACGCCGCCAGGTTCGACCCGCCGACCCGGTGGCGACCATGGGTGTACGCGCGGTGGTCAACAAGATGGGCCTGCTCCGGCTCTCTCCGGGGCGGCACGAGCAGGAGCTCAAGCGGGACATCGAGATGGTGCGCCGCAACTTCGGCGGCCTGCGGCAGGTGACCGTGGTCAACCCGAAGGGCGGCGCCGGTAAGACGGTGGCCATCCTGCTGCTCGCGATGACGTTCGGTCAGAAGCGCGGCGGCTACGTGCTGGCCTGGGACAACAACGAGACCCAGGGCACTCTCGGGATGCGCGCCCAGCAGGACTTCCACTCCCGCACGGTGCGGGACATGCTGCGTGACCTCGGGCAGTTCCAGGGCGCGCACGGGCGGGTCGGCGACCTGTCGCAGTACGTCCGTTCGCAGGGCGAGGGGATGTTCGACGTCCTGGCCTCGGACGAGTCGGCGACCGGTGGCGAGATGTTGACGGCTGCCGCGTTCGCCGAGATCCGGGAGGTGGTCAGCCGGTTCTACAAGTTGATCTTTGTGGACACCGGGAACAACGTCCGGGCGCAGAACTGGCAGGCGTCGATGGACGCCACCGACCAGTTGGTGGTCACCATGTCGGCCCGTAACGACTCCGCCGAGACCGCCGCCCGGATGCTCGACCACCTGGAGCAGAGCGGCCGGCAACGGCTGGTCCGTCAGGCCGTGACTGTGGTGTCGATGCCGCCGTCCCGCAAGGAGATCGACCTGCCGGCCATCCAGGAGCACTTCGCGGCCCGCACCCGGGCGGTGCTGCTGGCCCCGTACGAGCGGCTCATCGACAGCGGCGAGCCGATCCGGTACGGCGGGCTCTCCTCGGCCACCCGGGACGCCTGGCTGAAGATCGCCGCCGCGGTCGCCGAAGGGCTTTAGGGCCTGCGTCAAAGCCCAGACCCGCCGACGGCCGGCCCGATGTCGGGCCGGCCGTCGGGGCGGGGTCAGTTGCTCGCGAGCGCGTCCGCCGCTGCCGGGTCGCAGTCGCGCAGGAACTGGGCACAGCGGGCCGCCTCGTCGGCCTCGCCGATCTCGTCCGCAGCGCGGGACAGCACGTAGAGGCAGCGGAGGAAGCCCCGGTTGGGCTCGTGTGACCACGGCACCGGGCCGTGTCCCTTCCAACCACTGCGGCGCAGCTGGTCGAGCCCCCGGTGGTAGCCGGTGCGGGCGTACGCGTACGCCGTCACCACCTGGCCTTGCGCGAACGCCCGCGCCGCGAGCTCCGCCCAGGCCGCGCTGTAGGTCGGGAAGCCGGCCGCCACGTTGGCGTACGCCTCATCGGTGCCGGCCTCGTCGGCGGCGGCCAGGGCGGCGTCGGCCTCGTCGTTCACGGGCAGGCGGGTGGCCGGTGGCTCTGGCAAAAGGTTCTGCATCGCCCCATTCAACCCGCTGGACAGGGCGACACGCGAGCGGGTCGGCCGACGTGTCCCGCTGAACGGCTGAGGAGTTGGTCACGCCTGCGGCCTATGCCGCTGCCTGGTGTTTTCCACTACAACTAATAGTCCGGAGCCTCCCCAGGAACCGGTTATGCAGGAGCCCGGTGGCCACGACCATCGGGCTCCTGTCGGTTCCACCCCTGGCCCGAGGTTTGACCGGCCCTGGCGGAGGGGCAGGATGGCCGGGTGCCGACCCCACCTCCCGCGGACGTCATCGAGCCGCACCTGCACGCCGGTGAGATTCAGACCCAGGCCGAGTTCGACCAACAGCTGACCACCGGTCGGCTGACCGGGCTGACCGTGCAGGGCCTGCGGCTCGACCTCGCGCCGGTGCCCGACCTGACCGGCGTCGACGTCGCCGGCACCCTCTTCGTCGGTTGCCGGTTCGCGTCCCGGGACGTGGGCGCCGACCTGGTCCGGCGTGGCGCGAACGTGGTGCCGCCGTTCTCCGGGTTGCCGTACCCGACCCAGCCGACGCACCTCTACACCCCGGACGACCTGGCCGCCGGGTTCGCCGAGGGCGGGTTCACCGGGATGTACGACACCCGGGTGTACGACCACTACCGGGCGCACGGCGGCGCGCTGCCGGACGTCAAGGAGGCGCTGGGTCAGCGGCTGCACGACCACGGCGTGGACAACGCGCTGGCCGACGCCACCCGGGTCTGGCTGGCCGCACACGGGCCGCAGTCGGTGGTGGGCATCATGGGCGGGCACGCGGTGCGGCGCGGCAGTCCCGCGTACCGGATGGCGGCCGTGCTGGGTTGGGAGCTGGCGCGGGCCGACCGGCTGGTGGTGACCGGCGGCGGCCCGGGTGTGATGGAGGCCGCGAACCTCGGCGCCTACCTGGCGGACCGGCCGGCGACCGATGTGACGGCGGCGATCGACCTGCTGGCCACCGCCCCCGACTTCACCGACCACCACCGGTACACGGCCACGGCGCTGACGGTCCGCCAGCGGTACGCGGGGGTGCCCCGGCAACGTGGCGACGACCTGGGCTGGGCGCGTGCGGGTGGTCTGGCCATTCCGACCTGGCTGTACGGGCACGAGCCGGCGAACCTGTTCGCCGGGCGGATCGCGAAGTACTTCTCGAACGCGATCCGGGAGGACACCATCCTGCGCCTCGCCCGGGGCGGCATCGTCTTCGCGCCGGGGCGGGCGGGCACGGTGCAGGAGGTGTTCCAGGCGGCCACCAAGACCTACTACGGCACCGACGGGGCCAGCGGGGCTTACATCTTCCTGGACCGCGCCTACTGGACCGTCGAGCTGCCGGTGGAGGCGCTGTTGCGTCCGCTGCTGGCCGCGTCCCCGTTCGGTGACCTGTCGTCGACGATTCACCTCACCGACGACGTTCGCGAGGCCGTACGCCTGCTGACGAACTGACGACGACGGCCGACCCCCCGTGCGGGGAGCCGGCCGTCGGGGTGGGACGTCGTTACTTGGTCATCGTGGTGCCGGTCGAGCGCAGGTGCTCGCAGGCCTCGACGACCCGGGCGGCCAGGCCGGCCTCGGCGGCCTTGCCCCAGGCGCGCGGGTCGTACTGCTTCTTGTTGCCGACCTCGCCGTCGATCTTCAGCACGCCGTCGTAGTTGCGGAGCATGTGGTCCACGACGGGCCGGGTGAAGGCGTACTGGGTGTCGGTGTCGATGTTCATCTTCACCACGCCGTAGTCCAGAGCCTCACGGATCTCGCTCAGCAGGGAGCCCGAGCCGCCGTGGAAGACCAGGCTGAGCGGCTTGTCCTTGCCGTACTTGGCGCCGACGGCGTCCTGGATCTGCTTGAGGATCTCCGGACGCAGCTTGACGTTGCCCGGCTTGTAGACGCCGTGCACGTTGCCGAAGGTCAGCGCCGCCATGTAGCGGCCCTTCTCGCCGAGGCCGAGCGCCTCGACCATGGCCAGGCCGTCATCGGTGGTGGTGTAGAGCTTGTCGTTGATGGCGTTCTCGACGCCGTCCTCCTCGCCACCGACGACACCGACCTCGATCTCAAGGACGATCTTGGCCTTGGCGGCCTCGTCGAGCAGCTGCGCGGCGATCTGCAGGTTCTCCGCGACCGGCACGGCCGAGCCGTCCCACATGTGCGACTGGTACAGCGGCTCCTCGCCGCGCTTCACCCGCTCCTGCGAGATGCCCATCAGCGGACGCACGAACCCGTCCAGCTTGTCCTTCGGGCAGTGGTCGGTGTGCAGGGCGATGTTCACCGAGTACTTCTTGGCGACCTCGTGCGCGTAAGCGGCGAACGCGACCGCGCCGGTGACCATGTCCTTGATCGAGGGGCCGGAGAGGTATTCGGCGCCACCGGTGGAGACCTGGATGATGCCGTCGCTCTCCGCGTCGGCGAAGCCCTTGAGCGCTGCGTTCAGCGTCTGGGAGGAGGTCACGTTGATCGCGGGGTACGCGTACCGGCCAGCCTTGGCGCGGTCCAGCATCTCCGCGTAAGCCTCGGGGGAAGCGATGGGCATGTGATGCGCTCCTTACTTACCACTCTCGGCCGTGCTGGCCGCTGTTCTTCATTTGTGCGCCGGACCGCGCTGTCCTCCACCCGGAAGTATCCCGTAGGTGAGGTGCGCCGGAACAACCGACCCGGGTGCTAGCCGTTCACCGGCGGTCCAGGTTGTCCGGCACGATGACGCTGATCAACCAGGTCACCACGGTCATCACGATGGCTCCCCAGAACGCCGGCCAGAATCCGTCCACCTGGAACGGCAGGTCGAGCCCGCTGGCGATCCGGTCGGTGAGCATGAACAGCAACGCGTTGACCACCAGCGCGAACAGGCCCAGGGTCAGCAGGTAGAACACGCAACCGACGACCCGGATCACCGGTTTGAGCACCGCGTTGATCACGCCGAAGATCAGCGCCACCACGATCAGGGTGAGCACTGTGTTGCCACCCGAGCGGCCGTGCACGTCCACCCCGGGCACGATCAGCGTGGTTATCCACAAAGCGACGGCGGTGATCGCCAGTCTGATGAGGAAGCCCACGGCACCATCCTGGCATCGGGTCGCGTCGCCGAGGGCTGATTCCGCCTACTCCGCTTCCGGGCGGTGTGCCCGCCCAGCCCGTACGGTGGGTGGGAACCGTGCCCCGAGACCCCCGGGAGGGACGATGGGTCAGCCCGACGAGGACTTCACCCCCGGCGACCACCTCACGCCCGACGAACGCGACCCCGAGACGGACCCGGCCGACGCTGTCGATCAGGCGACGGTCGCCGGCCCGGCCGACGTCGACAGTGAGCCGCACCGCGGCCTGGAGGTCGACGACTGGGACGCGATGGAGCAGGCCCGGGTGGTCACCGGGGACGAGGACGACTACCGCTGATTCCGGCTGCCCATTGCGACAGGGGTGTTCACCCGTTCGGGTCATTAGACAAATATCGATCCGAGAGGGTTACCGGAGGGGTCGTGGCGTCCCTAAGTTGGACGAGCGCCACCTGCATCCCCACGGGAGGACCCCCATGCTCAAGCACTCGCTCCGCTGGCTGACCGGGCTCGGCGCCGCAGGCGCGTTGATCGCCGCCTCCGCCACCCCCGCCGTCGCCGCACCCGCGATCGAGCCCTACTTCCAGGACGCCACCCTTGCCATCGGCTCGGAGGCGACCATCCGCGGCCTGTTGCTGTACGCCGATGAGCCGACGGTCCTCAGCGACGTCTCCGTGCGGTACGACTACCGCTCCCTGGCCGACAAGATCACTGTGACTCCTGCCGACGGCCAGAAGTGCACCGCGCCGGAGCCGGGCGTTCTCGTCTGCACAGAGCCCGCCGATGTCGTCCTGTACGAGATGCCGCCGCTCGGCAGCGGGATCTACCGCAACGGGGCCAAGCGGGTGCACCTCGGCCTCACCGAAGATGCGCAGCTCGGCGACTCCGGCGACGTCGCGGTCAGCTTCCAGGCGGCCGGGGGACGGCGCGGCAGCTACACCTCCCGGGTCCGGGTCGGCGAGGGCGTCGACCTGGCCGGCGGGGAGTTCACCAGCCTCTCCGCCAAGCCGGGGGGGAAGTTCACGGTGCCGCTGGTCGTGGTCAACGCCGGCGACAAGACCGTCACCGGATTCGTCACGGTCTTCGACCTCCCCTACTCGATCCGGACCAAGGACCGGTTCAGCAACTGCAGCTACTCCGACGGCCACCTGGTCTCCTGCCAGTTCGACGTGGACATCCCGGTGGGCACCGGGCTGGCCACCACGCTGAACCTCGAACTCGCCAAGGACACCTACGCGCCGGCCAACCACTCCGGCTACGCCCAGTTCATGACCGTTGCCGATTTCGAGGACCTGACCCGGGTGCGGGAAGCAGTCGGCGCCCGGGCGGCCACCCCCGGCAGCGGCCCGAAACTGACTCTGGCCAAGGCGCCCGGAGCAACGCGGCAGGCCGACCAGACCGACGTCGGTCCGGGCAACGAATACACCGGGTGGACCGTCAAGGCGACCGGCACGAACGGCACCGACCTCGCGGCGATCGGCGCCACGCTCAAGGGCACGGCCGGCACCGTCGTCACGGCCACCGTCGGCTTCCGGAACAACGGCCCGGCGACGCTCGACAACGTCAGCGAAGAGTACGAGGCCGCCACCCACACCGACGTCGAGCTACCGCCGGGCACCACCGCCGTCGAGGTCCCCGGCAACTGCTGGTTGCGGCAGGACGCCACCCGCACGTACCTGTGCGCCTCGGAGATGCTCCTGGTGGCCGGGAAGACGTACACCATGAAGTTCCGGCTGCGCATCGACAAGGTCATTCCCAACGCCCGCGGCGCGGTACGGGTCAACGCGCCGTGCGAGTGCCCCGCCGGCGGCGGCTTCCAGGACGACATCAAGCCGGCCAACGACAGGGCCACCATCGTGGTCAACGCGGCCCAGGGCGGCGGTGGCCAAGGCGACGGTGGCGGTGGCGGTGGCGGTGGCGGTGGTTCGCTGCCCATCACCGGCGCCCCCACCAACCTGATCGCCGGCATCGGCGGCCTGCTGCTCCTCGCCGGTGTGGGCAGCTACCTGCTCGCCCGGCGCCGCGACACCCGCTTCGGCGCCTGACCGACCCCGCCTACCGGTGCCCCGCCGTCCCCTAGCTGGACGGCGGGGCACCGTCGCGAATTCCCCGTCCGTCATCGTGCGGGGTTGACCTGCTCCGGGTGCTGCGCCACCCACTGCGCCAACCGATCCTCGCGCAGAGCGGCGAGGAACGCCCGGCCCTGCTTCGGGTCCAGCGGCAGCAACGTACGGTCATCCACCGGCTGGCCGACCGGGAGGCTGAGCCCCACCGGGTCGACGCTCTTCAGCTTGGGCAGCACCGCCACCAGCCTGGTCAGTGGCAGGCCGTCGTCGTCGACCGCCAGACCCTTACCGGGGACCGACAGCAGTGCGTTGAGCCGCACCGGATTGGTCAGCACGTCCTTGGCGACCGCCGCTCGGATCAACCCGGCGACATAGCGCTGGGCGTTACGGTCCCGGTCCAACGCACCATCGGGCAGGTACCGCCGTTGCCGCAGCAGGTCCACGGAGGAAGCTCCGTCGAGCCGCTGACAGCCGGCCGGAAAGACCCGGCGGGTGTGCCAGGAACGAACCTCCTCCGGTAGGCAGACCTCCACCCCGTCGACAGCGTCGGTGATCCGGCGCAGCCCGGCGAAGGTGAGCACCGCGCCGGCGTCGACGCGTACCCCGGTCAGGTCGGCGACCACCTGGCGGGTCAGGTCGTAGCCGGCGTCCAGGTCGGGCCGGGGCTCGCCGGCACCGCTGTGGAACGCCCTGTTCAGCTTGTCGATCCCCCGGCCGGGGATCGACACCTCCAGGTCGCGCGGCAACGAGATGAGGTACGGCCGGCTCCGGTCCGCCGGGATGTGCACCAGCAGGACGGAGTCCGCCAACCGGTACGGCGGTTGCTCGCCGAATCCGTCCACGCCGAGCAGCAGGACATTCAGCGCCCCGGACTGCGCGTCAGCCGGTTTTCCCGACATCAACGGATCCGCAGCTGGTCGATCGGGTCGCAGCTGCGGCACCCCGACTCCGAGCGCGCCGAGCAGGGCCAGCGTGACACCAGCGGCCTGGAACCGCTGCCGGCGACGACGGCGGACAGCGGCGAGCCGGTCGATCGCGACCCGCAGCGGGCCGGTCGACGGGGTCAACGGTTCGTGCCGGGCGAACGCGGCATGCAGGTCATCCTCGATCATGTTCACGCCTCCACGTACTCGGCCCGGAGCGTGGCCAGGGCCCGGGAGATGGACGAACGGACGGTCCCGACGGCACAGCCGAGGATGTCGGCGATCTCGACGTCGGGCAGGTCCTCGTAGTAGCGCAGCACCAGAGCAGCCCGCTGCCGACGCGGCAGCCGGGACAGCCAGGACCAGACCTGGTCCCGGTCCACGGCGGACTGGGCGTGGTCGGTGGGCACCGGCACCGATGCGTCGGGCTCCCCGCGCAGCAGCACCCGGCGCACCCACGAGCCGCGCCGCCAGTCGACGTACTGGTTGGTGAGCATCCGGCGTACGTAACGCTCGGGCGAGTCCGCGCGGGCGACCCGACGCCAGTTGAGCTGGACCCGGACCATGGTCTCCTGGACCAGATCCTGAGCCTGGTGTGGTTCGCCGGTCAGCATCACCGCGTACCGCAGTAGCGGGGCCAGCCGCGCGTCCGCGAACTCCTCGTACGTCACTGCACCTCCCGGGGGTTCCTGCCACAGATGACGGAAGCGGACCGACCGAACGTTGCGGTGACTCTGATCAACCTTTTGGTTGGTCTTATCCAGTCGACGGCTCCGAGGGCTGCAATCAGCCTTAGCGATTCCTTAAGATCCGCAGGCTCCACCTGATCCCCCAACTGGAGGAACCCCCTCATGCTCACCCACTCCACCCGGCGTTGGCTCGCCGGACTGGGCGTAGCAGGCGCGTTCGTCGCTGCCTCCGCCAGCCCGGCCGTCGCCGCCCCGGAGGCGCCCATCGAACTGGGCGTCTATTTCAGCGACACCACGATTGCTGCGGAGTCCGAAGGCAAGATCGACTCCCCCCTCCTGTTCGCCTCCGAGCCGGTGGTGGTCGAAGGCCTCACTGTCACCTACGACTACCGGGACCTGAGCGGTGTCGTCCAGGTCAAGCCCGAATCGTCGAGCTTCGACTGCAAGTCGCCGGAGGCCGGCGTTCTGGTCTGCACCGACCCCTTCGAGATCGGTCTCGAGGAGTGGGCCTTCGGCGGCCTCTTCGAGGTGGCCCTGACGCCGGCCGCGAAGGCTGCCGACGGCGACACCGGCAACCTCAAGGTCACGGTCAGCGCCGAAGGCCTCGCTCCGGCCAGCCACACCGCCAAGCTGCGGATCGGCGAGGGCGTCGACCTGGCTGCCCCGGGCGAGGAAACCAACATCTCGTCCGCTCCTGGCGGCACGTTCAGCGCTCCGCTGACGCTCAGCAACGCTGGCAAGACCACCGCCAAGGGAGCGGTCGCGGTCTTCGACCTCGACTACGCGATCCGCCCCGACAAGCAGTACAGCAACTGCACCTACGAGGACGGTCACCTGCGGACCTGCGCCTTCGACGAGGTAACCGCCGCCGGCAAGGCCCGCTCGGTTTCGCTGTCCTACGTGCTCGGCAAGGACACCTACGCGCCGGGCAGCGAGTACGGCTACTACAACTGGATGACGATCGCCGAGTTCGAGGACTTCAACGCCTACCTCCAGGCCGGGGGCATCTCGGTTGGGAAGCCCGGTAACGGTCCGGTCCTGAGCCTTCCGGAGGTCCCGTCCGAGATGGGGGCGCGCGGCTTCCAGGCTGACACCGACCCGATGAACAACTGGTCCGGCATGAACGTCAAGGTCACCGGCAAGAACGGCACGGACCTGGTGGCGGTCGGCGGCCAGCTGACCGGCAAGGCCGGCGACGTGGTCACGGCCTCCGTCGGAGTCCGCAACGACGGCCCGGCCGCTCTGGACTTCGGCCGCTCGGGCACGCCGGTCACCAAGATCGACATCGCCGTTCCGGCGGGCACCACCGCAGTCGAGGTTCCCGAGTTCTGCGCGCCGCTCAACGGCGACGAGCAGGACTGGGAGAACGCCGGCAAGCCGGGCGCGAAGCTCTACCGCTGCTACCCGGACATCTTCATCGGTGTCGGTGAGAAGCAGTTGGTCGACATCGGCCTCCGGATCGACAAGGTGATCGAGAACGCGGCGGGCACCGTCACCATCAACGCCAAGTGCGAGTGCGACGGCTTCACCGAGGACCTGAAGCCGGCCAACGACGTCGCCAAGATCCTGGTCAACGTGGCCGGCGGCACGGGCGGTGGCGACGGTGACGGTGACGGCGGCACCCTGCCGATCACCGGTCAGTCCACCGGGCTGATCGCCGGCCTCGGCGCGCTGCTGCTCGCCGCGGGCGCCGGCGGCTACCTGGTGGCCAAGCGCCGCCGGACCCGCTTCGTCGCCTGACCCATCCCGCACCACCGGTGCCCCGTCGACCACCACGGTCGGCGGGGCACCGTCGTTGGACCCCACGACGCCGGGACGCTGTCGGTTGGACCCCAGGGCGCGGGGACTCTGTCGTCGGACCCCACGACGCGGGCGGGTGGTGACGGGCCGGTCCGGCGCGGCCGGGGCCCTGGGCTTCGGTACCCTTTGTGGCCGTGGACACAGCTGAGAAGACCCGCGCTCTCGTGGAGAGCGTCGCCCTGAACCCGCTCGATCCCAAGGATCTGTTGCAGACCTTCGGGCTGATCGGCGTGTGGGTGATCCTCTTCGCCGAGACCGGCCTGCTGGTGGGCTTCTTCTTCCCGGGTGACTCGCTGCTGTTCCTCGCCGGGGTCGCCTCGTCACCGGTGGCGGACGCGATCTTCGGCGACGGCACCCGCCTCTCGCTTGCCGGCCTGCTGATCGGTGGGCCGATCTGCGCGATCGCCGGCGCCCAGCTGGGGCACTGGCTCGGCGCGCGGTACGGCCGGCCGATGTTCGAGCGGCCGAACTCGCGACTCTTCAAGAAGGAGTACGTGGAGAAGGCCGAGTACTACTTCCAGAAGTTCGGCCCGGCGAAGGCCGTCGTGCTGGCGCGCTTCATTCCGATCGTCCGGACGTTCCTCAACCCGGTCGCGGGCGCGCTCGGCATGCCGGCCAGGAAGTTCCTGCTCTGGAACATCGTCGGCGCGGTGCTCTGGGTGGACGGCATCCTGCTGATCGGCTACCTGCTGGCTGAGCAGATCTACCAGGCCATCGGCGACAAGATCGACCGCTACATCCTGCCGGTGGTGGCCCTGATCATTTTGATCTCGGTGCTGCCGATCTTCTTCGAGTTCCTGCGCGACAGGCGGGCTCGTAAGCGCGGCGAGGCGGTCGCTGTGGTCGCGGCGGCCAGTGCCGCTGGTGCCGTGGAGGCGGCCCGCGAGGCGTTCGACCACGACGGGCACCAGCACGGCCATCAGCGCCCGGAGCACGGTCAGGACCGTTGAGCGGTACGACGACGGCCGGCCCCCTGGCAAGGGGGTCGGCCGTCGGCATGTCGAACCCGGCCTCCGGTGGTGCGACCGGGGACGAGCAGGTGTCAACCACCGGTGGCGCCACCCCTGGCTCGCCACCGGACGCCGCCCCGGCTCGGGACGGCGTGTAGTGCCTACGTCAGCGGGCCTTCTTGGTGGCCCGCTTACGCGGCGGGGTCAGCAGGTCGGCGATCGTCGCGATCGCACTCGGGACCAGGCTGTAGTACGCCCAGACACCGCGCTTCTCCCGCTGCAACAAGCCAGCCTCGGTGAGGATGCGCAGGTGATGACTGACCGTCGGCTGAGAGAGGCCGAGCGGCGCCGTCAGGTCACAGACGCACGCCTCGCCCTCGGGGGCCGACTGGATCAGGCTGAGCAGCCGCAACCGAGCAGGATCAGCAAGGGCCTTGAGGACCCCGGCGAGACGCTCGGCATCGGCACGTTCGATCGGCTCGCCGTTTAGCGGCGAGATCTGAGGCATAGTCATTTCGGCCAACGCAGTTCCCACGTATTCCATCCTTCCACCAGCAGCATCGATCCGCCTGCATATCAGCAGATCCGAATCGGCAGACTTTTACGCCACAAGGCCGAGGTCAGCCAACGTATAGGCCGCCCGGTACGGCAATCCGGCGGCTCGCACCGCGTCGCCGGCGCCTCGATCAACAATAACCACAACGCCCACGACTTCCGCCCCGGCCTCGCGAAGCGCCTCGACAGCGGTCAAAACACTTCCGCCCGTCGTGGATGTGTCCTCCACCGCCAACACTCGGCGGCCAGCCACCTCCGGTCCCTCGATCCGCCGCTGAAGACCGTGAGCCTTGCCCGCCTTGCGCACCACAAAGGCGTCCAGGGCCCGGCCGGTCGGAGCGGCGGCGTGCAACATCGAGAGCGCGACAGGGTCCGCGCCCAGGGTGAGGCCCCCAACGGCGTCGAACTCCCAGTCGGCGGTGAGGTCGAGCATCACCCGGCCGACCAGAGGAGCGGCCCGGTGATGGAGCGTGACGCGCCGCAGATCCACGTACCAGTCTGCCTCGCGCCCCGACGAGAGCACGACCCGCCCGTGGACCACAGCCAGGTCGGTAATGAATTTACGCAGGTCGTCGTGGTCCCCCATGGCGATAGAGGTTACTGCGCAACTCTGAACGCCGCGTGCGGGGTCCACCCTGATCAGCCCGGAGGGGAACCGATGACTGGCGATGCTCGACTACGCTCAGCAACTGGCCCGACAGCGGCGCGCCAACGCCGTCCCACCACCGCCTGGGGGTCGACGGGCCGGTCGAAGCTCAGCGCTCGTCGCGACCGATCCGGCCGCGGGTGTCCCGCGCGACCGCCTGGAGCAGCCGCCGCGGCGCGTGTCGCATGCCGGCGACGACCACCTTGTACTTCCACGCCGGGATGCTGACCATCTTGCCTTTGCGCAGGTCACGCAGGGCTTCGTCCACCACATCCTCGGCCCGCAGCCACAGCCACTCCGGCGTCTTGGACATGTTGATGCCGGCCCGCTGATGGAATTCGGTGCGGGTGTAACCGGGGCAGAGGGCCATCACCTGAACGCCGAACGGCCGCGCCGACTGCCCGACGGACTCGCTGAAGTTGGTGACCCACGCCTTGCTGGCCGAGTACGTCGATCCGGGCATGGCCGTACCGAAACCGGCGACCGAAGAGACATTTATCACTGCCCCATTTCGCCGTTCAGTCATCGATCGGAGCGCCGCCAGGGTCAAACGCATGACCGCGTGCACGTTGAGTCGCAACAGTCGCGCCTCGTCCTCCGCCGTGGAGCGCAGGAACGGTTTGTTCAGGCTGATCCCCGCATTGTTGACCAGCAGGTGCACCGGGCTGCCGTCGGCGAGCCGCTGCTCCACGGTGGCGCAGCCGTCGTCGGTGGACAGATCCGCCGGGATCGTCTCCACCTCGCGCCCGTACGTGGAACCCAGCTCGGTGGCCAACTCGGTCAGCCGCGCCGCGTCGCGGGCAACGAGCACCAGGTGCCAGCCGTCGGCGGCCCGTCGTCGCGTTAACGCCGCGCCGATGCCGGCGGTGGCCCCGGTGATCAGGGCTCGGCGCTCGGCAGTCGTGGGGTCGAGCGTCACGAAGTGGTCCTCACCTGGGCGGGTAC
>NZ_QGSY01000310.1 GCF_003857035.1 Micromonospora arida
GTTCAGACGGGGTTGGGGGTCCGGGCCAGGCCCGCGTAGACGTCGATGAGCTGCTTGGTGACCACGTCGGGGTGGAAGATGCGCTCGTAGCGGGCGCGGGCGGCCAGGGTCAGCCCGGACGCTCCGGCGCGGGCGACCGGCAGCGCGGCAGCGAGCGCGGCCGGCTCCGGGGCGACCACCCAACCGGCCTCGCCCAGACCGATCCCCGCCGGCATGGCTGACCCGCCGCCGCCCCCGGCGACCGCGGAGGCGATCTCGGCGGGCCCGGTGCCGGCGGGCTCGTGCGGGGCGTCGGCCCCGACCAGGTACGGGATGCCGCCCAACGCCGTACCGAGCACCGGCCGACCGCTCGCCAACGCCTCGATGATCACGGTGGGCAGCACGTCGTGCCACATCGCGGCGACGATCACCACCGCGCTCGCCTCGACGGCGGCCTGCACGCCGGCCCGGTCGAGCTGACCGAGGTAGACCACGTCGGGTCGCTCGGCGGCGGCTGCCTCCACGAGTGGGCGCAGCTCACCGTCACCGGCGATCCGCAGCGTGCCCAGCGCACCCACCGGGTGCCGGCGCCAGGCGTCCAGCAGCAGGTCGACGCCCTTCTCCGGGGAGAGCCGGGCCATGTAGAGGAACCCGTCACCCAGCGGCACCGGCCGACCCGGATCGGGTACTGAGTTCGGCTTCACCACGATGCGTTCGTCCGGAATGCCGTACTCGCGGAGGTGATCGGCGATCGCCGAGGTGAGCGCGATGTACCGATCCACCGAGCGCCAGGTGCCCCGGTGCACGGCCAGGGTCGTCGCCATCAGCGCGCTCTGCACCGCCGAGTCGCGGTAGCAACGGTGCTTGATCGCCGGCACACCCAACGCCCGACCCTTGCAGTCCTGACAGATCACGCCGTCGCGGAAGTAGATCCCCGACGAGCAGACCTGCCGGTAGTTGTGCACCGTCTGCACCACCGGCACACCGTGCCGGTGCGCGGTCCGCACCACCCAGGGCGAGATAAGGGGGTACGGGTTGTGCAGGTGCAGAACGTCCGGTCGGTGCTCGGTGAGCAGCCGGCTCAGATCGTGCTGGGCGCGCGGCGCCCAGATCGGCGAGATCGGCAGCAGCGCCTTCGCCGCCTTCGACATCGACGGGATCTCGTCCGAACTGCGAATGAAGGGCAGCACCTCGACGCCAGCGGCGGTGAGCTGAGCGATCTCCGAGTCGACGATCGTGTTCTCACCGGAAGGCTGGGCTTCCCGGTACCGGTTGTGTGCCACCACGATTCTCACGGAGCTTGCCTTTCGTTCGCGGCTGTGCCGACTGTTGCTCGCGACTGCGGGGCTCGCAAGCTCACTCCTCGCGCTCGCGGTGGGGACTCGCAAGCTCATTCCTCACGCTCACGGGAAAGAAGGCTACCGTTGTGTCGTGCCCGAACTACCGGAGGTTGAGGCGCTCGCGGGTTACCTGCGTCAGCGCGCGGTGGGGCGGCGCGTCGATCGGCTGGAGATCGCCGCGATCAGCGCCCTGAAGACGTACGAACCGGCGCCGACCGAGGTCGCCGGCCGGGCGGTTGTCGACGCCGGTCGGCACGGCAAGTTCCTCGACGTCCTCTTCGAGGGCGACCTGCACCTGGTGGTGCATCTGGCGCGAGCAGGCTGGCTGCACTACCGGGAGGCGTTCCCCTCCACCACCCCGCTACGTCCGGGCAAGGGCCCGATCGCGGTGCGGGTACGCCTGGATGACGGGTCCGGCTTCGACCTCACCGAGGCCGGCACACAGAAGAAGCTGGCCGCATATCTGGTCACCGACCTCGCGGCGGTCCCCGGGGTGGCCAAGCTGGGCCCGGACGCGCTCGCCGCGGATCTGCCCACCTTCGCCGAGCGGCTGCGGAGCAGGCGGGGACAGGTCAAGGGGGTGCTGACCGACCAGTCGGTGCTGTCCGGGGTGGGCAACGCGTACTCCGACGAGATCCTGCACGCCGCGAAGCTGTCCCCGTTCGCGATCACCGATCGGCTCACCGACGCCCAGATCGCCACCCTGCACGCCGCCACCCGACAGGTCCTCGGCGACGCGGTCGAGCGGTCCCTCGGTCAGCGGGCCGCGGAGCTGAAGGGCGAGAAGCGCTCCGGGCTGAAGGTGCACGCGCGCACCGGGCTGCCCTGCCCGGTATGCGGGGACACCGTGCGCGAGGTGTCGTTCGCCGACTCCAGCCTGCAGTACTGCCCCACCTGCCAGACCGGCGGCAAGCCGCTCGCTGACCGTCGGTTGTCTCGCCTCGTACGGTGAGTAATTGCACTTCAGGACTACGGAGCGGAATCTCCCTCCGTGAGCGGAAGCTCCGGTCCGCCCTTCTCGCCACGCGCGCATCCATCGGTATAGTGGCCCGGTCCCCGGCTTCTGAAATGGTGCGGAGCCGGCCAGATCCCGCCAGCACCGTCGGTCGCCAATCTCCTTCGGGGCGACGATCGGTCGGAAGCCGCGTGGGAGACTGGGACGGTGGGCGACCCGGGCCTTCACGCCGAGTGAGCGGCCCGTGTCATGCGGGAGGACATGGGTGAGGTGACGGCAAGCCTCCAGCGCCCGGTAACCAACGAAGGCCGGAGCAGACTCGTGCGGCACGTCGACAGCTTCGAGATCCAGCCGCCGACGCCGCCGTCCCACAACGGCGTACCTCGGTCGGCATGGACCAGGGCGCGACGCCGTGTCTCCCGCTGGCACCGCCCCTACATCGCGATCCTGCTGCTGCTCGACTTCGGCGCGGCGGCGTTCGCCAGCTGGATCGCGATCCAGCTCTTCGACCAGGCTGCCTCCGGGTTCTCCGGCACCCAGCAGGACCCGACGTGGTTCCACACCGTCTCCTACCTGCTGCTCCCGCTCGGCTGGGTGATCATCCTCTGGAGCAACCGGGCGTACGACCGGCGCTACCTGGGGCTCGGCCCGGACGAGTTCAAGCGGGTGATCCGCGCCTCGGTGACCGTGGCCGCGAGTGTCTCGTTCCTCGCCTTCTCCACCGTGACCCAGCTCTCCCGGTTCACCGTGGGCACGGCGCTGGTCGGCGCGACGCTGTTGATCCTGTGGGGTCGTTTTGTCGCCCGGTGGGCGTTGCACTACATCCGGCGGCGGGCCGGCCAGGCCGCGCACCGGATGGTGCTGGTCGGCACCCTGCCCGAGTGCCTGGAGGTCTACGCGGCGGTCACCCGCAGCCCGGCCGCCGGGCTGATGCCCGTCGCCATCCACATCACCGACGGGTACGCGGCTGCCCGGGGCATGCCGACCCCGGTTCCGGTGTACGCCGGACGCGACGTCCTGGCCCTGGTCCGTGAGGTCGGTGGGGACACCATCGCCGTCTGCGGGTCGGCCAGCGCGGAGCCGGGTGAGTTGCGCCGGCTGGCCTGGCAGCTGGAGGGCTCCGGCGTCGACCTGGTGGTCGCGCCGCAGCTCACCGACATCGCCGGCCCCCGGGTGCACATTCGGCCGATCGAGGGTCTGCCGCTGCTGCACGTCGAGGAGCCGACCCTCTCCGGGCCGGCGCTGCTGGCCAAGAACCTGATGGACCGGGTCGCCGCCGGTCTCGGCCTGCTGCTGCTGGTCCCGCTCTTCCTGGCCATCGCCGTGGCAATCCGGATCTCCGACCCCGGGCCGGTCTTCTTCCGCCAGCCCCGGGTGGGGCACGAGGGACGCACGTTCCGGGTGTGGAAGTTCCGGACCATGTACGTCAACGCCGAGGACCGGCTGGCCAGCCTGGTCGATCGGAACGAGACCGACGGCATGCTGTTCAAGATGAAGGAGGACCCTCGGGTCTTCCCGGTCGGTCGCTTCCTGCGGGCCACGTCGCTGGACGAGCTGCCGCAGCTGATCAACGTGCTGTGGGGCGAGATGTCGCTGGTCGGGCCCCGCCCGCTGCCGGCCGACGACGGTGACTTCCTGGGTGACGTACGCCGCCGACTGCTGGTCCGCCCCGGCATGACCGGGCTGTGGCAGGTCTCCGGCCGCTCCGACCTGTCCTGGGACGAGTCGGTCCGACTGGACCTCTACTACGTCGACAACTGGTCGCTCGCGTACGACCTGAGCATCCTGTGGCGCACCGTCGGGGTGGTGCTCGCCCGCAAGGGCGCGTACTAGAGGGTTGGCGCGCCGGCTCGCAGGGGCGAGGATCGCTGCGTGGCTGCCAACCTCTCCGCCGTGGTCGGCGTCGTCTCACTCGTCACCGCGCTGACCGCAGCCCTGCTGGCGGTGCTGCGGCTGCGAGCCCGCCGTGGCATCGCCACCGCCACCCAGCGGGCCACCTACGAGGTGCTGCACACCGCCGGCCTGGCTGCCGAGCCGCTACGAGCGGGGTTGAGCGAGGCGGGCGCGGCGAAGGCCGTACGGCATCTGCGGGCGCTGGTGGGCGCGGTCGGGCTGGCGCTCACCGACGCCGACCGGCTGCTGGCCCTCGACGGGCGCGGCACGCACCACGGAGAGCAACTGCTCGCGGCGGCCCAGCGGACGGTGGACAGCGGTCGCTCGACAGTGCTGGCTGAGCAGGAACTGCACTGTGACCGGGTCGACTGCCCGGTCCGCGGGGCGGTGGTCGCACCGCTGCTGGGGGCGGACGGCCGGGTGGTGGGCGCGCTGGTGGCGGTCGCCGACAGCCCGCCGCCTCCGGGGTTGGTGCAGGCCACCCTGGAGACGGCGCACTGGGCCGGCAACCAGCTCGCCCTGGCCGAGCTGGACTCGTCGCGGGAGCGGCTGGCCCGCGCCGAGATCCGCGCGTTGCGGGCGCAGATCAGCCCGCACTTCATCTACAACGCGCTGACCGCGATCGGCTCGTTCGTGCGCACCGACCCGGAGCGGGCCCGGGAGCTGATCCTGGAGTTCGCGGAGTTCACCAGGTACTCGTTCCGGGCGCACGGGGAGTTCACCACGCTGGCCGAGGAGCTGCGGTCGATCGACCGCTACCTGACCATCGAGCGGGCCCGGTTCGGCGACCGGTTGCAGGTGCGGCTGCAGATCGCCCCGGAGGTGCTGCCGGTGACGCTGCCGTTCCTCTGCCTCCAGCCGTTGGTGGAGAACGCGGTTCGCCACGGGTTGTCCCGCAAGCCGGGCACGGGCATGGTGAGCATCGAGGCCCGGGACGCGGGAGCCGAATGCCACATCACGGTGGAGGACGACGGAGTGGGAATGGATCCGACCACGCTGACCGCCGGCATCGCCGAGCTGGCCCGCGGCACCGGCGACCCGGGCGACGACATGGGCCAGCACGTCGGCCTCTCCAACGTCGACGAGCGGTTGCGCTCGGTCTTCGGGGACCGGTTCGGCCTGGTCGTGGAGACCGGGCTGGGCTCGGGCACGAAGGTGAGCATGCGGGTGCCGAAGTTCCACCCCGGCGTGCGGGCAGGGTCGTGAGCGAGCGGACCGGGACGGGTGCGGTGAACGCGTCCGGTTTCCTGCGCGTCCTCGCGGTGGACGACGAGCCGCCCGCGCTCGACGAGTTGGCGTACCACCTGCGGGCCGACCCCCGGGTGGCCCGGCTGCACACGGCCGGCGATGCCACCGAGGCGTTGCGGCTGCTGCGCGACGGCGACGTGGACGTGGTCTTTCTGGACATCCGGATGCCCGGCCTGGACGGCATGGAGCTGGCCCGGGTGTTGCGCCGCTTCGCCCGGCCACCGGCGATCGTGTTCGTCACCGCGTACGACGACGGCGCGGTGGACGCCTTCGATCTGGGCGCCACCGACTACGTGCGGAAACCGGTGCGCGCCGATCGGCTGGCCGAGTCGCTGCGCCGGGTGATCGGCTCGCGGGTGGTGCCGTCGCACCCGGCGGCGCTGGCCCGCGCGGAGGAGGACCCGACCATCCCCATCGAGTTGGCCGGCACCACCCGGATGCTGCCCCGGTCGGCGGTGCGCTGGGTGGAGGCGCAGGGCGACTACGCCCGGTTGCACACCGCGGAGGGGTCGCACCTGGTGCGGGTCTCCCTGGCCACGCTGGCGGAACGCTGGGCCGATGCCGGCTTCGTCAGGGTGCACCGGTCGTACCTGGTGCAGTTGAAGTTGATCGCGGAGCTGCGGCTGGTCAACTCCGGCTACGTGGTGGTGATCGACTCGACCGAGCTGCCGGTGAGCCGGCGGCACACCCGGGAGCTGAAGGACAAGCTGGTCAGGGCCGCGAAGCAGGATTGGAGTCGCTGAGCCGGGAATGGAAGCAGCCCTACCGTACGTTGTACGCTAGTCCGTACGACTCCCGGGAGGCTTGCCGTGACCGAGACCCCGTTCGACGCCGAATCCGAGTTCGACCGCCAACTCGACCGACTGGTGCAGCTCGGCTACCCCGCCCTCGCCGGGCTGACCGAGAGCGCCTTCCGCGACCTGGTCGCGCCACTGCGGGCCAGCGCGGTCGAGGGCACCGCCGGGCTGCCCGCCCCCACCGACGCCCGGGTGCCGTTCCTGCTGGTCATCACCCGGGACCTGATCGGTGTGCCGGAACGGGTGGAGCTGACCACCCTGGCCGGCAAGAGCAAGCCCGGCGTCATCGACCGGAACTACGCCGAGGACGACCTGCCCCGCTTCGACCCGATCAAGGAGCTGGAGGTGCCGGCCGGGCCGGCGTACCTGCTCTTCGACGTCGACCGGGGCGAGGAGTACCGCAACCTGGCACCCGCCACGGCCATGGAGGGGATCACCGCCCAGGGTCGACTGCCGCTCAGCATCGACGAGGGGCTCGCCTTCATCACGCTGCACCCGGCCGCGTTGGCGAGCAACCGGTGCTTCTCGCTGGTCGGCTCCCGCTGCGGTGACAAGCGGGTGCCGGCGCTGTGGATCAGCCAGGGCGCACCCAAGTTGGGCTGGTGCTGGTACGGCAACCCGCACACCTGGCTCGGCTCCGCCTCGGCCCGACCGGAGCGCATCGGCCTGGAGTGACCGTCGGACGCCGAGGGTTCCGGAAAGTCGGGCCATCCCACCGGCCCGGATGGCCCGACTTTCAGCACCCCGACTGGATCAAGCCCCGGGGGTCAGAAGATGTCGGCCAGCGGCAGGGCGAGGGGGAACGGCTGCTCGGTGCGCCGCCGCTGTCCAGTGCGCTCTCACCGGCGACGAAGAGATCAGGCACGAAGTACGACGAGCGTTTCGCACTCACCCCGATGTCCTGACCGACGAGCACACCGGCGGGGGCCTGCCGGTCGAGGATCCGGCGGAGGCGGTTGGCGACCGCGCCGTGGAAGACGTCCGCATGGGGGGACACGAGCAGGCTGCCGTCGAAGATCTCGTAGACCTGGTCGTCCTCGGGGAGGCCCTGGAGGTCGTCCACCGTCCAGGCGTCACCCCAGCCGGGCCGGGCAGGGTTGGTCACCGTCACACCTCCTCTCTACCGGACCACCCTGACAGCTCAGTCGGTTGTCCACAACGAGCCTCCGGAGTTCCCACACGCCAGCCGGCATGATCCCCGAGTTATCCACAGCCGTGAGCGGTTCTCCACAGGTTATTCACAACGCAAACCACTGATCTCCACGGCCGCTCCCTACAGTCAGGACCCATGAACGAACGCCGGGTACTGGTGGTCGAGGACGAACGGACCATCGCCGAATCCATCGCCGCCCGACTACGGGCCGAGGGTTTCACTGTGGAGATCGCGGCGGACGGGCCCAGCGCGGTCGCGCAGTTCCACGCCGGACAGCCGGATCTCGTCGTCCTCGACGTGATGCTGCCGGGGTTCGACGGCCTGGAGGTGTGCCGCCGGATCCAGGCCGACCGGCCGGTGCCGGTGCTGATGCTCACCGCCCGCGACGACGAGACCGACCTGCTCGTGGGGCTGGCGGTCGGCGCGGACGACTACCTCACCAAGCCGTTCTCGATGCGGGAACTCACCGCCCGGGTGCATGTCCTGCTGCGTCGGATGGAGCGGGCCGCCGCCACTCCCGCGCCGCCGGCCATCCGCCTCGGCGACATCGAGATCAACCAGGCCGAGCGACGCGTCCGCCGGGCCGGCGCGGACGTGCACCTCACCCCTACCGAGTTCGACCTGCTGGTCCACCTCGCGGGACGACCCCGCACGGTGCTCCCCCGGGAACGGCTGCTCGCCGACGTCTGGGGATGGGTCGACGGGAGCGGCACCCGCACCGTGGACAGCCACATCAAGGCTCTGCGCCGCAAACTCGGCGCCGACCTGATCCGGACCGTCCACGGCGTCGGGTACGCCCTGGAGATGCCCGCATGATCGACCGCGCGTTCAACTGGCTGGAACGGGTGCTACCGCGTCCACTGGATCCCGTCCGCTCGATCAAGATGAAACTCGGCGTCCTGCTGGTCGCGTCCTGGGCCGTGGCCATCGGTTACTTCTGGTACGGCATCGGTTGGCTCCCGCCCGGCACGGCGGTTACCAGCATCTGCATCGCGCTGGTGACCTCGCAGGTGCTCGCCCACGGGATGACTTCGCCGCTGCGCGAGATGACGGCGGCCGCCGGGGCGATGGCCCGCGGCGACTACACACGTCGGGTCCGAGCCACCTCCCGCGACGAGGTCGGCGAGCTGGCCCAGGCGTTCAACAAGATGGCCGAGGATCTGCACGCCGCCGACCAGCGTCGACGCGAGCTGATTGCCAACGTCTCGCACGAGCTGCGTACGCCGATCACCGCGTTGCAGGGCGTGCTGGAGAACATGGTGGACGGGGTCGCCGACCCCGAACCCGCGGCGCTGCGTTCGGCGTTGGCCCAGACCGAACGGCTCGGGCACCTCGTCGCCGACCTGCTCGACCTGTCCCGACTCGACGCCGGGGTGGTGCCGCTGCGGCGCGTACGCATGGACGTGGGGGACTTCCTCGACGAGGCGGTGGAGCACGCCACGGCCAGCGCGTCCGGCGCCGGTCTGGACGTGCGCTTCCAGCTCCGTGACCTGCCGGCACCGCTGACGGTTCACGCGGACCCGTGGCGGATGCACCAGGTCTTCGCGAACCTGCTCGACAACGCGGCGCGACACAGCCCACCGGGCGGCACGGTGCGGCTGAGCGCCGAGAAAGCCGGAGACCAGCTCCGCTTCGAGGTGAGCGACGAGGGCCAGGGCATTCCGCCGGCCGAGCGTTCCCGGGTGTTCGAGCGGTTCACCCGAGGCGACCGGTCGGTCGGAGGCGGAACCGGGCTCGGCCTGGCCATCGCCCGGTGGGTCGTCGAACTGCACGGCGGTCGGATCGGTGTCCTCGATCCGAGCGGACCACACCGGAGCGACCGGCCCGGCTGCCGCATCCAGGTCACCATCCCGTGCGACGGGCCACACCGAGAAGAGGCCGCATGACCAGCCCTGGCAGCACCCCACTCCCGGCCAACGGGCCGACCGGACCGCAGGTCTCCCCGGTCGTCGGCCCCGGCCCGGCTGCCACACCGGTCGCCGGCCGACCTCAGGCGTGGCCTGTCGCACCCGCCCCGCCCAGGCCCCCGTCGCTGATCCAGCGCCGCTGGCCGGGGCCGTCCGGACCTGCCCGTCCGCTCGTGCTGGGGGCGCTGACGGCTGCGGCGGTCATCGGGGCGTCGATCCTGACGACGGTTCGTCCCGGCCTCGGCTGGCTGGTGGCCGCGCTGGCCGTCACCGCTGCCCTCGGCACCGCCGGCGTCGTCCGTTCCGGGAGGCCGTCCCCGACGGCGAGCGCCATTCCACCGACCGGCGCGGCGGCACCGACGGCTCCGCCGGGACCAACCGCCGCGCCGGAGCGGACTGTCCAGGCGGATCCGACCGCCGCGCCCGAGCCGACCGTCCAGGCGGTCACCGCCCGTCCCGGTGCCACGGGGGCACCGGGGCGGGCGGAACAGGCCCTCTGGGCCGCCGCGACGGTCGCGTTGGTCGCCGTCGGCACGGTCCGGGCAGCCGGCTGGCTCTTCGCCCTCTGCCTGCTCGCGGCGGCGGTGACCGGGACTCTCGCGGTGACCGGCGGGCGAAGCCCGCTCGGTATGCTGGTCGCCGTGACGCTGCCGCCCGCCGCGACGGTACGGGCGCTCCCGTGGGCGGTACGCGGAGTACGCGACACCCGCCCGGCAGGGTCCGGGGTCGGCTTCGGACGGATCCTCACCAGCCTGACCATCTCCGCCGTCCTGCTGACGCTGTTCGGGCTGCTCTTCTCCTCCGCCGACGCGGTCTTCGCCGAACTGGTCACCGGCCTGCTGCCCGACATCTCGGTACCCGGGGTGATCGGCTGGACGTTCCGCCTGGTGGTGATAAGCGGTGGTCTGCTCGGCGGCGCGTACCTGGTCACCCGCCCACCCGACCTGGAGGGCCTGCGACCGAGGCCGTCGCGACCGGTCCACCGACTGGAGTGGACCCTCCCGCTGGTGTTGCTCGACGCCCTGTTCGCCGCGTTCGTGCTGGTCCAGCTGACGGTGTTGTTCGGCGGCGCGGGGCACGTGCTGCGTACGGCCGGGCTCACCTACGCCCAGTACGCCCGTGGCGGGTTCTGGCAACTGCTCGCCGTCACCGCACTCACCCTGCTGGTGATCGCGGTCGCCGCCCGCCGGGCGCCGAAGGCCACCCGCGCGGACCGGCTGCTGGTCCGCGTGCTGCTCGGCACGCTCACCGCGCTCAGTCTGGTGATCGTCGCCTCGGCGCTCTACCGGATGCAGGTCTACGCCGACGCGTACGGGGCGACCCGGCTGCGGCTTGTCGTGGCGACCATGGAGCTGTGGCTCGGGCTGCTCTTCCTCCTGGTCGGGGTCGCCGTGGTGCGGCTGCGGGCCGAGTGGCTGCCCCGGTTGGTGATCGGCACGGCAGTGCTGGCGCTGCTCGGGTTGGCGCTTGTCAATCCCGACCGGTTGATCGCCGACCGGAACGTCGACAGGTATCTGGAGACCGGCCGGTTGGACGTCGACTACGTGTCCGGGTTGTCCGCCGATGCGGTACCCGCGTTGGCCCGACTGCCCGATCCGATGCGCATCTGCGCACTGACGCAGATCGCCGCCGAGCAGCCCCGGGACGGCCTCTGGGCGACGAACCTCGGCCGGCTGCGGGCCCGAGCGGAACTCGACACGATTCCGCTGAGCGGCACCCTGACCTACTGCCTCGAACTGGGACGCTGGTGAGTGTGAACGCTTGACAATCGCGTACGGCGGGCGAGACTGCCGGGGTGTCCAAGCAACTCCCCGACGTGGGGTCGAGCGGTGCGGTACCGCCGCCCCGGCGGTCCCGGATCGTGCTTGCCGAGATCACCAGGCAGGACACCCGCGCCGAGCGGACCCGCGCCGAGCTGGCCCAGCAGACCCAGGTCGGCGAGGCGCTGGTCCGCGGCCTGGTCCGGGCCCAACTCGCGCTGGCGTTGCGGCTGTCCCTGGTGGTGGCCATCGGGTTGGGCGGGCTGCCCTGGCTGTTCGCGATCGCGCCCTCGCTCGGCCGGACCACCGTCGGCGGCGTCAACCTGCCGTGGCTGCTGCTCGGGGTGGCCTCCTTCCCGTTCCTGATCGGCGTGGGCTGGGCGTACGTGCGGCTGGCGGAGCGCAACGAGCAGGACTTCACCGACCTGGTGCAACGGCCGGAGCGCTGAGTGGGCAACGACTTCGTGGTCCCGGCCATCGTCGCGGTCACCCTGGTCACCGTCGGGATCGGTTTCTACGGGCTGCGGTTGGCCCGGACCACGTCCGACTTCCTGGTGGCGTCCAGGGCGATCAGCCCGACCTGGAACGCCGCCGCCATCGGCGGGGAGTACCTGTCGGCGGCGAGCTTCCTCGGCATCGCGGGGCTGGTCCTCAAGTACGGCGTGGACGTGCTCTGGTACCCGGTCGGGTTCGCCGCCGGCTACCTGGCCCTGCTGCTCTTCGTGGCCGCACCGCTGCGCCGCTCCGGGGCGTTCACACTGCCCGACTTCTGTGAGCTGCGGCTGGGGTCGCGTCGACTCCGCATCCTGGCCACCGCCTTCGTGATCTTCATCGGTTGGTTGTACCTGGTGCCGCAGCTCCAGGGCGCCGGGCTGACCCTGGCCACGGTCGCCGGCTCCCCGTACCCTCTCGGAGCCCTGCTGGTGGCGGCCGTGGTCACCGCGAACGTGGCGCTGGGCGGCATGCGCGCCATCACCTTCGTGCAGGCGTTCCAGTACTGGCTCAAGCTGACCGCTCTCGCCGTACCGGTGATCTTCCTGGCCCTGCAGTGGCAGGCCGACGGCCGCCCGGCGGTGACCCCGCCCGACGGGCCGACGTTCCGGGCCGCGACCACCGTCGTGGTCGAGCACCGCGCGACCCTCACCCTGCCCGACGGTGACATCCGAGAGGTACGCCCCGGCGACGAGTTGACCTTCGCCGCCGGTGATCCGGTGCCGGACGTGTCCGGGGTGGCCACCGATGCCAACGACTGGTTGCTGCCCAGCGCCGCCGGTGACGACGACCGGGGCCTGTTCGCCACGTACTCGCTGATCCTGGCCACCTTCCTGGGCACCATGGGCCTGCCGCACGTGCTGGTGCGCTTCTACACCAATCCGGACGGCGCGGCGGCCCGGCGGACCACCCTGGTCGTGCTGGCGTTGGTCGGCGCGTTCTACCTGCTGCCGACCCTGTACGGGGTCCTCGGCCGGATCTACACCCCGCAGTTGCTGCTCAGCGGCCAGACCGACGCGGTGGTGGTGCTGCTACCCGAAGCGGCCCTGGGCGACGGCCTGGCCGGGCGGCTCCTCGCCGCGCTGGTCGCCGCGGGCGCCTTCGCGGCGTTCCTCTCCACCTCGTCCGGCCTGCTGACCAGCGTCGCCGGGGTGATCTCGACGGACGTGCTCGGCCGGGGCTCGGTACGCGGGTTCCGGCTGGCCACCGTCATCGCCGGTGGTGTGCCCGCGGTGCTGTCGCTGCACGTCTCCGGGCTGGACGTCTCGCAGGTCGTCGGGCTGGCCTTCGCGGTCGCCGCGTCGAGCTTCTGCCCGCTGCTGGTGCTCGGCATCTGGTGGCGTGGGCTGACCGACGTGGGCGCCACCGCCGGCGTGGTGGCCGGCGGCGGCGCGGCGATCGGCGCGGTGCTGGTCACCGTGCTCGGCCCACCGCTGTCCGGCTGGCCGGCCACGCTCATCGCGCAGCCGGCCGCCTGGACGGTGCCACTGGCGTTCACCGTGATGGTCGCCGTGTCGATGGCGACCCGTAGGCGGGCCCCGGCCGACATCGCCGCCACCATGCTCCGCCTGCACACCCCGGAAGCCCTCCGCATGTAGGCGCAAGCTCCTTGTCGAGGCCGGCTGTCACGGCCCGACGGTCCGCCGGGTCAGCAGGCGTCGGTGCCGGCGCACAATCGGTCGGCTGCCCGTTGTGCCAGCCGTCGGGCCTCCGTTCTGTTGGTCAAGCTGCCCAGCCAGACCTCCGCGACCAGATCACCCTGTCGAACGAAAAGTGTGTAACTGATCAGGCCTTGGGCGTCGAATCTGATCAGGAGCGAACCATCCCCGGCGAATCCCGAGTCGACGATCGACAACGAGGACAGCTCATTGATCCGCTTGCATTCGGTCACCGTCCGGGCCCAGACGATGGTGGCCTTCGCGCCGTCGAGGGAGTACCGCCGCACTCGCTCGATGACCAGTGACGCATCGGGTTTCCCGAACACCGCACCCCGCTCGGCGCGCTCCTTCGCCGACAGCGTCGGTGTGTCCGCGCAGGCGTAGCTGGCAGCGAAATTGAACGACCAGTCACCGTCCAGGTCACTTCCGGCCGCCCGGAAACCGCTCGGGAGGTCCGACGCCCGCAGCAGTGCGTCCGCTGGGATGGCCGGGCTGGTGGAACCGTTCGACGGGCTACCGCTGGTCGTCGACGGGCTCGACGGTGGTGCGCCGGGGGTGTTGCGAGTCGAGGGTGTCGGGGTCGGGGT
>NZ_QGSY01000130.1 GCF_003857035.1 Micromonospora arida
ACTGCCGGCCGGACAGCTCGACGACGGCCTCGACCGCACCGGCCGGGCTCCCTCGCGGGGAGCCCGGCCGGTGCGGTCGAGGCCGTCGTCGAGCTGTCCGGCCGGCAGTCGGGGGGTGCTGCGGCGGGAGAGGTACGCACGGCGCGACCGCGCTCCACGCGGGGCCGCCTGCTCAGCTCGGTAGGCGGCCCCGCGTGGAGACGAAGTGGTACGACATGACGGCGAACCCGGGGTCGCGGAGCAGCCGCCGGAATGCGTTCAGTTGCTGGGGCGACAGCCCAGCCGCCAGCAGGTCCGGTTCCAACTGGCGGGAGTTGGTCTCGTAGAGAGATGTTCCGGTCGACCCGCCGGGCCAGCTCTGCGAGTGGGTGATGGTGTCCAGGTCGGTCAGACCGGCGAGGGCCATCTCGGTGTGCACGTCCTGCGCCCAGCCCAGGTCGGCGCCGTGGTCCTCCAGGACACCCATCATGGCGTCCATGACCTGCGCGAAGAGCTTCGCGGCGTCGTCGCTGGGCGCGGTCAGCACCCGCTGGGGCGCGGTGCAGTCGAACTCCTCGACCACCAGCCACCCGCCGGGCGCCAGCGCTCCGGTGAGCGTGCGCAGGACCCGTCGTCGATCGGGGAGATGCAGCAGGACCAGCCGGGCGTGGATCAGGTCGAACGCGTCCCCGGGTGGCGGTTCGGTGCGCACGTCGTGCTGGCGTACGTGCAGGTTGCCCTCGGCCACCAGGTGTGTGGGGTCGATGTCGGTGGCCAGCACGTGCCCGTCGTCGCCGACCGCGCGGGCCATCCGCCGGGCCATCGAGCCGCCACCCGCCCCGACCTCCCAGCAGGTCGCGCCCGGCTCCAGCACCGGGCGGGCCAGCCGCCGCGTCGTGATCGGGTCCAGGAAGGACTCCAGCGCGTGCATCTGGGGAACGGCGTCCGGTGCGCCGTTGTCGAACGTGTACGTGTCATCGCTCGTAGCGGTTGTCATCGGTGTCTACCTCTCCGTGAAGGGTCGGGTGACTACGGGGTGTCGGCCCAGAGTCGAGGGGTCGATCGGTTGGCCGGGGGCGGCGCAACGGCGGCGACGCTCACCATCGCCGCCAGTGGGGCCGGATCGCGGCGGGCCTCCGCGGTCGGCCGGTCGTAGACCACTCGGCCGTACTCCAGCACCGCCACCCGGTCCGCGAGCTCGATGGCGTGCTGGAGTTGCTGCTCCACGAGCAGCACGGTCAGGCCGTCGGCGGCGAGAGCGTTGACGAGTTCGCGGACCCGCGCCGCGAGATCGGGTGAGAGCCCTTCACATGGTTCGTCGAGCAGCAGCACCCGGGGTTGACCGAGCAACGCACGGGCTATCGCCAGCATCTGCTGCTCGCCGCCGGAAAGTTCGCAGCCGCGGTGTCGCAGCCGTACCGCCAGCCTCGGCAGCAGTTCCAGGGTCCGGGCGACAGTCCAGCCCTCGCCGCCGGAGGTGCGGGCCCGCCACGGCGCGGCCGCCAGGTGCAGGTGCTCGGCCACTGTCAACCGGGAGAAGACCCGTCGGCCCTGCGGGACGAGACCGACGCCGGACTGGGCGATGCGATGTGGTTGCCGGCCGGCGACGTGCATGCCGCCGATCTCGATGCGACCGCTGGACGCGCGAACCAGCCCGGCGATGGTGTGTACGAGCGTGCTCTTGCCCGCCCCGTTGCGGCCCACCACGGCCTGGATGCTGCCCGGACGTACCCGGAGGCTGACCTCGTGCAGGACGATTCCCCCGCCGTAGCCGGCGCAGAGACGATCCACAGTGAGCATCAGGCCACCCCGTCGGCGTAGGCCTGCCGCACCAGCGGCGAGGTACGGATCTCGTCCGGTGTGCCGGCGGCCAACGTCTGACCGTCGCGCAGCACCGTGACCGTGTCGGAGAGGGCGTACACCAGGTCCAGTCGGTGTTCGACCAGCAAAACGGCGACCGCCCGGGGTAGCGCCTGGAGCAACTCGACCAGTCGGCCGACCTCGATGGCGGACAGCCCGGCCGCCGGTTCGTCGAGGAGCAGCAGGCGGGGGCGACCGGCCAGGGCCATCGCGATCTCCAACTGGCGTCGTTGCCCGTGCGCGAGGTGCCCGGCGGGCACCGCCGCGACGGCGGTGAGTCCCATCTGGTCCAGCAGTGGGCCGGCCGTGCGCTGCGCGGCGCGTCGGCGTCCGCCCGGCCACCACCGGCGGCGTGGGACGACCCGGGGCAGCGCGGCCACCACGACGTTCTCCGTCGCGGTGAGCGTCGGAAAGACCGCGGGTCGTTGGTGGATGCGGTTGATGCCCCGCCGGGCTCGGGCCGCCGGGCCGAGCCGACCGACGTCCCGTCCGTCGAACCGCACCGTGCCGCGTTGCGGCCTGGTGGACCCGCCGAGCACGTTGAGCAGGGTCGTCTTGCCGGCCCCGTTCGGGCCGATCAACGCGTGCCGCTGGCCGTCGTGGATGCGCAGGTCCACGCCGTCGAGTGCGGCGAGCGAGCCGTACCGCACGCTGATCTCCTGGGCTTCCAGCAGGCCGGTCATCGGTGCAGCTCCGCAACGGTGGCCTGCTCGTGGAGGGCTGGCTGGTCCGGCTGTAGCGCCGGGGCGCCCGGCGGGCGCAGCCGACCCCGGGCCCGGTTGACGCCGGTGGGCAGCAGGTAGACCGTCGCCACGAACAGCGCGCCCAGCACCAGTGGCGCGTGGCCGGGCAGCACCCCGAACAGCCAGTCCCGGACGGCGATGACCAACGCCGCGCCCACCAGGGCGCCGCCCACCGAGGCGGTGCCCCCGATGACGACACCGAGCAGCAGCAGCGCGGAGGTGTCGAAGCCGAAGTCGGCAGGGGAGATGTACTGCTGGGCGACGACCAGGAGCGAGCCGGCGGCACCGGCGATCGCCCCGGCGGCGATGTGCGCGCCGGACAGGTGCAGCGCCACCCGGTGACCGCTGGCCCGCAACCGCGTCTCGTCGTCGCGGCCGGCACGCAACACCAACCCGGCCCGGGTACGCAGCAGCACCAGCACCGCGCCGACCAGCGTGGCCACGACGACCAGGGCGTACAGGTAACGGGCCTGATCGTCGGCCAGGGCCGGGAGCCCCCAGAACGGGCGGACCGCGGGGATGCCGGCCAACCCGTCCGTGCCACCGGTCACCGACCGCCACCGCCCGAGGACGATGACGACGAGTTCGCCGATCGCCAGGGTGATCATCAGGACGATCACCCCTCGGGCGTGCACGACGAGCGGCACGGTGAGCGCGGCCAGCAGGGCCCCGGCGGCCGCTGCGACGGCGAGTTGCACGACGCCGACGTCGGAGACCCGGCTGCCGACCACGGCGCACGCGTAGGCGCCCGCCGCGTACGGTGCGGTCTGACCGAGGGTGGGCATGCCGGCGACGCCGGTGAGCAGGGCCACGCTCACCCCGACCAGGGCCAGCGCCAGCGTCCGGGAGAGGATCGCCGTGGTGTAGTCGTCGACCACCCAGGGCGCCACGACCAGGCCGACCAGGACGAGCGCCGCGATGCCGCCCCGAACTCGCCGGATCACCTCTCCTCTCATGCCGCCCTCCACCTGCCGGCCAGGCCACGCGCCCGCACGGCCAGCACGGCCGCCATGGCGGCGAACAGCAGAAACGGCGCGGCGGACGGCAGCAACGCCACTCCCAGCGTCTGGATCTCGCCGATCGCGAGCGCGGCCAGCAGGGTGCCTGCCATCGACCCGAGACCACCGAGGACGACCACCACCAGGGAGAGCAGCAGCACCGTGTCGGCGGTGCCCGTGCCGGGGCCGATGATGGGCGCGCCCAGGACCCCGGCCGCGCCGGCCAGCGCACCGGCGGCGGCGAGCACACCGGCCCGGATCCGCGCCGGACTCACGCCCAGACAGGCGACCATCTCCGGGTCGTCGACGGCTGCCCGGACCAGCATCCCGGCCCTGGTGCGTCGCACGACCAGGTAGAGGGCGGCGGCGAGCACGGCCGCGACGACAATGAACACCAACCGGTACGCGGCGTAGCGGTGACCGGCGACCAGCACCGACCCTTCCAGGGCTGCGGGCACCTGGACCTGCGGGTTGTCGGGTCCGAAGCCGGCGACGAGCAGGCTGCCGCCGGCCAGCGCCACCCCGAACGTCAGCAGCGCCTGACTCAGGTGATTGCCGGTGGCGACCGGTGTGAGCAGGCCGGCCAGGAGCACCCCCGCCGCGGCGGCGGCCAGCACACCGACGGCGAGGGCCAACGCCAGGCTCGCCCAGCCTCCGTCGAGCAGCGCCGCGGCGGTGTACCCGCCGATGGCGTAGAGCAGGCCGTGCGCCAGGTTGAGGATGTTGGCGACGCCGAAGCAGAAGACCAGGCCGGACGCGGCGACGAACACGAGCAGCCCGTAGGCGACTCCGTCCAACGCCGGGATCAGGTACGGGTCGATCCGGTTCGTGCCGGCCGCCACCGCTATCACCGGCCGACGGTCGCGAGGTCGCCCACGACGGTGTTGGACAGCGCCCGGCCGTCCTGGCGGACCTGCCGCAGGTACCACTTCTGCACGGGGGAGTGCGTGGTGGTGGAGAACTGCCAGGTGCCGCGCGGGCTGGCGATCTGGCCGAGTTGGCCGATGGCCGTGTTGATGGCCTCGGGGGTCGGGTCGTTTCCGGCGGCGCCGATCGCCCGGTCCAGCACCGCCGCCGCGTCGTACGAGGCCAGCGCGTAGGTCGTCGGCGAACCGTCGTGCTTCGCCTTCCACGCGGCCACGAAGGCGCGGTTCTCCGCGTTGTCGAGGTCGGGCGAGTAGTTGAGCACCGAGTAGATGTCTCGGGCGGCCTCGCCCTGCGCGTTGAGCACCCCGCCCTCGGTGAGGAACCCGGCCGCGTACAGGGGGATGTCCTTGATTTCGGACTGCGCGTACTGCTTCACGAAGTCCACGGCGGCGCTGCCGGCGTAGAAGGTGTAGACGGCTGCCGCGCCGGAGGCCTTGATGCGGGCGAAGTACGGGAGGAAGTTGGTGGTGGCCGGGAACGGCGTGAAGGTCGTCTTGCCGTCGGCGTTCGCGAGCTTCCCGCCGATCTTGCCGAACGCGTCGGTGAAGCCGCGCAGCTCGTCCCAACCGCCTTGGTAGTCCGGGCCGATCGCGTACACGGAGCCCTTCACGTTGTCGCGGACGTGCTGGGCGATCGCCGCCCCTGGCTCGTCGGAGAGGTACGAGGTGTGCCAGACCCGGGAGACGTCCTTGAGTTCCGGCCGGCCGTTGGAGCCGACCAGTGGCACCTTGGTCTCGTTGAGCAGGGGGGTGACACCGGCGACCGAGCCGCCACCGACGATGCCGGTGAGCGCGGACACCCGGTCCTGCTTGAGCAGCTTGGTCGCCGCCGGGACAGCGGTCTGGGCGCCGTTGCCCTCGTCCGCGACGACGAGGTCGACCTGCCGGCCGCCCAACTTGCCGTCGTGGGTGTCCAGGTAGAGCTGGAAGCCGTCGCGGATCTCCGTACCGACGGCCTGGTACGTCCCGGACAGCGACGCGAGCAGGCCGATCTTTATCGAGCCGCCGGCGCTCGTGCCCGCAGCGTCGTCGCCGCAGGCCGTGCTGGTGGTCAGCACGGCGGCGAGCAGCGCGGCGGTGAGGGCACGGCTGCGCCAAGGCGTGGTGAGAGGCATGTCTGACTCCAGAGGAAGGGGAAGGGGTCTCCGGCGTGGGGGCGCCGGGATGGTCAGCGGCTGCGGGCGAGTGCCGCTCGGGCAGCGGGGGTCAGCGCGTCCCCGATGCGGTTGGCCAGCTCGGTCATCTCGTAGGAGACCTTGCCCACGTCACACTCGGGCGCGGCGAGCACCAGCAGCGAGGCGCCGTCGTTGAAGGCCATGGAGAACATGAACCCGCCCTCGAGCTGGGTGACGTTGGAGATCACCGTGCCGGCGTCGAAGAAGGCCGCCGCCCCCCGCAGCAGGCTGACCAGCCCGCTACCCGTGGCGGCCAACTGGTCGGCCCGGTCCGGTGGCAGGTCGCGGGTGGCGGCCACCATCAGGCCGTCGCTGGAAATGGCGATCGCGTGGCTGACCTCGGTCGCGCGCGCCGCGAAGTTGTCCAGCAGCCAGCCGAGATCCTGTTGGTCGGTCACGTGCTCTCCTGTCGCGTCACTTGTTGCCGAGGTTGATCGGGGTGCGCCGTCGGTTCGCCACGCCCCGCGCGTACGCGGCCATCGCCGTCGCCACCTGCGCCGGGTCGCGGTACTCGGACCGTTGCTGCTGCTGGGGCACTGTCACACCGCCGGGCACGAGGTGCCGTTGCGGCTGTCGTTTGGGCAGGCCGGAGTTGGTGGTCGTGGCGACCTCGGGGGTGTGCGCCTGGGCGGCCGTACGCCAGGCGTCGTCGGCGGGGCTGGACCACTGCTGGCCGTTCTGGCCGTTCGGGCCGTCGACGACGTCGTTCTGGAACCAGTGGTTGACCTGTTCGAAGATGAGCAGCTCCTCGGTGGGCGCGTCACCCCGGTCCGGGGGTGGGGGAGCCGGTCGGAAGACCGGCGCGGCCGGCAGGGTCCGTTCGGCCGGCGGGCGTCCGGCGGTGGGTTCGGGACGCGGCTGGTACGGCGGCGGAGGGTTGGGCGTCCGCGCTGCCCGCCGCGACAGCCGGCCGGGTGCGAGCAGGTACTCCTCCGGTGGCAGCGACCGGATGATCGCCGCGGGCAGTGTCGCCTCGGCGAGGATGCCGCGTCGGGGGCCGCGTCGCAGTTGGACGGTGGCGCCCAGCCGGGCCGCGAGCTGGCCCACGACGACCAGCCCCATCGCCCGTACGGCGGCCACGTCGATGGCCGGTGGGCGGGCCAGCAGCTCGTTGAGTTGCTGCATCCGCTGCGCGGACAGCCCCACACCTTCGTCGCTGATCTGGACGATGACGCGGTCTCCCAGGCTCCGGCCGCTCACCCAGGTCTCGCTGCCCGGCGGCGAGTACGTCGTGGCGTTGTCCATGAGTTCGGCGAGCATGTGCACGACCTCGTCGACGGTCTTGGCGGCCACCGCGACGTCTCCGTCGATCATGCCGAGCCGGACCCGCGCGTAGTGCTCGATCTGGGACAGCGCTGCCTGGAGCACCTGTTGTAGCGGAACGTCGCGCTGGCGTACGCGACCCACGCCGACGCCGCCGAGCACCAGCAGGCTGGCGTTGATCCGGCCCATCCGGGTCGCCAGGTTGTCCAGTGTGTACAGCTGGTCGAGCCGGTCGGGGTCGGTCTCGTCCCGCTCGACCAGGTCGACCTGGGCCAGGACGGCGTCGACCAGTCGCTGTTCGCGGCGGCTCAGGTGGATGAAGATGTCGGCGGTGTTGGCACGCATGACGGCCTGTTCGGCGGCGGTCCGTACGGCGGCCTGGTGCACGGCGCTGAACGCCTGACCCAGTTCGCCGATCTCGTCGTCGCTGGACGGTTCGAGGGCGGCACTGGACTGCTGGTGGGCCAGCTTCTGTGGGTCGACGGTGGCGCTGCCGGGCTGTTGGAGCTGGGCCACCACGGCGGGCAGCTGTTCGAAGGCGACGGCGTTGGCGGCGTCCCGTAGCCGGCGCAGCCGCCGGGTGATCTGCCGTGCGACGGCCCAGGTCACCAACGCGGTCAGGATCAGGGCCAGGAGGACGCTGGCCGCCTCGGCCACGGCCCGGCGGCGCTGGTCGGCGTGCGCGGCCCGAACGTCGTCGCGGACCGCGCCGTCGACCCGGGCGCGCAGGTCGGCCAGCCGGGCGGCGCGCGTCTGGGTGGTGGACACCCAGGCGTCGGTCTCCAGTTTCAGTTGCGACCCCGGCTGGGCCCGGGACACCTCGTCCTGCATCCGTTGCAGGGCGAGCGCCTCCTTGCCGGTGCCGGCCTGCTCCCACCAGATGCTCCAGTCGGGTGGGGCCAGGGCCAGGAACGACAGGCTCGACTCGGTGTAGCTGGTGCGGGCGGCGGTGATGTCCTGCTGCATGGCCGGGGTCAGTTCGCCGCCCGCGACGGCGCGCAGCACGGCCACCTGCTGTTGACCGATGGCCTCGGCCGTCTTCGACAGCGCCGCCGAGGCCCGGATCCCGTCGGCGAGCGGGGCGTCCACCACGCCGTGTGAGACGTTCTCCCGGAAGTTGATGAGGTCGGCGATCGCGATGCGGTAGCTGAAGGTCATCGCGGACACCGACGCGTGCGTGGCGGTGCGCACCTGGGTGCGCAGCGGGGCGAGGCCGTCCAGAGCCGCGTCGATGCGCCGCAGCAGAGCCGAGCTGGTGCCGTTGTCGGTGGACAGCCGGTCACGCTGCCCGCGGTAGCGGGCGACGGCGTCATCGGTGGCGGCCATCTCCACGCCGAAGGCGTCCTGCTGCTCCGGGCGGGCATAGGTGAGCAGGTCGGCGGCGGCGATCCGTTCGCGTTGCAGCCGGTAGGCCAGGTCGCCGGCCTCGGCACCGACCTGCGCCAGGATCCGCAGGTCGCTGGCCCGGGCCGTCTGGCGTGCGCTCTCGGTCAGTGCGAGACCGGCGAAGCCGATCACGGCGACGAGCGGGGCCGCGACGATGAGCCGCATCCGGCCGGCAATCTTCCAACCGCGTCGACGGGTCGGGTAGGGTCTGGCCGCGTGGGACCGGGTGCTCGACGCCAAGATTGACTCCCACGACTCGTCGATGACGGTCTATACGCACGTTGCCGAATGCAAGTCCCATTCGGCCGGAAGCCGCGCTCGTAGACCAGACCTGGCCGTGGTACAAACTGCCCGTACCAGCATCTGTACCCAACGTCAGCGACCGGTGACGCCCCGGGGTCGGGCCGGATTCGTCGGGTCAGCGCTGGTTGTCGAGGGGTTCGGCCGACGGGTGCCGCCGCTCCGGTTCATCCGCTTCGGGTTGACCGTTGAGCACCTGGCCGATCAGCTCACGTAGTTCGTCGATCGCGTCCACCACGGCGCCCGGGTCGCGCGCGTCACGCCGTCCACGCTGACGCGGCACCTGCCGATCCAGTCGAGCCGGTTCCGGCGCGCGGGGGCCTCGACGACCGTCGGCCGCCAACTGCTCGGTCGCGACCTGCGGCCACAGTGCGGCCAGTCGGCCGCCGGTGCCGAGCACGTCGTCGCAGCGCAGCGCGAACTCGTGACTGCCGAACCGGCGACCCGACTCGACCGCCGCGACCGTCTCCCGGCTGAACCGCACCAGGTCCGCCAGGGCTCGTTGGGTCAGGCCCCGTTGGACGCGGCAGTCGCGCAACTCCCGTCGGAACCGCTGGCTGGCCGCGGAGTGAGCCGAGCTCGACGGGGACGTGTGCTCCATGCGCTCACCTTCGTGGAACGGACATTCAGCGGCGGACGCCAGATCGAGATTGGCCGATGAGCTGAACATTTACAGAGGGCAATTCTTAACCCAGGACACGATGGGTGTGAAGACGTTCACCGGTATGGATCGTCGGGAAAGGCGGGAAAGGTGCGTGCCGGACCCGGTGCCGGCGCTGAGGCGCACCGGGTGGAACGGGTCGGCGCCGGCCTCACTCCACCCTCGACCCGTCCGCAGGTCAGCACCGCTGGCGTCCGTACGCGCTCAGGCGGCGCGCACTTCGGCCGTCGCGCCATCCCGTACCGCCAGCACGCCCGCGGGTGCCGGAACGTCGATTATCGCGAGCAGCGTGCGGTGCGCACGAAATGCGACATTGGGTTTGTACGAGCGGTGTTGCTCCGGTGACAGCCTCAGCCCGGGAATAGCTTCGGCGAGTCGGCTGAGGGCGATTCCGGCCTCAAGTCGCGCCAATCCCGCGCCGATGCAGAAATGTGGACCGTGGCCGAACGACAGGTGATTGCCCACATCGGCCCGGTGTGGGTCGAACCGGTCCGGGTCATGGAACGCCGCCGGGTCCCGGTTCGCGGCTCCGATCAACAGCAGGCAACGCGCCCCGGCGGGGATCGTCACCGCCCCCACTGTGACATCTCGGGTGGTCACTCGCAGCCAGCCGTCGATGGCGGGCGCGAACCGCAGCGTCTCGCCCACGAAGGCGGGGACCAGCCCCGGGTCCGCGGTGATCGCCGACCAGCGCTGGGGAGCGGACAGGGCCTGGTCGAGGGTGTGCGCGAGCAACCCGGCGGTGGTCTCGTGGCCCGCGACCAGGAGGTTGAAGGCAAGGCTCGCCACCTCGGGCACCGTCAGCACGCTGTCGTCGTCGTCCCGGTAGTCCAGGGCACGGCTGATGAAGTCCTCGCCCCGGTGTCCACTGTCCAGCCGCTGGCGGACCAGGTCTTCGCAGTAGTGCCAGAACTCCAGCAGGCCCTGGGCCAGGCGTACCTGCTCGGCCGGGTCCGGCTGCCCCCAGATGAGGGCGATCTGGCCGTCCGCCCAACTCCGGATGCGCCCGATGTCGGCGTCGGGCACCCCGAGGATGTCCAGGACCACCAGCAGGGGAAGCTCGGTCGCGAACTCCGGGATCAGGTCGACCTGATCACCCTGGCGGGCGGCGAGACGGGACACCAACTGGTCGACGCGGCGTCGGACGATCTCCCCGTACTCGGCCTCGACCCGCTCGGCGGTGTTCGCGAAGGTCGCCCGTAGGGCCCGGCGGGTGCGCGGGTGCGCCGGTGGGTCCGCGGCGGCCGTCGTGGGTGGCGCGTCGAGCTGCATGATCACGTTCAGTGCCGGTGGACACACCTCGTAGACCGGGGCGAGGGTGAGGGCGTTGGCGAATGTCGTGGCGTCGGCGAGAGCCCGCCGGACGTGTGCGTGCCGGCTGATCAACCACAGGCCCAGATCCTCGGCGTAGTGCACTCCGTCGGGATCGTCGAGAATGCGCCGCCACATGCTTGCCGGATCGGTGAGATAGAGCCCGGTGAACGGATTCAACCGCATGGAAAGCCTCCTGATGCACGCGGCGCGAAACCGGCAGCGCCCCCATTTGGCGATCCACTTCAGCCGGGCCGATAATGGCGTGCATCTGCCTCTGGCTCTTTACGGTGCGCTGGCCGGCCGTGCAAGTCAAGATTGGTGCCTGTCTATTTATTGCCCGGCATGATTGCGTGTTGCAACAGCGGAGCGAACCTGGCCAGATGCAAGTTGCGGCGCGGTCCTTGCCTTGAAGTCGACCCGGCCGGATGGTGCAATCAACTCGCCGCTTTCGCTCATGACCGGGGAAACGACCCCCGAGACGACGAGTGACGCCGAAGTCCGGTCACCGACCGCGACGGAAGGCGCCGGCGCTGACGGAAGGGGCCGAGCCCCGGGTGGGCGGAGCCGGCCCGCGACACATTCGATGCGTCGCGGGGGTCCCGGCCCACGCCGGAACCCCCGCGCTTCTTTCTGTCGGAACGGCCCGGTCAGCGCGCAGCGGTCAGGGTGCCCATGGGGCGGCGATGTTCCAGGTGCTGTCGGCGGTCCACGACGTCGGCGTGTTGTACGCGTCGCCGCCGGCGCCGTTGCTGAGCCAGACCTCCGCGTTGTAGTGCCGCAGGTACCTACCTCGGAAGTTGTACGACTCCAACGACACGCCGGTGCCGGTCAGCCCGGTTCGGGCGCACCAGGTGGCGTCGGCGCGCAGCAGCGCTGAGCCGTCGTCCGGCGAGTTGCGGACCCGGGAGTTCTGGTGGCGCAGGTACTGCCCGGGGAAGTTGACCGACTCGAACGAGTAGCAACCGGCACCGGCCAGGCCGGGCCGGACGGTGTACGTGGCGTCGGCCTTGAGCAGGCTGGAACTCGCGGCGTCGACCACCTCCGTGTAGGCCAGGCTGTCCTGGTGGCGTAGGTAGCGGTTGGTGAAGCCGGGCGTGGTCACCTGCAACGACCGGCGGGTGTTGACGGGCAGGGCGACGGGCGCCGAACTGCCGATGGCCTTCGAGGCGTTGATCAGGGCGGTGTTGGCGGCGCGTACCCGCGCCTGGTCCATCTTGATCACCTGTCGGTCGTAGGTGAGGAACCCGTTCAGCTCGCCCTCCAGGTCGGTGATCTCGGTGTAGATCGAGGCGCTGAGACCCTTGCCGAGCATCAGGTTCTGGGTGCCCTGCACCAGCCCCACGTACCGGTCGGTGAGGGCGTTGGAGCTGGACTGCCACTCGTACGCGAAGAAGCTGCCGCTGGGGCTGTACTCGTGGCCCGGCGTGTGCAGGCCCAGACCGCCGAACTCACCGAGCACCGCTATCCGGCTGCTCGACGGTACGGGCGAGTCCGGGCCGAGGTAGACGTGCCAGTCGTCGATGTCGCCGTTGCCGGGGTTGCCGAGGGACTGGCAGCAGTTGTGGCCGCTGTGCGGGTTGACCAGACGTGTCGGGTCCTGATTCTTGATGTTCTGTGCGACGCGTCGGGTGTCGGCGAGGGACCGCTCGCCCCAGCCCTCGTTGTAGGGCGTGTACGCGATCACGGCGGGTGAGCTGCGGTGCTCGTCGACGATCTCGCGTGCCTCGGCCTCGAACTGCGCCTGCTGGGCGTCGGTGGGGTTGACGTCCTGTGCCGTCAGCGACGGGATGTCCTGCCAGACCAGCAGGCCGAGCCGGTCGGCGTGGTAGAACCAGCGCTGCGGCTCGACCTTGATGTGCTTGCGCACCATGTTGAAGCCCAGGTCCTTGTGTTTCTGCAGGTCGAAGGCGAGGGCGGCGTCGGTGGGCGCGGTGTAGAGCCCGTCCGGCCAGAAGCCCTGGTCGAGGGTGCCGACCTGGAACACGAACTGGCCGTTGAGCTTGGGACGCAGCACCCCGTTGACCAGGCCGGTGGTGATCTCCCGCATCCCGAAGTAGTGCGTGGTCCGGTCCACTGTGGCGCCGGTGGCGCCGCGCAGGGTCACCCGGAGGTTGTAGAGGAACGGGTCGTCGGGTGACCAGCGGCGGGCGTTGGGCACCGGCACGCTGAAGTCGGTGAAGCCGCCGGTGGCCGAGCCGACCACGGTGGCGCCGTTCAGCGCCTCGGCGAGCACGCTGTGGCCGCTCACGTCGCCCCGGGTGAAGACCCGGACCCGCAGGGTGTTGTTGCTCAGGTTCGGGTAGACGTCCACGCTGCTGATCGAGGCGGCGGGCACCGGCTCCATCCACACCGTCTGCCAGATGCCGGAGCTGGGGGTGTAGAAGATCCCGCCAGGTGTCTTGGTCTGCTTGCCGATGGCGGGCAGGCTGCCGTTCTGCCGGGTGTCGGTGGGATCCCAGACCTTGACGACGATCTCGTTCGTCCCGGTGGTGAGCTGGGGCGTCACGTCGAAGGTGAAGGCGTCGTAGCCGCCGGTGTGCGCGCCGACCCGGACACCGTTGACCCAGACGGTGCTCTGCCAGTCGACGGCGCCGAAGTGCAGCAGGGTGCGCCGACCCGACCAGTTCGCCGGGATGGTGACCGTGCGTCGGTAGAACAGGTAGTTGCGGTTGTCGTTGGCGGCGCGCTGAATGCCGGACAGGGCGCTCTCCACCGGGAAGGGCACGTTGACCCGCTCGGGCAGGTTGGTGCCGAACTGCGGGGCGTCGTCGGTCGTCGACTGGCGTAGCTGCCACTCGCCGTTGAGGTTGAGCCAGTCCGGCCGCGTCATCTGGGGTCGCGGATACTCGGGCAGTGGTGTGCCGGCCAGCGCCTGGCTGGTCCAGGGGGTGCTCAGTGGCGGCGTCTTGGCCGGTGCGGCGTACGCCGACGAGGCGGGCGCGACGAGAACGCCGGCGACCAGGGCGATGGCGAGCAGCAGTGGCAGGGCGGGGCGGATGGGGACGTGACGTGTCATGCCGTCTCCGGGGGAGGAGTCGCCGCGGGCGGTGCAGCCAGGCCCGAAGCGCGTGGGTGGTGGGCATCGGGTGG
>NZ_QGSY01000145.1 GCF_003857035.1 Micromonospora arida
ATCGCCTGGCTGGTGCCGCTGGCGGTGCTGGTCGCCACGTCGGCGCACGGCCGGGTGGACGCCGCCGCGCGCGGCTGGTGGTCGGCGCCGCCGAACGGCGAGTCCTACCGCGACCTGGTCACCGGCACCGAGCTGTGGCGCACGCTGGGCTTCACCCTGCTGCTGGCCACCGCGGTGACCGCCACGGTGCTGGTGGTCGCGCTGCTGGCCGCGTACCCGTTGGCCTGGTTGACCGGGCCGGCCGCGCAGGCCACCGGGCTGCTGTTGCTGGCGGCCAGCGTCGTACCGATCCAGGTCATCGCCGGGCCGGTCAACGAGGTGCTGGGCCTGGTGCTCTCCTCCGGTACGGCCCAGGGCCTGGCCCTGGTGCACATCGCGCTGGGCGTGCCGTTCGCGGTGCTGGTGCTGCGTAACGCGTTCGCCGACCTGCCGGTGGAGCAGGTCCGCGACGCCCGGTTGGGCGGGCGTCGGTGGTGGCACACCCTGCGCCGGTTGGCCCGGCACAACCTGTCGGCGGTGGTGGCGGTCTCCGTGCTGGAGTTCGTCCAGGTCTGGAACGACCTGGTGGTGGGGCGGCTGTTCGGCGGGCCGGGGTCGTCGCCGCTCGGGCCGTTCCTGGCTGAGCAGACCCGCAGCTTCGTGAGCAACAGTGGGGCGTTGGCCGCCAGCTCGGTGCTCGCCTCGGTGCTGCCGGTGGTGCTCGTGGTCCTCTCGCGGCGGCACCTGGTCGCCGGGCTCGTCTCCGGGGGTGTGCGGTGACCGGGCCGGGTGGTTCGCGTGGCGGCTCGCGCTGGCCGGCGCTGATCGCGATCGGCGGCGTGGTCGGCAGCGTCCTCGCCAACGTGGCCAGCAACCTGGCCGGCAATGTCCTCTCCGAGCTGGCCGCCAGCGTGCTCGGGCCGGTGACCATCGTCCTGGCCTCCGGCGGCGTCGTCGGTTACGTGGTGTACGAGGTGCGCCGCCGCCGGGCTGGCCGGGAGGTCGACCCCGAGCCGACGGAGGTGCTCACCACCCCGGCCGCCGGGGCGCCCAATCTGCCCTACACGGCCGAGTTCACCGGCCGTGAGGAGCACGTCGACGCGGTGGTCGGTCTCCTCACGCGGGAGCACGCGGTGGCGGTTCTGGGCCGACGCGCGGTGGGCACCTCCGCGTGCGCGGTGCAGGCCGCGAACGAGTGCCGGAAGGATTTCCCCGACGGCCAGTACTACCTGGACCTGCGACGGCGCGGCCGACCCCGCTCGGCCCGGCAGGTGCTCACCGCGCTGGCCCGGATCCTGGGCACCGCCCCGCCGTACTCCGGCCGGCCGGACGCGCTCGCCGCCGCCGCCGACGCGCTGCGCGGTCAGCTCGACGGTCGCAAGATCGTGCTGGTGCTGGACAACGTGGACCGTCCCGACCAGGTCCGGCCACTGTTGCCGCCCACCGCGCGGACCTGCCGCCTGTTGCTCGCCGGTGGTCCGGCGCTGGTCGGTCTGGAGGGTGTGGTCGCACACTGGATCGCCGAACCGGGCACGTCCGAGGCGGTGGAGCTGTTCGCGACGGCGGGTGGAGCCGCGCCCGCCGCCCGGGTCCATCGCGCCGACCCGCGCACCGATCCGGCGGTACGCGAGATCGTCGACCTGTGCGGGCGGCAACCGCGTACCGTCCGCGCGCTCGGTTACCGGACCGCTCAGCACGGCTGGCGGCACTCCGACGTGCTGGACGCGCTGCGCCGCGCGGTGCAGACGCCACCGCACCAGCGGCTCGCCGTCTCACCGGCAGCCCGGCTGGTCACCGAACGGGACATCGCGTACCGGGTGTTGCCCCGCCAGGCCCGACGGTTGTACCGGCTGATGTCGCTGGTTCCCGCCCCGGTGGACCGGCCCACCATCGCCGCGCTGGCCGGACGACACCCCGAGCTGGTGACCGCACTGCTCGACCGGTTGGCCGCGGCGGCGTTCGTGGTCGGCGCGCCCGGCGACCGGTACGAGATCCGCCCCCTGCTGGCCGGCAGCGCCCGGCTGCACCTGCGGGACGCGGATCCGGTCCGGGCCCGGGTCGCCGCGCAGGCCCGCCTGACCCGGCACCTGGCCCGCCAGGCCGAACGGCACGTGGCCAACCTGGCGGTGCTCGGCTCGCCGGGGGACCGGGAGTGGTCGCTGCCGCTGGACGACGACCCGTACGGCTGGTTCGACCTGCACCAGGAACTGCTGCTGGCGGTGGTGCGGGTGCCGGCCGGCGCGAAGGAGACCCTGCCCCGCCGGGTCCGTCGGTGGTGGTTCCGGCTGGCCGTGGCGCTGTGCGGGTGGCTGGCGTACGCCGAGCGGCTCGACGAGTGGGAGCAGGTCTGCCGCACCGTGCTGGCCACCCCGACCGCCGACGACCGTCCGGAGATCGCCGGGTGGGCGCACAACGAGCTGGGGGTGCTGCGTCGACGCCGGCACGACCCGCAGGGTGCGGCGGCCGCGCTCACCCTCGCGGTCAACGAGCGGGGGCGGCGGGGCAACGCCCAGGCGCGGATGAACCTCGGCCTGGCCCTGCTCGACCTGGGGCAGCTCGACGACGCGGTGGAACACCTGGAGATGTCCCGCCGACACCGCTCCGGCGCCGACCGGGCCGGGCACGCCCTCACCGAGCTGGGCCTGGGCGCGGCCCAACTGGCCCGGGGCGAACCGGACACCGCGCACCACCACCTGGTGCGGGCGGCCAACACGTTCCGGTCGGTGGGCGACGCGCGCGGGTACGCGGCGGCGCTGACGAATTTGGTGCTGGTGCACTCGGCGCTCGGCGAGCACCTGGACGCCGCCCAGGCGTGGCGGGCCGCACTTCGCGAGTACGAGTCGGTCAACGACCCGACCAGCCGGGCGACGGCGCTGCTCAACGCCGGAGCGACGCTGCTGAGCAGCACCCCGGGGCAGGCGCGGACGGCGTACGAGCTGCTGGCCGAGAGCCGCCGGCTGCGCGAGGAGACCCGGCCGACAGCCGGACTGGCGCGTACCCTGCTCTACCTGGGTGACGCCTGCTCCGCGCTGGGCGACCAGGCCGACGCGCGGCGGCACTGGGCGGACGCGGCGGCGGTGGCCGAGGAGGTCGCCGATGCCCAGGGGCTGGCCGCCGCCGACGCCCGGCTGGACAACGACGCCGACACCCCAGTGACGTAGGTCGCCCACGGTGGCTGCTGGCACAGGTCTAGGAGACTGGACTCTAGATGTGCCTTGTTACTCATTGTTTCCCGAACTAAGCAATTATGGGCAGGTTTTATCGCATTTCGGAGTTCGCGGAACGCATTGGTCGTTCCGCGAGCGCGGTGCGCCGATAGGAGGCTGAGGCCGGATTGTCACCAGACGCACCCCACCGGCCAGCGGTACTTCGACGAGTCCGATGTGTGCGCCGTGCTCACTCCCGCTTTTTCGCGAGACGACCGGAAGGTGATCGCTTACTGTCGGTTGTCTTCCGCCGGACAGCGCGACGACCTTGCGTCGCAGCGCACCGCCATGGAGACGTTCTGCCTAGCCCGAGGGCTGGCCGTGCACGAGTGGGTCAGTGAGATCGGCGGTGGTATGGATTTGCTGCGGCCTAAGCTTCTCAACGTCATGAGCCGAGTCAAGGCCGGGCAGGTGTCGACGCTGGTCATCGCCCACAAGGACCGGCTGGCCCGGTTCGGCTTCGACTATCTCGCCTACGAGGTGAGGTGGCCGGATGTGAGCTGTTGGTGACCAACCAGGAATCGCTGTCACCGCGGGAAGAGATGGTCGCCGACCTGTTGTCGATCGTGCATAGTTTCTCAGGTCGGCTCCATGGCCTGCGCCGATACGAGAAGCCGATGAAGACCGACGACTTGAACGGGGGTGCCCGGTGAAGACCACCCGGATCGCTTACTCGCAGCGACTCAACGTCGGCAAGTATCGTGCGCTGGCCGAGCAGGCTCGGCGACTCGGGCGGGTACGCAGTGAGGTATGGCGCCGCTACGGCTCCGTGGCCGGGGCAGGGCTGACGGACCGGCAGGTCCGCGACCAGTGGTTAGCCGAGGGCACACACCGACGGTTCGAGGTGCTGGCCAACGCGTGGAAAGAGACCGTCCGTGACGCGATGGCCGACATCACCGCCAGCCGGGAGTCGGCGAAGGCGGTGGTACGTCGGGCGGTTGGGCGTCATACCGCAGACCCCGCCGCGCGCAGACGGCTGTTGGGGCTGCTCAAGACCAACAAATGGTCCGGCGACGCATACCTGGCCCGGCAGATGCGCAAGCACTGGCGGCGCGGGCAAAATCACACCCACAACCAAATCGTGGTGCGCGCCGACAAGCACCACACCCATGTCGACGGCAACGGCCTTCTGTGGCTGGCCGTGCCGGGGCTCGTGCGGCGTCAGCTTGTGCGTATCCCGTTGAATACCACCGTCGCGCCGAGGGGCACGCTGCGGCTGATCCTGCGCGCCGACCGGGTCGAGGTCCACTACCAGATCGACGCCGCCACCATGAAGACCTCACAGCGTCCGTGCGGCGGAGCGACGATCGGCGTGGACAAAGGCTACACGGAGGTACTGACCGACTCCGACGGCAACCACCACGGCGCACGCCTCGGTCGGTTACTGACAACAGAGTCGGATCGGACCAAGGAACGCAACCGCCGCCGGGCGAAGCTGCGTTCGATCGCCAACAACGCCGCCCGGCGCGGCGACCAGGCCAAGGCGGACCGGATCAGCCAGAACAACCTGGGCAGCGTCAAGCGTGACCGGCAGGCCGCCCGCCACCGGGCACAGGTCCGCACGGAGATCTTCACCGCTGTACATCGAGTCGTCGACAAGGCCACCGTCGTCGTGGCCGAAGACCTCACCAAGACCTTCGCCGGGCGTAAACCGCTCGGCAGGGACACCAACCGACGCCTCGCCGCGTGGACCAAAGGAGTCACCGCCGAGGCGCTGGCCAGCGTGTCGGAGCGCAGAGGTTCTGCGCTCGTGCACGTCAACGCCGCCTACACCTCACAAGTCTGTCACCGCTGCGGCTGCCTCGGCCGCCGCGCCGGGGACCGGCTTCACTGCACAGTGTGCGGGGTGGTGTGGCAGGCCGACGTGAACGCCGCGATCAACGTCCTGCAACGACACGGTGACCCCGACATCACCCTGCGCACCCCGCACAACTTGGTGAAGCAGATCGTGCAGACACGGGCCAATCGCCACCGGAGCAGACTGCCGCTCCCGGACTTCAGCCCAGCCCTGCTGAGCGAAGAGCGAATCATCCGGAAGTCTCACCCCGATCAGGTGTGAGCAACAAGAAGGAAGCAGACTCTGTGATCGTGGACGCGCTCTCGGTACGGGGACTCAGTCGCAACTTCGGCAACCTGGTCGTGCTCGACGAGGTGAGCTTCACGCTCCCGGCGGGCCGGATCGCGGTGGTGCTGGGCCCCAACGGCAGCGGCAAGACCACTCTGCTGCGCTGTGTCGTCGGCGCCGACCGGCCGGACGCCGGTGAGGTGCTGGTGCAGGGCCGCCGGGCCGACGAGACCGATCCTCAGGTGCGTGCGCTGGTGGCAGCCGCCCTGGACGACATCGACTTCTTCCCCGACCTGTCGGTGGTCGAGCACCTGGAGTTGGTCGCGTACGCCCACGGGGGTGACGCCGAGCCGGTCGAGGAGGTCCTCGCCGAGCTGGGTCTGGAGCCGGCCCGCGACCAACTGCCGGTGACGCTGTCCAGCGGGCAGCGCCGCCGGCTGGCGCTGGCGTCCTGTTTCGTCCGGCCCCGCCGGGTGCTGATCCTGGACGAGCCCGAGCAGCGGCTGGACGTCCGCGGGCGACAGTGGCTCGCCGACCGACTCCTCCGCGAACGGGCGGCGGGCACGGCCGTGCTGTTGGCCTCGCACGACCCGGAGCTGATCGACGCGGTGGTCGACGAGCGCATCGAGATCGGCAAGTGACCGCGGCGCCGGCCACGATCGCCGACACGCCGGTCGGGGTGCCGAGCGCCCGGCAGGTGCGGACGCACCTGCGCAAAGCACGCAGCCGGCACCACGACCATTCCCTCGGTGACGTGCTCGGCGATGCGTACGTCATGGTCCTGTTCGTGGGCATGTACGGCTGGTTCGCGATCAGCGCCAGCCGTGACCTGCTGGACTCCCCCACGGTGGGGCAGGCCGAGCCGGGCGTGCGGTGGTGGCTGGCGGTCGCCGCGCTGCTCGCCGGCGCGGGGCTGGCCTGGCGTGGTCTGCGCGCGCTCGGCCCGCTGCTGGTCACCCCCGCGACACAGAGCTGGGCGACCAGCGCGCCCATCGACCGGCGGGCCTGGCTGGCGCCGCGCTTCGTCCTCCTGCTGCTGGGCTCGGCGGCCGGCACCGCGGCGCTCGGAGTGGCGGTGGCGGCGCTCGGTGGGGTCAGCGAACCGTCCGCCCTGGGCTGGGCGGCGGCGGCCGGCGCGGGGTGGGGCGCGGCCGCGCTGGCGCTCAGCGTCGTCGCCCAGAGCAGCCGGTCGGGGCGACGCTGGCCGAGCGTGGTCGGGGCGGCGCCGATGGTGGCGGCGGCCGTGATCACCGCTCTGGTGGTGTTCGTCGGTCGCCTCGACGACGGGCTGCCCCGGCCGACGACGACACCGACCGTCGCGTTGTTCGCCGTCGCGGTGCCGCTCGCGGTCGTGGGCATGATCCTCGCGGTACGCGCGCTGCCCCGGGTCGACCGGGCCACCCTGACCACCGGCGCGCAGTTCGCCAACGCCGCCGCCACGGCCACGATCCTGCTGGATCCGAGCCTGCTCGCCGGCCTCGTGGAGAGCCGCCGCTGGCGCCGGATCGGGCGGGTCCGCAGCCGCCGGTTCCGGCCTGGCCCCGGCTGGTGGGCACTGCTCCAAGCCGACGTACGCCGGCTGCGCCGGCACCCGAGCGCCGTGCTGATCTGGGCGGCGCTGATCGGGGTGCAGTTCGCTGCCGCGCTCGCCCTGCCCGGGTTGGCCGGGGCCACGCAGGTGGTGTTCGCGTACCTCGCCGCCAACCGGCTGACCGGCGGTCTGCGGTCGGTCAGCCGCTCACCCGGGCTGCGCCGGGCGCTCGGTGGGAGCGACAACCTGCTGCGCGGGATCCACGTGGTGGTGCCGGCTGTCGGCGCGGGCCTGTGGTGGTTGCTGACCCTGCCCACCGTCGACCCGGGGCCGGCCTGGCTGGCGCCGACGCTGGCGCTCGGTGTGGTGGCCGCCGCGTTCCGGGCCGGCACCCGCCCGCCGATCAACTACGGCGGCGCGACGGTCAACACGCCGTTCGGGATGATCCCGGTCGACCTGATGCGTCAGGGGTCACGGGGGCCGGCGCTGCTCGCCGTGCTGGTCCTCGTCCAGCTGTTCCTGGGCTGAGCGGGCTCATCCGCCCGGCCGACCGGGCGGCTGAGCGGGCTCATCCGCCCGGCCGGTCGGCCTGATCACGGCACCAGACCCGGCGGCGTGTTCGGAGCGGCTGTCGTTTCCGTCCAAGACAGCGCCGCGACCGCGATCTAGCGTGGACCCTGCAGCCCGCTTCCGAGCATGAGGAGACAACACAATGCGCGACCTGGTCTATACCGGTTTCATGTCGCTCGACGGCGTCGTGGACTCGCCCGGCGGCGGGCCGGGTGAGGAGCACCGCAGCGGCGGTTGGGTGTTCAAGGACCTCGAGTTCGTCCCAGAGGCCTGGTCGCTGAAGGGCGAGGAACTAGCTGACACGACGGCGTTGATGTTCGGCCGTCGCAGCTACGAGGCGTTCTCGCCGGTCTGGCCCGGTTCGGAGGACCACGCCGACTACAAGGAGCTGCCCAAGTACGTGGTGTCGAGCACGCTGTCCGACGACGCGCTCGTCGACGGGTGGGGGCCGACGACGATCCTGCGCTCGACCGGGGACGTCGCCGCGCTCAAGCAGGGCGAGGGCGGAGCGATCTTCATCCATGGCAGCGCGGAGCTGGCCCGCCGGCTGTCCGATGAGGGGCTGATCGACCAGTACAACCTGCTCGTCTTCCCCGTGCTGCTCGGTGCCGGCAAGAGCCTGTTCGGCCGGGCCGACCGCGACAAGTACATGCTGACCCTGCGAGAGTCGGAGAGCTACTCGAACGGGATCCTCAAGGTGGTCTACGACGTCAAGCGCTGATCCAGGTCGAGGGCGATGGCGCCGCCGGTGCCCTCCCGTAGCTGCCGGACGGTGCGTCCGAGGTAGCAGCGCAGCGCCCGGGCCAGGTGCGGCTCGTCGAAGTAGTCGAGCTTGGCGACCACGTCGGCGGCCGGGTCGCCGGTGGCCAGCAGCTCCGCCGCCGCGCGGGCCCGCTCGATCTGCCGGACCGCGCCGCGCGTCAGGCCGGTCGCGGCGCGGAACCGGCGTTCGACGGTGCGCGCCGAGACGACCGGACGGTGGCCCCGCAGCAGCTCGGCGACGAGCAGGTCACGGACCACGGTGCCCTCCCGGACGAGGCTGTCGACAAGGACCTCAGCGTCGTCGGGGCCGGGCGTCTCCCAGCGCGCGCCGTCCAGCCGGAACGTCCGGCGCGTGGTGTCGGGAAGCTCGATGCCGCCGTCGACCAGCGTCGGCGGGGGCACGGCCCGCAACGAGGTGCCCACGGCGAACTCGATGCCGGTGAAGGTAGCGCCCTCCGGCACCGGCGCCGTGCCGGTCCGGGTCTCGGGACCGGTGATGCTCGCGTACGTCCGGCCAGCCTGCGCCCAGAACACCAGGCCCCAACGCACGCCTGCCACGGATGTCATCGTGGTGACCTGCTCGCTCGTGCAGGTCCACACGGTGTCGACCCATGGCGAGTCGGACCCGCGCGTCTCGAACCGCAGTCCCACGGGCGAAGGTTACGCCGGACGGTCCTGGGCCCCGAGCGCGGCGGCGACAGCGGCGACGCCGTCCTCGATCTCGGTGGGCGTACGGGCCGCGTAGCCGAGCACGAGACCGGGCCGGTACGGCCGCTGGCAGTGCCAGGACAGGGGTTGCACCTTCACCCCGCGCGCCAGCGTCGCCGCAGCCAGTTCGGTGTCGACCACGGTGTCGTCCAGCGTGATCATCAGATGCAGGCCAGCGGCGGCGCCGTGCACCGTCGCCGACGGCAGCGCGCGGGCCAGCGCGGCGATCATGGCGTCCCGCCGGCGGATGTGTCGGCGACGCAGCAGCCGTAGATGCCGCTCGAAGGCGCCGGAGGTCATCAACTCCGCCAGCACCAGTTGCGGTAGCACGGCGTTGCCCAGGTCGGCGTTGCGCTTGGCGGCCACCACGGCCTCGCGCAGCCGCGCCGGCACGAGCAGCCAGCCGACCCGCAGGGCTGGGGCGAGCAGTTTGGAGACGCTGCCGGCGTAGCAGACCTGCTCGGGCAGCAGACCACGCAGCGCCGGCACCGGAGGACGGTCGTAGCGGTGCTCGGCGTCGTAGTCGTCCTCGATGATCAGACCGCCGGCCCGCGCCCAGGCGACGAGTTGGCGGCGGCGGTCACCGTCGAGCACCACACCGGTCGGGAACTGGTGCGCGGGGGTGAGCATCACTGCCGGTACGCCGCTGGCGGTCAACTCGTCGACCCGCAGCCCGGCGTCGTCGACGCTGATCGGCGGGGTGTCCATCCGCCAGTTGTTCAGGTGCTGGCGCACCCCGAGCGAGCCCGGGTCCTCGACGGCGACCCGGTCGAGGCCGGCAGCGGTGAGTGCCTGGGCGAGCAGCCCGAGCGCCTGGGAGACGCCGGCCACGATGATCACCTCGGCGGGGTCGACGCTGATGCCACGGTTGCGGGCCAGCCAGGCGGCGACGGCCTGTCGCAGCGCGGGCGTGCCACAGGGGTCGCCGTAGCCGAGGTCGGCGGCGGCGAGGCGGCGCAGCACGCTCCGTTCGGCGCGCAGCCAGTCCGCGCGGGGAAAGGCGGCCAGATCGGGTACGCCGGGCGTCAGGTCGATGGACGCGTGCGCCGCGCGTACCGCGTCGAAGATGTCGGTGCCCGGTGCCGGCGGGAAGGTCGTGACCGGTGCCGGCGCGGCGGCCGGTGTGGGTGTGGGCGCAGCCGGCGCGGCGACGACGACAGTGCCGGCCCGACCCCGACCGGCGATGTGCCCCTCCTCGGTCAGGCGCTGGTACGCCTCGGTGACCACGCCCCGGGAGACACCGAGGTCGGCGGCGAGCTCCCGGGTCGGGGGCAGCCGGTCACCGACCGGCACCCGTCCTTCGGCGATGGCCTGCCGCAGCCGGTCGGTCAGCCAGGCGGCGCGCCCGCCCGGCGTCGCGTCGGTGATGGTCAGGTGCAGGAAGTCGGACCCGGCCGATATGGACCTCTCGGACGCAGTCGCTTTGGCTCTGCCCATCGGACCATTGTGGCAGCAGAGTGAGCAGGAGCCAGACCTGCCAACTCCGTCGGAGGACGATCGTGACCATCCCGTTCCTGATCACCACGCTGATCGTGGTGGTCACCCCCGGCACCGGGGTGATCTTCACGCTCTCCGCCGGCCTGTCGCGGGGTGCGCGGGCCGGGGTGCTGGCCGCGTTCGCCTGCACGCTGGGGACGTTGCCCCATCTGCTGGCCGCGATGACCGGGCTGGCCGCGCTGATGCAGACCAGCGCGGTGGCGTTCGAGACAGTCCGCTACCTCGGCGTCGGCTACCTGCTCTACCTGGCCTGGTCCATGGCGCGGGACCGCGACGCCTTCGCGGTGACCACCGACGCCCCACCCCGCTCGGCGATCCGGGTGATCGTCTCCGGCGTGCTGGTCAACCTGCTCAACCCGAAGCCGACGATGTTCTTCGTCGCGTTCCTGCCGCAGTTCGTGGACACCACGGCACCGGGCTCGACCCGGGCGATGCTCGGCTGCGGCGCGGTGTTCATGCTGCTCACCTTCGTGGTGTTCAGCGGCTACGGCATCTTCGCGGCCCGGGTACGCGACCGGGTGCTGACCCGACCCCGGGTCACCGACTGGTTGCGCCGATCCGCCGCCGGCACGTTCGTCGCGCTCGGCGTGACCCTCGCCCTCACCGAACGATAGGACCACAGTGCAGTTCGAACACTCTCCGCGGCTTCGCGCCGCGTACCCCGACCTGGTCGCCGGTGTGGTGCAGGCCGCCGGGATCACCGCCACCGTCGACGTGGCGGCACGCACGGCGGCTCATCTCGCCCAGGCGCGGCGGCGGTTGGCCGGTGGGGCCGAGAGCGGGTTCCCGGAGATCCAGGCGTGGCGGCGGGCGTACGCGGCGATGGGGCTGCGGCCCACCAGGTACCGGTGCGCCGCCGAGGCGCTGCTGCGTCGACTGCGCCTCGACGGCGAACTGCCCCGGGTGCACCCGCTCGTCGACCTCTGCAACGCCATCTCGGCCGCGTACGCCATCCCGGTCGCGGCGCTCGACCTGGACCGCGTCGACGGCGACCTGGTGGTCCGGCCGGCACACGGCGACGAGGCGTACCTGAGTTTCGCGGGCGACACCGAGCATCCCGAGCCGGGCGAGGTGACCTTCGTCGATTCCGCCGGACGGGCACACGCCCGACGGTGGACGAACCGGCAGAGCGGCTGGTCGGCCGTACGGGAGGGCACCTCGTCGGTGCTGATCGTCGCCGAGGCGCTGCACCCGGGTGGCGAGCCGGCCGTGACCAGACTGGTCGCCGACCTCGTGACGGAGCTGACCGAGGGGTGGTCCGCCCCGACGGCCACCGCGGTGCTCACCGCCGCCGCGCCCCGTTTCCGCACCCCGGCGGCGGCGGATGACGACAGGGGTCAGGCGGTGTCGCCGGGCAGCAGGTGACGGTAGCCGGGGATCGTCTCGGCGAACCAACCCGCGACACTGGCCAGACCGCGGTCGTTGAGCTGCGCGTCGTGGATCGGGTACGCCACCGCCGCGCCCACGGCGCCGGCGAACCGGATCGCCTCGTCGAGGCGCAGCCAGGACCCCTGAGCCGGGACGAGCAGGGCGCGCACCGGCTCGTCCGGCACATGCAGGGCGTCGCCCGGGTGGTAGAGCTCGCCGCCGATCAGGTAGCCGAGGTTCGGGCAGTCGGGCTGCCCCTCGTGGATCGCGGCGTGCCGGCCACCGTGCGCGCTGACCGGAATGCCGGCCGCCGTGAACCGCTCGCCCGCACGGACCCGGGTCACCGGCAACGGGGCGAGATCCGGCAGGCGGGCACCCTCCGGCGCGTACACGGGGACACCGAGACCGGCGAGCCGCAACACGTCTATGTGGTCGGTGTGCTCGTGGGTGACCAGGACGGCGTCCGCGCCGGCCAGGGCCCGCGGCTCGCTCCACGTCCCCGGGTCGACGACCAGCACCCCGCCGTCGTGCTCGACGCGGACACAGGCGTGCGTGAATCGGGTGATCCGCATCAGGCGACGGTACGCCGCCGGCGACTGAGTCGTGGTCCTCGTGGCGGTTGGGTCGGCCCTGCCGGGGTAGTGCGGCACCATGCCGCAGCGATATGAGAACTACCCGAGGATCGCGGTCGTCACCGGCGCGGACTCCGGCATCGGCAAGGCCTGCGCGGTGGCGCTGGCCAAGGCCGGTTTCGAGATCGGCATCACCTGGTACGGCGATCCCGACGGCGCGGAGCGGACGGCCACCGAGGTCCGCGCGACGGGGCGGCGTTGCGAGGTCGCCGAGGTGGACCTGACCCGACTGCCGGCCGCGGCGGCGGTGGTGGACGAGTTGGCCGACCGGCTGGGCGGCATCGGGGTGCTGGTCAACAACGCCGGCATCGGGGCCTCGACGCCGTTCGTCGACACGGGGTGGGAGCAGTGGCGCGAGGTGCTCGCCGTCGACCTGGACGCGCCCTTCCTGTGCGCCCAGCGGGCCGCGCGACGGATGCGGGCCACCGGTGCCGGCGGGCGGATCATCAACATCACCAGCGTGCACGAGCACGCGCCCCGGGTGGGCTCCGCCGCGTACTGTGCCGCGAAGGGTGGGCTCGGGCTGCTGACCCGGGTGATGGCCCAGGAGTTGGCGGCCGAGGGGATCACCGTCAACGCCGTCGCCCCGGGCGAGATCGCCACACCGATGACCGGTCAGGAGGATGTCGACCCGTTCACCCAGGACCGGCCCGGCGTGCCGCTGGGGCGGCCCGGCGACGCCCGGGAGGTGGCCGCAGTTGTCGCGTTGCTCGCCTCCCCCGCCGCCAGCTACGTCACCGGCGCGTCCTGGCCGGTCGACGGGGGCATGCTGCTGATGGGTCCCCAGGCCACGGCGTTGACGAGCGACGACTGGCGATCGGTCTGAGCGGCACCGGCGGGCGTCGTCAGCGCATCGGTGCGGCCGACGCCCGGACGATGTACGCGAACTGCACACCGAACGCCGCCACCGCCACCAGCACCCCGACCAGGACCGTCAGCCCGACCCCGACCCCGACGGTCGTGGCCACCAGTGCGATGCCGAGCCCGCTCAGCACCGCGTTGACCGCGCCCACGAGTGCGGCCGTGGTCAGCAGGAACTCCCACCGCCCCGGACGCGTGCCGACCAGGTTCCAGGCCGTACTCATGGCGTCGCCGGCCACCACCGCGTCGGCGAAGAAGTCGTGCTCGCCGCCGAGCTGGTGATGGTAGTAGGCGCGGATGCGCTGGATTCGCCCCTCGTCCACCCCGCCACCCTCCGTGGTCGCACGATTCCGTTACCGTCACCCTATGAGCGGTGAGGCGGGTCCGAGCGGGGAACCAGCCGCTCGGAGAACGGGACAGCGCCCAGCAAAGCGGGCACGTATCCTCCGAACTCCGGTGATCAGCAAGCGGTGGTGGGGCCGACCGAC
>NZ_QGSY01000312.1 GCF_003857035.1 Micromonospora arida
GGGTTAGACGGCGGCCAGGACCGCGGCCTCCAGGCGGGCCCGGGTGGCGTCGTCCGGCCAACCGCCGACCAGATAGAAGGCGTCGACCACGTCGGCGCCGAGGGTGGAGATGCGGGCCGCGCGAACCAGGGCGCCAGCCTCGTCGAGCGCGCAGGCGACCCGGTAGAGCAGCCCGGCGGCGTCGGCGGCGCGCAGTTCCAGCAGTACGGCGTCGGTGGCCGCCTCGCGGTGCCAGACCACTCGTGGGGCCGCGCCACCGCCACGGCTGGCGAGCGCACGGCCGCGCAGCCGTTGGGTGACCGACACGTCGCCGGCGACCGCCCGGCGCAGGTCGGCGCGGAGGGGGACCGGGTCCGGCGGAAGGCCGTAGCGGGGCTGCACCCGGCACTCGACCAGGGCCCGGCCGTCGACGGCGGAGGCGTCCGCGGAGATCACCTCCAGCCGGTGCAGCGCCAGGCAGCCGGCCACCGTGGCGAGCAGACCCCGCCGGTCGGCCGCCGCGACCGACACCCGGTCGCCGGTCAGGTGGACGACCGGCAGTGGCCCGGCCAGCAGCTCCGGGTTCGGGGCGGGTGGCTCGGGGAGTACGCCGGTGTCCAGCGCGGTGCGAACCCGGGCGACCAACTCGGCGACGAGGCGGCCCTTCCAGTCGGACCAGGCCGCCGGCCCGGTCGCCGCCGCGTCGGCGCGGACCAACGCGTGCAGCACGTCGAGGGTGCCGGTGTCACCGACCGCCTCGGCCACCGAGGCGATGGTGACCGGGTCGGCCAGGTCCCGGCGGGTGGCCACGTCAGGCAGCAGCAGGTGCAGCCGGACCAGCTTGCCGATCAGCTCGACCTCCGCCGCGGGCAGACCGACCCGGGTGGCCACCGCCTGGGCAACCGGCACACCGACGGTGCTGTGGTCACCGGGGAGGCCCTTGCCGATGTCGTGCAGGAGAGCGCCGAGGAGCAGCAGGTCGGGGCGCTCCACCTCGCGGGCGTGCCGGCTGGCCTCGTGCGCGGTCTGCACGAGGTGCCGGTCGAGGGTGAAGCGGTGCACCGGGTTGTGCTGGGGCAGGCTGCGCAGCCGGGTCCACTCGGGCAGCCAGCCGTCGACCAGCCCGTACCGGTCGCAGGTCTCCCAGGCGGGCACCAGGCCGGCACCGGCGCCGAGCAGGGTGATCAGCGCGGCCCGGGCCTCGGCCGGCCAGGGAGCCGGCAGGGGCGGGCAGTACGCCGCCAGCCACTCGCAGGTGGCCCGCGCGATGGGGATCCGGGTCGTGGCCGACGCGGCGGCCACCCGCAGGGAGAGGCTCGGGTCGGGGCGTGCCCCGATCGCCGTGCGGGCGAGCACCAACTCGCCGTCGTGTTCGACCACGTCGCGGGCGACCGGGCGGCGGGCCGGGCGGCCGTTGCCGCCCCGGGAGCGGCCGGAGCGCAGCCGGTCGGCGGCCCGGAAGGCGTCGTCCAGGGCGTGGCTGACCGTGCGGGCGTCACCGGCGACCCGACGCAGCAGCGCGTCGCCGTCTTCCACGACGGCTCCCGGCCGCCGCGCGGCGTCAGACGCGCCGGGCTGGAGTTGTCGCAGACCGAGCAGGGTGGCCACTCCGTCGCGCTCCTGGGCGACCAGCCGGTCGACCCGTCGGCCGACCTGCTGGTGCAGCGCGTCGCGGGTGTCCAACAGGCGCAGGTGGGCGGCGCGTACGGCGGGACGCAGCGCGTCGGTGATGCCGGCGGCGGAGATCGCCCGCAGCAGCCCCACGTCACGCAGACCACCGGCGGCCTCCTTGAGGTCGCCCTCCAGCAGGAACGCCAGCTCACCGTGGGCCTGCCAACGGGCCTCGGTGACCTCCCGCAGGCCGGGCAGGTGCCGGACCGCGGTGCGCCGCCAGTGATCGGCGGCGGTGCGGATCAGCGCGTCGGCCAGCGTCTGGTCCCCCCCGATCAACCGGGCGTCGAGCAGCCCGAGGGCGACCTTCACGTCGTCCTGGGCCACCGAGAGCGCCTCGGCGACGGTGCGTACGGAATGGTCGAGCCGCAGGCCCGCGTCCCAGATCGGGTACCAGACCGAGGCGGCCAACTCGTCGGTGCCGGGCACCCCGGCGTGCAGCAGCACCAGGTCGAGGTCGCTGTACGGGGCACACTGCCGCCGACCCAAGCCCCCGACGGCCAGCAGTGCCACCCCGTCCCGCGCCGGCAGCAACCCCCGCAGAAACGAGTCGTAGGCGGCGGCCCGCCCTCGCCGGGCCGCTTCCCCGATCCCCCCGGGAACGCCGACGACCTCGTTGATCAAGAGGTTCGCGTCGCCGTCATCGGCGGGTCCTGACGCGTTCTTCTTGATCAACGAGGTCATGTCAGTCGTGGCCGCGTCAGAGTGCGTCGAGGCCGCGTTCGCCGGTACGCACCCGGACGACCTCTTCGACACCGGTGACCCAGACCTTGCCGTCACCGATCTTGCCCGTGCGGGCCGCTCCGACGATGGCGTCCACCACCTTGTCGACGTCGATCTCGTCGGTGAGCACCTCGACCCGGATCTTGGGCAGGAACTCGACCGTGTACTCGGCACCCCGGTAGACCTCGGTGTGCCCCTTCTGCCGCCCGTACCCCTGAACCTCGCTGACGGTCAGCCCGGCCACCCCGAGGGCGTGCAGGGCCTCCTTCACCGCGTCCAGTTGGTACGGCTTGATGACTGCGGTCACCAGCTTCATGTCCAACCCCTCCATCCCAGGAACGTTAACCGGCGACCTTTTCGCTGACCGGCTCGGCGGGCTCCGCCTCCGGCTTGGCACCACTCGTCGTGCCGCCACCGGGGGTGCCGATGCCGGCCATCGCGAACGCGCTGCCGCTGCCGCCGCCGGCCGGGGACAGGTCGTAGCTGCTCTCGGCGTGCTCGGCGATGTCGATGCCCTCGACCTCGTCCTCACCCTTGACCCGGAAGCCGATCGTCTTCTCGATGACGAAGGCGAGCACCCAGGCGATGCCGAACGACCAGACGGTGACGATCAGGCCGGCGAGGGCCTGCCGCCCGAGCTGGGTCGCGCCGCCGCCGTAGAAGAGGCCGTCGGAGGCGCCCACCACGTCGGTGATCGCGGAGTTGACCGAGTTGGTGGCGAAGAGACCGAGCCAGAGCGACCCGATCCAACCACCGACGAAGTGCACGCCGACCACGTCGAGCGAGTCGTCGTAGCCGAGCTTGTACTTGAGGCTGATGGCGAGCGCGCACACGGCCCCGGCGACGACGCCGAGCAGGACGGCCGCCCAGGGGGCGATGAACCCGCAGGCCGGGGTGATGGCGACCAGGCCGGCGACGGCACCGGACGAGGCACCGACCATGGTCGGCTTCCGGTCCTTGATCCACTCGACCGCGATCCAGCCGAGCACCGCAGCCGCCGTGGCGAGCTGGGTGTTGATGAAGGCGAGGCCGGCGACCGAGTCGACGGTCAGCTCGGAGCCGGCGTTGAACCCGAACCAGCCGAACCACAGCAGACCCGCACCGAGCGCGACCAGCGGGATGTTGTGCGGCTTCATGCCCTCACGCGGCCAACCGAGCCGCTTGCCGAGCACCAGAGCCACGGCCAGGGCCGCCGCACCGGCGTTGATGTGCACCGCGGTGCCACCGGCGAAGTCCAGTGCGTGGATGTCGCCGCCGATGATGCCGCCGCCCCACACCCAGTGGGCGACCGGGAAGTAGACCAGGGTGGCCCAGCCGAAGGCGAACAGCAGCCAGCCGGCGAACTTGGCCCGGTCGGCGATGGCACCACTGATCAGCGCGACGGTGATCACCGCGAAGACCATCTGGAATGCCATGAACACGTAGAGCGGGACCCCGATGCCGCTGGGGTTCTCCGCCGTGGCACCCCACAGGTCGGTTTCGGCGAGGAAGGTCTTGGTGCCGAGGTACGCGCCCGGGTCGCCCCAGAAGCCGTTCACGTCGGCCCCGAAGGCGACGCTGAATCCGTAGAACCACCACAGAATAGAGATGAGCCCGATAGCCGAGAAGCTCATCATCATCATGTTGAGTACGCCCTTGGCCCGGTTGAGGCCGCCGTAGAACAGCGCCAGTCCGGGGGTCATGAGCAGCACGAGCGCGGTCGAAACCAGCAGCCACGTGGTATTGGCGCCGTCGATCGTCGGTGCTTCAGGCACGCTGGCCTCCTAAAGGTGAAGTCCTCCTTCGCGGCTTTCCGGGGCAGCGTCGCCCGTAGGCCGGTTGCGCGGAAGCTTCGCGGCCGGCTGTTTCACTTTGGGTCCCGTGCGGGTTTCCGTTTCGTGACGGGTTGTTTCGGACGTGTCACGAACTCCGCACAGTCGTCGGCATGGACGAAGGTGGATCGACCGGACGGCGATCGTCGATAGCTGACCGGTCAGCGGCATCGACCGGTGCGCGTGACCGGCCGGGCCGAGCATCGCCCGACCGGCGCTCAGCGGAGGGCGTTCTCCAGAGCGTGCCGCTCGTAGTCGAGCAGCCGCAGATCGCGCATCGGTCGACGCAGGTGGCCCTTGTGCACGATCCGGACGAACGCCGGCTCACCGGCGGCAGCCATCCGCCGGATCCCCTCGACGTGGTCCACGATCCGTTTACGGATGGTCCGGATCAGCCGGTGCCGGTCCCGGGGGATCAGCCCGTACGCGTCGGCGAAGAGCCGGAGGCGGCGCGGGCGGTCCGGGTGCTTCCAGCCCAGCGTGATCGAGTCCCGGTCCGCGAAGATCGGCACCCAGGTCCAGGCCGCGTACGCCACGTCGTAGATCCGCGCTCCGGGCGAGGCGAGGTCGAAGTCGATCAGCCCGAGGGTGCCGTCCGGACGCCAGATCACGTTGTGCGGCGCGGCGTCGTGGTGGCAGATCACCTCGGTGTCCGGTGGTGGGGGGCCGAACGAGCGCCAGACCGCCGCCTGCGGAGGGGTGAAGCCGTACTGCGCGTCATGGAACATCCGCAGCATGGTGGCGACGGTGACCAGGGCCTCGTCGGTCACCCAGTGCGGGGCGAGCGGATATTCTCCGCACTCCCCCTCCAGGTACGACAGCACCTCACGATTGCGCTCGTCCATCCCGAGCGCCCGAGGGGCGCCGGTGAACCCCACGTACTCCAGGTGGCGCAGCAGCGCGTGTACGGACGGGGTCCACGGCCCGGCGTTGCGCCGGACCGTGTCACCCACGCGGACAACGGTGCTCACGTTGCCGCCGTGCAGCGGGATCTCCTGCGAAGTCACGTACGGTCTCCCGAGGCGCTGCGAAGGATGGCCGGGGTCACGCCAGCCCGCGTACGCGCGATCGTCAGTGGTCACCCGAGACTACGCGTCCCGGCCGGTGGCCTCGGTCCCCAGCAACGCGTCGACGAACTGCGCCGGGTCGAACGGGGCCAGGTCGTCCTTGCCTTCGCCGAGGCCGACCAGCTTGACGGGGATGCCGAGCTTGCGCTGCACGGCGATCACGATGCCGCCCTTGGCGGTGCCGTCGAGCTTGGTCAGCACCACACCGGTCACGTTGACCACCTCGGTGAAGACCCGGGCCTGCTCCAGGCCGTTCTGGCCGGTGGTGGCGTCCAGGATGAGCAGTGTCTCGTCGATCGGGCCCTGCTTCTCCACCACACGCTTGACCTTGCCCAGCTCGTCCATCAGGCCGACCTTGTTCTGCAGGCGGCCGGCGGTGTCGATGAGCACGGTGTCCACGCCGGTGTCGATGCCCCGCTTGACCGCGTCGAAGGCGACGCTGGCCGGGTCGGCGGCCTCGGGCCCCCGCACGGTCTCCGCTCCGACGCGCGAGCCCCAGGTCTCCAGTTGGTCGGCCGCGGCGGCCCGAAAGGTGTCCGCCGCGCCGAGCAGCACGCTGCGACCGTCGGCCACCAGCACCCGGGCGATCTTGCCGCAGGTGGTGGTCTTGCCAGCGCCGTTGACGCCGACGACCAGGACCACCGCCGGCACGCCGTCCTTGGGGGCGGTCCGCAACGAGCGGTCCAGGCTCGGGTCGAGCGCGTTGACCAGCTCGGCGGCGAGCAGTGCCCGCAGCTCGGAGGCCGAGCGGGTGCCGAGCACCCGGGTGCGCTCGCGGAGCCGGTCGACGATGTCGCGGGTGGCGTCGACGCCGACGTCGGCGGTGATCAGGCTGTCCTCGATCTCCTCCCAGACGTCCTCGTCGAGGTGGTCGCGGGCGAGCAGGCCGAGCAGGCTCTTGCCGAACACGTTCTGGGAGCGGGACAGCCGCGAGCGGAGCCGGACCAGCCGCCCGGCGGTCGGCTCGGGGACCTCGACCTGCGGTTCGAGCACCGGCGGCGGCTCGACCAGGACGCCGGTGGACAGATCGGACTCCGGTGCCTCGACCGGCGGGCCGGCGAGATCCTCCTCAGCCCTGGTGTCGACCTCCGTGCGTGGCAGCGGGGGCTCGGGCCGTCGCCGCAATCGCGGCACGACCAGCCCGACTGTGCCGGCGATCAGCACACCGAGCAGGACCAGAGCGAGGACGAGATATTCGGCCATGCCGGAATCCTGTCAGATGCCGGCGGCGGCGTCCCAGCCACCGCACCCCGAGCCGTGCCCGAAGCGGTGCTGGGGCTCTCAGCACCGCACCCGGCCGGCACCAGCGAACCGGCGGTAGGCTCGGCCGCATGCCCGCCGCACACCTCCTCATCGGCCCACTTCTGCGGCGAGTGGTGGACACCCGGGCGACGATCTGGGTGGAGACCGCCGCGCCCGCCGTGGTCACCGTCCGCACTGCCGGCGGCGCCACCGGCGCCGCGCCCACCTTCTCGGCGTACGACCACCACTACGCCCTCGTGGTGGTGGAGGGCCTCGCCCCGGACAGCGAGACCACCTACGAGGTGCTGGTCGACGACGAGATCGTCTGGCCGGTGCCGAGCAGCGGGTTCCCGCCGAGCGTGATCCGCACCCGGGCCGCCGACGATCGGGACCAGCCGGTAAATCTGATCTTCGGCTCGTGTCGCGAGACCACCCAGCACGCCACCACCCGCAAACTGCCACCGGACGCGTTGGACGCGTACGCCCGGCGGTTGATGGCCGACCCGGAGTCGAACCCGCTGCCCGATCTACTGGTGCTGCTCGGTGACCAGGTCTACGCCGACGTCACCTCGCCCACCGTGCGCCGGCTGCTGCGTCGGCGGCGGCGGCGGCCGAAGGGCGCTCCGGCCGACCAGGTGGTGAGCTTCGACGAGTACACCAAGCTCTATCTGGAGTCCTGGCGTGACCCGGAGATCCGCTGGCTGCTCTCCACAGTGCCCAGCGTGATGATCTTCGACGATCACGAGATCATCGACGACTGGAACACCTCGGCGGCGTGGCGAGCCGAGGTGCGCGAGCAACCCTGGTGGCAGGAGCGGATCGGCAGTGGGCTCGCCTCGTACTGGGTCTACCAGCACCTGGGCAACCTCTCCCCCGACGAGATCGTCGCCGATCCGGTCTTCGCGAAGGTCGCCGCCGCCGAGGACGCCACCAACGTGCTGCGCGAGTTCGGCCACCGGGTCGACCAGGAGTCCGACCTGGCGCACGACACCGAGCGCTGGCGCGCGGTGCAGTATCAGTGGAGCTACGCACTGGACCTGGGCCGGACCCGGCTGGTCATGCTGGACAACCGGTGCAGCAGGGTGCTCGAGCCCAACAGCCGGGCGATGCTGCCGCCCGGCGAGTGGGCCTGGTTCCTCGACCAGGCGCACGGGGTCTACGACCACCTGGTGGTCGGCGCGTCGCTGCCCTGGTTGCTGCCGCAGGGCATCCACCACATCGAGGCGTGGAACGAGAAGCTGGCGGACTCACGCCGACCGTGGGTGGCGCGCGGGGCGGAGAAGCTGCGCCGCGCCCTGGACCTGGAGCACTGGGCGGCGTTCCGGCGGTCCTTCGAGGCGCTGGCGGAAACGTTCGCCCGCATCGGCACCGGCACGCCGCGGCAGTCCGGCGCGCGGATCGGGGCCGGCCCGGCGTACGCCCCACCGGCGTCGATCAGCGTGCTCTCCGGTGACGTGCACCACTCGTACGTGGCGCGGGCCCGGTTCCCGGACCCGGCGGTGGTGACCCCGGTGCACCAGCTCACCTGTTCGCCGATCCACAACCAGGTGCCGGCCGGTATCCGCCCGCTGATGAAGATGGGCTGGTCGGCCGGTCCGGCCGGCGCCACCCGGGCGTTGGCCCGCTCCGCGGGTGTCCGCCGGCCGGGGGTGCGGTGGCGCAAGTTGGCCGGTCCCTACTTCGGCAACGCGGTCGCCACCCTGACGCATGAGGGGCGCAGGGCCGACGTGGTCATCGAGGGCACCACGAAGGACGGCCACCTACGCCCCGTGATGCGACGCCGACTCTCGGCCGCTGCACGGCCGACCTCGCCGTAGTCTCTACGCGTGGACGAGCACCTGCCAGAACCGATCCGGGCGGTCGAGCACGAGTTGACCGCCCTGCTGCGTCGTGGGCGGGCGGTTTCCTGGGAAATCGCCCGCGAGGTGCACCCGAACCTGGAGCCGAACACCTACGGGCTGCTGCTCTGGTTGCGGCGCAGTGGGTCGATCCGGTTGACCGAGTTGGCGGCGCGGCTCGGTGTGGGCAAGGGAACGCTCAGCCGGCAGATCAACGCCCTGGAGGTCCTCGGCCTGGTCTACCGCGACCCCGATCCGAGCGACCGGCGGGCCGCGCAGATCACGTTCACCGAGGAGGGCCAGCGCCGGTTCGACGCTGCCCGGTCCGCGCGGGTGGGAGAGTTGCTGCGCACGCTGAACGACTGGCCGGCCCAGGACGTCGAGGATTTCGCTCGGCTGCTCGGCCGGTTCAACGACTCCTGGCAGTAGGGGCGTCGAACACGGAATAGCATCGCGGTCCGTCAAGTTGTTGCTCTAGGCAACCAAGGCATACGGTTGCTTCAGGCAACTCTCAGGCGGCCCGCGCGTACCAGCCCCGCCGTTCCACCTCGACTCCGCTCGGAGGCAACAACGATGAGCCAGGCGACAGCGCCTCCCCAGGCGACCGCCGTGACCATGACCCACCGGCAGATCCTGGAGGCACTCTCCGGCCTGCTGCTGGGCCTGTTCGTCGCGATCCTCTCCTCCACGGTCATCTCGAACGCGCTGCCGCGGATCATCACCGAACTGCACGGCGGCCAGTCCGCGTACACCTGGGTGGTTACCTCGGCCCTGCTCGCGACGACCGCGACCACCCCTATCTGGGGCAAAATGGCCGACCTGACCAGTAAGAAGACACTTGTCCAACTCGCCCTGGGCATCTACGTGCTGGGCTCGGTGTTGGCCGGCCTCGCGCAGGGCACCGGCGAGCTGATCGCCTGCCGCGTGCTGCAGGGCATCGGCGCCGGCGGCCTCACCGCGCTGGCCCAGGTGATCATGGCCACGATGATCGCGCCGCGCGAGCGGGGCCGCTACAGCGGCTACCTCGGCGCCGTGATGGCCGTCGGCACCATCGGCGGCCCGCTGATCGGCGGCGTGATCGTGGACACCTCCTGGCTCGGCTGGCGCTGGTGCTTCTACGTCGGCGTGCCATTCGCCATCGTGGCGCTGATCGTGCTGCAGAAGACCCTGCACCTGCCGGTGGTCAAGCGGAAGGCCGAGATCGACTGGTGGGGCGCCACCCTGATCACCGCGGCCGTGTCGCTGCTGCTGATCTGGGTCTCGCTCGCCGGTGACCAGTTCGCCTGGGCGTCCTGGCAGACCGCCGCCATGGTCCTCGGGGCCCTGGTGCTCGGCGCGCTGGCGATCCGGGTCGAGACCCGGGCCGCCGAGCCGATGATCCCGCCGCGGCTGTTCCGCAACCGCACCATCACCCTCGCCGTCGTCGCGAGCATCGCGGTCGGTGTGGGCATGTTCGGCGCGTCGATCTTCCTGGGCCAGTACTTCCAGATCAGCCGTGGGCAGAGCCCGACCATGTCCGGTCTGATGACCCTGCCGATGATCCTCGGTCTGCTGGTCTCCTCCACGGTCATCGGTCGGGTCATCACCAAGACCGGCCGCTGGAAGCGCTACCTGGTGATCGGCTCGGCGCTGCTCACCGTCGGCTTCGCGCTGATGGGCACACTGCGCGCGGACACCAGCTTCACCCTGCTCAGCGTCTACATGTTGGTGATCGGCGTCGGTCTGGGCATGACCATGCAGAACCTGGTCCTCGCCGTGCAGAACACCGTCGGTCCGCACGAGCTCGGCGCGGCCAGCTCGGTGGTGGCGTTCTTCCGCAGCCTGGGTGGCGCGATCGGCGTCGCCGCCCTCGGCGCGGTGCTCGCCCACAAGGTCAAGGACTACACCGCCGACGGGCTGGCCCAGCTCGGCATCCCCGCGTCCAGTTCCGGCTCGGGTGGCACCCTGCCCGACGTGCACACCCTGCCCGGCCCGCTGCGGGCCGTCGTGGAGGGCGCGTACGGCCACGGTGCCGGCGACATCTTCCTGGCCGCCGCGCCCTTCGCGCTGATCGCGCTGATCGCGGTCGCCTTCATCAAGGAGGTACCTCTGCGGCAGCACAACGGCGACCCGGTTTCCGGCGAGGTCGAGCGGGAATCGACAGTCGCCGCCGGCGCTGGCGCAGCCGTGGTCCGTACCGGTGAGCAGAGGTGAGGTAGAACCATGAGCGTGGGAGCACCGGACCGCGAGGAGTTCGGCCCCCGGACCCGCCCGTTGCCCTTCGAACGGGGCACGGACGGCCCTCGGGTGATCATGGTGGGTGTCGACGGCACCCGCACCTCCGAGCGGGCCGGCTCCTACGCCGCCGGCCTGGCGCGCCGGCAGGGCGCCTCCCTGGTGGTGGTCTTCGTCAGCTCGTCGAGCGGCCTGACCGCCCTGGTGCCCGGGATGGACGCCGGCGCGGTGCAGCGGACCCACGACGAGCTGGCCGACGAGCTGCGCCGGGAGTGCCGGCGCGGGGCCGAGGAGTTGGGCCTGCGGGTGACCTTCCTGTGCCGGCGCGGCGACGCGTACGCCGAGCTGCGCGCGGCGGCGGACGAGTTCCAGGCCGACATGGTGGTGGTGGGTGCCTCCGAGCAGGCCGGGCACCGCCTGGTCGGCTCGGTCGCCACCCGCCTGGTCCGCGCCGGCCGCTGGCCAGTCGTCGTGGTGCCCTGAAAACCGCTCGCGACTGTCTTGCCCGAGCCGCAGGATGACCCGATGACGACTTGGAGAGCACCGGAGATCGACCGCAGCCACGAGCCCTTGGTCGCTGATGAGCGCACCATGCTGGAAGGCTGGCTCGATTACCACCGCGACACCTTGCTGCACAAGTGTGCCGGCCTGACCGCCGAGCAGTTGCGCACGGCAAGCGTCGAGCCGTCCGGCCTGAACCTTCTCGGGTTGGTCCTGCACATGACCGATGTGGAGCGCTCATGGTTCCGCCAACGCTTCGCCGGCCAGGACCTGCCCGACCTCTTTGACTACACCACCGACAACGACGCCGACTTCCACGCTGCGGCCAGCGCCGACGCGGAGGCCGCCTTCGCCGCCTTCCGGGCCGAGGTCGAAGCGGCCCGCGCGGCGACCGAGGGGCGGTCCCTGGACGACACGTTCAGGCTGACCCGCAGCGACGGGAACCGCACCTTCAGCCTGCGCTGGGTGTACGTGCACATGATCGAGGAGTATGCGCGGCACAACGGCCACGCCGATCTGATCCGGGAACGCATCGACGGCGTCACCGGCGACTGACCCGCTGCCCCGTCAACCGGTCAGCCAAGTCCCACACCGCCGGCCTGGAGCAGTCCCCGACCACCCTGGCCCGCGACAACGACCGGCTGCTGTGGGTCAACAGCCAGCTCAACGCGACCGCGCCGGCACCACCGTTCACGGTGGCCGAGGTCCCCGGCCTGCGCTGACAGGCGGCGCGGCTCAGTAGTCCAGAGCCGCCCGCAGGTAACGCAGGTCGGAGTGGCCGCCCCAGCGGTGCGCCGACAGCCCGGCGGCCCGGGCACCCCGCACGGCCCAGTCCTCGTCGTCGACGAAGAGGACCCGGGCCGGCGGGGTGGTCAGGGCCACGCAGGCGGCCTTGAAGTATTCCGGGGCGGGCTTGTGCACGCCGATCACCGAGGAGTTGACCACCACGTCCAGTTCGCCGACCAGGCCGAGTGCGGCCAGGTCGGCGTCGAGCAGGTCGGTGGCGTTGGTGCCGAGCCCGACCCGGACGCCCGCCGCACGGACCTCCCGGACGAACGCCAGCACCTCCTGGTCGACCTCTCCCCGGTAGCTCTGCCACTGCTCCACCGCGGCGCGGGCCCGTTCCGGGCTGCCCACCGACTCGGTCAGGGCGTCCGCCACGCTGTTCATCCACTCGGCGTGGTTGACCTGGCCGGTGAGCACCGGCTGGAGCCGCCCCCACTGCATGGCGATCTCGCCGAGCACACCCTCGGAGAGGCCGTACTCCCGCTCGACAACGGCAGCCACCGCCGGGTCCCACCGGCGCAGTACGCCATCGAAGTCCAGCAGGAGCGCCGTCGCGCGTTCCCGAGCCACTACCCGTTCTCCTCGCCGCGGCCAGGCCGCTGGTCGTCCTCGTCGGCCCGGTTGAGCCGTTGGCTGATCACCTGAGTGACCCCACTGCGCATGGTCACGCCATAGAGCGCGTCGGCGATCTCCATCGTCCGCTTCTGGTGGGTGATGACGATCAGCTGACTCTTCTCGCGCAACTGTGCCAGCAACGTGATCAGCCGGCCCAGGTTGACGTCGTCCAGGGCCGCCTCCACCTCGTCCATGATGTAGAACGGGCTGGGCCGGGCGCGGAAGATCGCCACCAACATGGCCACCGCGGTCAGCGACCGCTCGCCACCGGAGAGCAGCGACAGCCGCTTGATCTTCTTGCCCGGCGGGCGGGCCTCCACCTCGACGCCGGTGGTGAGCAGGTCGTCCGGTTCGGTGAGGATCAGCCGTCCCTCGCCACCGGGGAAGAGCACTGTGAACACCTGCTCGAACTCCCGGGCGGTGTCCTCGAAGGCGCTGGCGAAGACCTCCAGGATCCGCTCGTCCACGTCCTTGACCACTGTGAGCAGGTCCCGACGGGTGGCCTTGAGGTCCTCCAACTGCTCGGAGAGGAACTTGAAACGCTCCTCCAGCGCGGCGAACTCCTCCAGCGCGAGTGGGTTGACCTTGCCGAGCAGGGCCAGTTCGCGTTCCGCCTTCGCGGCCCGCTTCTCCTGCACCGGCCGCTCGTAGCGCACCGGCTCGGGCACCGGCAGACCGTCCCGTTCGGCCGCAGCGACGTCCACCTGGGTCGGCGGAACGGGCTGAGTCGGACCGTACTCGGCGACCAGCGTCTCCACGTCCAGCCCGAAGTCCTCGGCGGCCTTCGCCTCCAACTGCTCGATGCGCAGCCGCTGCTCCGCCCGGGCCACCTCGTCGCGGTGCACCTGGCTGGTCAGCCGCTCCAACTCCGCACCGAGCCGCTTGGCGGCACCGCGTACCTCCTGAAGCTCCGCCTCCCGCGCGGCGCGCTCCAGCGCGACCGCGTCGCGGTGCTCCTCGGCCGTCGCGATCGAGGTGGTCAGCCGGGTCAGCGCCTCCCGGGCACCACCGGCGACGGACCGGGCGATGCCCGCGCCCCGGGCGCGGGCGGCCCGCCGCGCCGCCGCGCGTTCCCGGGCGGCCCGCTCCGCGGTGGCC
>NZ_QGSY01000168.1 GCF_003857035.1 Micromonospora arida
GGCCCGCCCGGCGCCGGCCGGCGAACCAGCCGGCGTCCCAGCGCAGCAGCGCCTGCACGGGGGCGAGCGCGCCGTCGGCGACCACCACCACCCGCCGGCCGTGCGGATGGCGAGCGTCACCGGAGCGGCCGAGGCGGTGGCGGACCTGCTGGCCGCGGCCCGGCTGCCGGACGACGCCGAGGTGCTCGGGCCGGTGCCGGCCGAGGAGGGCCGGGAGCGGATGTTGGTCCGGGTGCCCCGGGCCCGGGCCGCCGCGCTCGCCGAGGCGTTGCACTCGGCCGCCGGCGTCCGGGCCGCTCGCAAGGCCGCCGATCCGGTTCGTCTCCAGGTCGATCCGCTGAGCCTGTTCTGAGGCGTTTCGGCCGGTGCGGAGGGTCGCGGACCTCGCCCGGGGCCGGGGCGCCTCGCACACCGCGTCCGGCAAAGCGGTGGCGCCCGAGTGGTAGCATCGCCCGTCATGCCAAGGCGTACGACGGGCTCCAGGTCGCGAGGGGGCGTCAGCCGCGCCGAGCTGGAGCCGTCGCGGGATGGCGCGACGATGGCGGGAACGCGTCGGTCGGGCGCGAGGTCGATGATGTCAATGAGCCGGTGATCAGGGGTGGACCAGTCGTGACCGTTGGACAATCGATCGTCTTCAACGGCGACCTCGGCAGCGGCAAGAGCACCGTGTCGGTCGAGATCGCCAAGCGGCTCGGCATGCGCCGGGTCAGCGTGGGGGACCTCTACCGGGAGATGGCGCAGCAGCGGCAGATGACCGCGCTGCAGCTCAACCTGCACGCCGAGCTCGACCAGGCCGTCGACGGCTACGTCGACCAGCTCCAACGGGACATCGCCGCCTCCGGTGAGCGCCTCGTCATGGACTCCCGGCTGGCCTGGCACTTCTTCACCGACGCGCTCAAGGTGCATATGATCACCGAGCCGGGCGAGGCGGCCCGTCGGGTGCTCGCCCGCCCCTCCGGGCCGGCGGAGAGCTACGCCTCCCTGGAGGAGGCCAAGGCCAAGCTGCGGGAGCGCAGCGTGAGCGAGCGCAGCCGGTTCATCATCCGTTACGGGGTGGACAAGGCCCGGCTGCGCAACTATGACCTGATCTGTGACACCACCCGGGCGTCCGCCGCCGAGGTGATCGAGCACATCGTGGCCGCGTACGAGGGCACGCTCGGCGCCGAGGTGCTGCGCGACGCGCCGCCGCTGCTGCTGCTGGACCCGGCCCGGGTCTACCCGACCGAGGACATCGCCACCCTGCGCGGTCTGTGGGACACCGACTTCGTCGGTGGGGTGGCCGAGGCCGGCGACGAGGCCCTCGAACCGCTGAAGATCGGGTTCACCGGCGAGTACTTCTTCGTCGTCGACGGCCACCGCCGCCTCAGCGCCGCCCTGCAGAACGGCTTCTCCCTGGTCCCCGCCCAGTTGGTCGCCGAGGTCGACGAGCCGGTCGTGGGTGGGATGACCGCGATCGAATACTTCGCCAACCAGGTGCGCCCCGGCCTGATCTACGACTGGGAGGCGGCTCACAAGATCCAGCTGCCGCTGCCCGAGCCCGCGCTGCTCCGCGGCGACGCGGTGCTCGCGGGGGACCCGGGCGCCAGCGTCTGAGCGAGGCCGAGCCGACGCGCGGGGTACGCGCGCCGGCCCGGCCACCGAGTCGTACGGCGGATCGCTGGTACGGCTCAGCCGAGGACGACGCCCGAGGCGCCGACGCCGGCCATGCCGGAGAAGATGTCCTCGTAGTAGAACCGCCAGGCGCAGACCCGGCCGGTGGGGCGGTAGCCGGTACAGGCCGTCGACGTGTTGGTGTCGTCGATGGCGGTGTTGGTGCCGGTGGCCCAGACCTGGAGGGTGTTCGCCGCGTTCACGATCTCCACCGGGCCGCCGCTGTCACCCTGGCCGACGGCGTTGGTGTGGAGGGTGTTCTCCGCCTGGACCTGGCCGCAGACCTGGCCGAAGTCGCGCACGTTGATGCAGAGGTTGCGGGCCTTCACCTGGATCGAGCAGCGGGTGCCGGAGTACGCGCCGGAGGTGCACACCCAGTTGCCGACCTGGCTGGCCGACGCGCCGATCACCTGGTTGCTGAACTCACTGACCACGTTGCCGTTCGCGTCGGTGCTGTTGTTGAAGACCCGGCCGCCCGAGGCGCCGGAGAGCAGCAGGGTGTCGGTGCCGGCGTTGCGGGTGCCGACGATGCCCATCGACTGCCCGGTCGGGTCGGTCGCGGCGTTGTTGATGTTGCCGCAGTGCGCGGCGGAGAGGATCCGCGCGGACCCGCCCTGGAAGACCCCGAAGCCGGTCGAGCAGCCGCCGCCGGTGGTGGCGTTGCGCCAGGCGGCACCGCCCCACCACGGCGCCGTGTCGTCCCATCGGGTCGCCGGCGCGGCGGCGACCCTGGTCTGCACGGTCACCGGCACACCGGCCAGCGCGGTGGCACCGAGCAGCCCGTCCTGCGTGCCGACGAGCAGGCCGGCGCCGTCGGCGCGCGGCCCGACCGTGGTGATCTTGTTGCCGGCGGCGGCCCGTAGCCGGTCGGCCGCGACCATGAGTTCCCGCTGCGAGTACGCGGCGGGCAGCACCTGGGTGGCGACGGTGGCCCGGGCGGTGGCCACCAGGTTGGCGGGCGGCTCACCCTTCCAGTAGACCTGGAGGTGGCGGGTGGTGGGGTCGGCGACGATGCCGGCGAAGCCGGAGTTGGCGCTGCGCTGCGCCGCGTTCGTGATCTGGGCGGCGGCGTTGTTCATGCGCTGCTGCAACCGGAGCAGTTCCGACCAGGAGGCGAAGCCGCCGGGCACCGGCGTGCTGTCGACGAACGATCCGGTGGTGGGGGCCTTGCCCCCGGGTGCGGCGGTGGCCGGTGTGGCGGTCAGGCCTGCGGCGAGCAGCGCGAGACTGATCGCGGTGACGGCGACGCGACGCAGCATCGCGACCGGGCGCCGGGTGGTCGGGTGTGGACGGATCATCGGGTACCTCTTCCCCCAGGGGTCGTGGAGCGGGCCGTGCCCGCACCAGGACGGTGGCAGGGGCGTTGACGCCAGGGGGCGGATCCTGGACGGGACTGGACACCGCTGGACACCGCTGGACGGGGAACGGTCCGCAGTGGAACTGTCAAACATTGGCGGCCGTCTATCGACCGGCGTGGGGCCGGAATTACCCTGCCCGTGCGCGTCCGGGGGGCCGGATGACCGGGGTGGGGGTCGCATGTCTGAGCAGTGGGTACCGTCCGGAACTCATCAGACGTCACACGGGTCAGCCGAGCTGGTCCGCGTCGGCACTGAGGCGCAGACACTGCCCGAGTTGGCCGGGTTGCTGCGCCAGCTGCGCCGCCGCGAAGCCCGACAGCAGGGCGAGACCCTGCTGACGTACCGGCAGTTGGCCGCGAAGACCGGCTGGTCGCGCGGGATCATCGGGGAGTACTTCGCCGGCAACATCCTGCCGCCGCCGGAGCGGTTCGACGCTCTCATCCGACTGCTCGGGGCCAGCCCTGCCGAACAGGGGGTGCTGGCCACCGCGCGGGACCGGGTCGAGGAGCGACGCCGACGCCCGAACCGGGGGCACGCCACCACCGGGCGGGCGGTCGCGCGGGCCGGGGTCGGCGGCCCACGCGCCGGCACCACGTCCCCCCGGTTCCCGATACCCCGCCAGCTGCCCCCGGCGCTGCCCGGGTTCGTCGGGCGTGCGACCCAACTCGCCCAGCTCGATGCCGAATGCGCTCGCGCCGTGGCGCCCGAGAACGACGGCGTGGCGTCGGTCACCGTCATGACGTTGTCCGGTACGGCCGGGGTCGGCAAGACGACCCTCGCTGTCAACTTCGCGCACCGGGTCGCCCACCGCTTCCCGGACGGCCAGCTCTACGTCGACCTGCGCGGGTTCGACGCCACCGGAACGGTGGTGACGGCCGTCGAGGCGGTCCGAGGTTTCCTGGAGGCCCTCGAGGTACCACCCGAACGCATCCCCACCCACCTGCCCGCGCAGGTGGGCCTCTACCGCAGCCTGCTCGCCGGCCGCCGGATGCTGGTGCTGCTGGACAACGCCCGCGACGCCGACCAGATCCGACCCCTGCTGGTCGGCAGCCCGAACTGCCTGGTCCTGGTAACAAGCCGCAACCGGCTCGCTGGCCTGATCGCCGCCGAGGGCGCCCGGCCGATCGGCGTCGACCTGCTCAGCACCGCCGAAGCATGGCAACTGTTGGCCCGGCGGCTCGGCACGGACCGGTTGGCGGCCGAGCCGCAGGCGGTGGACGAGATCATCGAGCGGTGTGCGCGGCTGCCGCTGGCGCTGGCCGTGCTCGCCGCGAGAGGTGCGGAGAAGCCGACGTTCCCGCTGGCCGCCCTCGCGGCCGAACTGCGGGCGGCGCCGCGACCACTCGACTCGTTCGACGGAGGGGACGCCGGCACCGACGTGCAGGCCGTCTTCTCATGGTCGTACCGGAGCCTGACCTCGGCGGCGGCCCGCCTGTTCCGGCTCTTCGGCTGCCACCCCGGACCGGACATCGGGGTCGCCGCGGCGGCCAGTCTGGCCGGGCTGCCCCGGGCCCAGGTGCCCCGACTGCTGGCCGAACTGGCCCACGCGCACCTCGTCACCGAGCACGCCCCCGGTCGGTTCGGCGCGCACGACCTGCTCCGGGCGTACGCGGCCGAGCAGGTCGAACGTCTCGAACCGGAGCAGGCTCGGCGGGCCGCGATCCGGCGCGGGCTGGACCACTACCTGCACACCGCCCACGCGGCGGCACTGCTGTTGCAACCGGGACGGGACCCGGTCACCCTCACCGCCGCCGCGCCGGGTGTGCTGCCCGAGGAGATCACCGACCTCGGTCAGGCGCTCGCCTGGTTCAGCGTCGAGTATCCGGTGCTGCTCGCGGCGGTCGCCCACGCGAGGCGGGCCGGGTTCGACGGTCACGCGTGGCAGCTGGCCTGGACACTGGTGGACTTCCTGCAACGCCGGGGGCGGTGGCCGGACCTGGCCGTGGCGCAGCGCAACGCCCTGGCCGGGGCGCAGCGGGTCGGCGACCGACCCGGGCAGGCGAACGCCCACCGTGACCTCGCCCGGGTGCTGTCCCGGCTGGGCCGGGTGAACGAGGCGGCGAGGAACTACCGGCAAGCCCTGGTGATCTTCGCGGAGCTGAATGACCCCACCGGGCAGGCGCGCACCCACCGGGCGTTCGGCGCGATGCTCGACGGGCTCGGCCGGCACGCCGAGTCCCTGGAGCAGAGCGAGCGGGCCCTGGCGCTGTACCGGGCCGCCCGGCACGTCGCCGGGGAGGCCAGCGCCCGTAACGCGGTGGGGTGGGCGTACGCCCAGCTCGGCCGGTACGAGCCGGCGCTCGGGCACTGCCGGGAGGCGTTGGCGCTGCTGCGGACGACAGGCGACCGGCACGGCGAGGCGAACACCTGGGACAGCCTCGGCTTCATCCACGCCCGACTGGCCGACCACCCGGCGGCGATCCGCTGTTTCCAGCGGGCCCTCGGGCTGTACCGGCGGGTCAGCGACCGCTACGACGAGGCGGACACCCTGTCCCGGCTCGGCGAGAGCCGGCAGGCGGTGGGGGACGCGGCCGGCGCCGCGCGTACCTGGCGGCGGGCCCTGGTCATCCTCGACGATCTCGGCCACCCGGACGCCGAGCGGGTGCGGGAGCTGTTGGCCGGGGAGCCCGCCGGTGACGCTGGGCACACCGGCGGTGGTTGAGCGAGGTGCGCCGCCCGGCGGATCGAGCACATCGTGGCCCCGCGCCGAGCCCAGCCGTGCCCGCGCCGCCACGACGGGGACTGCCGGGAGCGGCCACCACCGGGATGATGGGGTCTCCGACGCATCGACGGGGAGGCCGACCATGGACGCTGCCGAGGCGCTCACACTGCTCATGTCGCCGCAGGGGCGCGTCGATCCGTACCCGACCTACGAGCGGCTGCGCGCGCACGGGCCGGTGGTGCAGGCCATGCCGGGCCTCTACGTGGTGACCGGCTATCCGGAGGTCGACGAGCTGCTCCGCGATCCCCGCCTCGGGGTGCTGGACGACGCGCTGCGTGACCAGATGTGGCCGAACTGGCGGGAGAGCCCCGCGGTGTCGTCGATCGCCCGGTCGATGCTGCGGACCAACCCGCCCGACCACAGTCGGATGCGTCGGCTCGCCTCCGGCGCGTTCAGCCCGCGCCGGGTCGCCGGGATGCGCGACGTGGTGCGTGTCCAGGCCGAGGAACTGCTCGACTCGATGGTGGCAAAGGCCGAGAGCCACGCCCCGGTCGACGTGCTGGCCGACTTCGCGTACCCCCTGCCAGTGGGCGTGATCTGCGCGCTGCTCGGCGTGCCGGCGGCGGATCGGCCGCTGTTCCGCCGCTGGGCCGGTGACCTGACCGGGGTGCTGGAGCCGGAGATCACCCCCGAGGAGCTGGCCGTCGCCGACGCCGGCGCCACCGAGCTGCGCGACTACTTCGTCGAGTTGGTCGTCGCGCGGCGTCGTGCGCCAGCCGACGACCTGACCACCGCGCTGGTCCAGGTGCACGACGCTGGTGGCGACCGGCTCACCGGTCCCGAGTTGCTGGCCAACCTGGTGGTGCTGTTGGTCGCCGGCTTCGAGACCACCACCAACCTGCTCGGCAACGGTCTTGTCGTGCTGCTGGGTCACCCCGAGGCCGCTGCCGCGCTGCGCGCCGATCCGGACCTTGCCCCGGCGTACGTGGAGGAGCTGCTGCGCTACGACTCCCCGGTGCAGCTGACCACCCGGACCAGCACCGCGCCGGTGCGCTGCGGCGGGCTCGACCTGCCGTCCGGCAGTACGACCCTGTTGCTGCTGGGTGCCGCCAACCGCGACCCGCGCCGGTTTTCCGACGCGCAGCGCTTCGACCCGACCCGTGCGCAGGCGCACCCGCTGTCCTTCGGCGCCGGCCCGCACTACTGTCTCGGCGCGGGCCTGGCCCGGCTGGAGGCGCAGTTGGCCTTCCCGATGCTGCTGCGCCGCCTGCCCGAGCTGGCCCTGGCCGAGGTTCCCCGGCACCGCACCCGGCTCACTCTGCGAGGCTACGAGAGCGTCCCGGTGACGCTGGGCACACCGGCGGTGGTTGAGCGAGGTGCGCCGCCCGGCGCCCGGCCGGGCACTCCGTAGACTGGTACGGCACCGCTCGTCCGTCCGAAGAAGGAGCCGTCCCGCGTGACCGTCCAGCCCATCCGTCTGTTTGGGGATCCGGTGCTGCGCACGCCGGCCGATCCGGTGGTCGACTTCGACGCCGAGCTACGTCGGCTCGTCGCCGACCTCACCGACACGATGCGTGAGCAGAACGGCGCCGGCCTGGCCGCGCCACAGCTCGGTGTGAGCCTGCGGGTGTTCACCTTCGACGTCGACGATGTCCTCGGGCACCTGATCAACCCGGTGCTGGAGTTCCCCGACGAGGAGGAGCAGGACGGCCCGGAGGGCTGCCTGTCGATCCCCGGGCTCTACTTCGACACCAAGCGTCGGCAGAACGTCGTCGCCAAGGGCTTCAGCTCGTTCGGCGACCCGATGCAGATCGTCGGCACCGGCCTGATGGCGCGCTGCGTGCAGCACGAGACCGACCACCTCGACGGGGTGCTCTTCCTGGACCGACTGGACCCGGAGGGGCGCAAGGATGCCATGAAGGCGATCCGCCAGGCCGAGTGGTACGACGCCGCGGCCCCGCCCACGGTCAAGCTCAGCCCGCACATCAGCGACCCCTTCGGTCTGGGGCGCTGACCCGGATGCGCGTGATCTTCGCCGGTACGCCGGCCGTCGCCGTTCCCGCCCTGGCCGCCGTCGCCGCCTCCCGCCACGAGCTGGTGGCCGTGGTCACCCGGCCCGACGCGCCCGCCGGGCGTGGGCGGGGCCTGTCCCGCTCGCCGGTCGGCGCGTGGGCCGACGAGCACGGCGTCGAGGTGCTCACGCCGGCCCGACCCCGCGACCCGGAGTTCCTCGACCGGCTGCGCGAGCTGGAGCCGGCCTGCGTGCCGGTGGTCGCTTACGGCGCGCTGGTGCCGCCGGCGGCCCTGGAGATCCCCCGGCACGGCTGGATCAACCTGCACTTCTCCCTGCTGCCCGCGTGGCGTGGCGCCGCGCCCGTGCAGCACGCCGTGCTGCACGGCGACGAGCTGACCGGGGCCAGCGTCTTCCAGCTGGAGGAGGGTCTGGACACCGGCCCGGTCTACGGCACGCTGACCGACGAGATCCGCGCCACCGACACCTCCGGCGACCTGCTGGGGCGGCTCGCTGATTCCGGCGCCGGGCTGCTGGTGGCGGTGCTCGACGCGATCGCCGACGGCACTGCCCGCGCCGAGCCGCAGCCGGCCGACGGGGTGTCGCTGGCGCCGAAGCTGACAGTGGACGACGCGCGGGTGCGCTGGGGCGACCCGGCCTTCGCCGTGGACCGGCGAATCCGGGCCTGCACGCCCGCGCCGGGCGGCTGGACCACGTTCCGCGACGAGCGGGTGAAGCTCGGCCCGGTCGTCCCGGTGCCCGACGGCCCCGAGCTGAAGCCGGGGGAGTTGCTGGTGGAGAAGTCCCGGGTGCTGGCCGGCACGGCGACGGTGCCGGTACGCCTCGGTGAGGTCCGCGCCGCGGGCAAGCGGGCGATGGACGCGACCGACTGGGCGCGCGGCGTCCGGGTCGGCACAGGAGAGGACTTCGCGTGACGGCACCGGAGGGAACCCGACCGACGCGCTCCGGCCCGTCGACCGGCCGTGGCGGGGATCGCCGCCCGGTCCGACCACCGCTGGACCGACCGCGCCGCGCCGCGTACGAGGCGGTGGCGGCGGTGCACCGGGACGACGCGTTCGCCAACCTGGTGCTGCCCATCATCCTGCGGGAGGAGGGGCTGTTCGGTCGGGACGCGGCCTTCGCCACCGAGCTGACCTACGGCACCCTGCGCCACCTGGGCACGTTGGATGCGATCCTGACCGACGCGGCCGGCCGGGACGTGGCCCGGATCGACCCGCCGGTACGCGACGCGCTGCGGCTCGGGGCGTACCAACTGCTGCACACCCGGGTGCCGGCGCACGCCGCGGTCTCGTCGACGGTGGACCTGGTCCGTTCGGTCGCACCGGGGGCTACCGGTTTCGCCAACGCGGTACTGCGCGAGGTGTCCAGCCGTGACGCGGACGCCTGGGTGGCGAAGCTCGCTCCACCGATGGAGACCGACCCGGTCGGGCACCTCGCGTTGGCGTACAGCCACCCGCAGTGGATCGTGCGGGCCTTCTCCGAGGCGCTCGGCGGCGATCTGGGTGAGACGGAGCGCCTCCTGATCGAGGATAATGAGCGCCCGCCGGTGCACCTGTGCGCCCGGCCCGGCCTGATCGACCCGGTCGAGCTCGCCGACCAGGTCGGCGGTGCCCCCGGTGCCTTCTCGCCGTACGCCGTCTATCTTCCCGGCGGATCGCCGGGCGACATCCCGGCGGTGGTCGACGGCCGGGCCCACGTCCAGGACGAGGGCTCCCAACTGGTGGCCACCGCGCTCGCCGACGCGCCGCTGGACGGCCCGGACGGACGTTGGCTGGACCTGTGCGCCGGCCCGGGTGGCAAGGCCGGGTTGCTCGGCGCGCTGGCCGCGCAGCGCGGTGCCCGGGTGACCGCGGTGGAGGTGGCCGAGCACCGCGCCCGGCTGGTCTCCCTGGCGACCCGGGACCTGCCGGTGGCCGTGCTGACCATGGACGGCCGTGAGGTCGGCGGCGACCCGAAACTGCCGGAGCAGCACTTCGACCGGGTGCTGGTCGACGCACCGTGCACCGGGCTGGGGTCGCTGCGTCGTCGGCCGGAGTCGCGCTGGCGTCGCCAACCGTCCGACCTGCCGCCGCTGACCCGGCTGCAACGGGAACTGCTCGGCGCGGCACTGCGGGCGGTCCGCCCGGGTGGCCTGGTCGCCTATGTCACCTGTTCGCCGCACACCGTCGAGACGCACGTGACGGTGACCGAGGCGGCCCGCCGCAGCGGGGTTGCGGTGGACTTCGTGGACGCCCGCCCGCTGCTGCCGGCCGGCATGCCCGGTCTCGGTGACGGGCCGACCGTGCAGCTCTGGCCACACCGCCACGGCACCGACGCGATGTTCCTCGCCGTCCTGCGCCGAGGCTGATCCGACCCACGCGTCCGGCCGGTCACCCGACCGGCCGGACGCGGTGCGCGCTCAGGTGACCGGGAGGCCCTTGGTGCCGGCGTTCTTCATCGAGCGGGTCAGGTTCCGGTCGGAGATCCAGAGGAAGCACTGCACGCCCCGGTTCCCGTTGCGCCACTCCTCCTCGTACGGCTGGTAGTAGATCGTGCCGGCGCGGAAGTCGAGCTGGGAGTTGTCCGGAACCTTGGCGTACTTGGCGATCATCGTCTGACAGGCCCGGTGGGTCCGCTTGGTGCTGCGGGTGAACTCGGCGTAGCTGGTGTCCGGCGCCTGCCAGACGCCGACGAACTCGGCGTGGTGCTTGGCGGTGCAGGAGACCGGGACCATCTCGTCGATGTCGTCCTTGACCAGCTTCGGGTTGAAGCAGCGGTACGCCAGCGGGGCCGCTCCGGACAGCGCGCCCCGGAGGCTGCCGGTGCGCAGGTCGACCGCGGTGTCGTCGATGCTGGCGATCTCGGTGACGTCGCAGCGGTACCAGCGGGCCCCACCCGACCAGGCCTGCGGTGACGGCAGCACGACGGTCAGGCCGAGCCGCCCGGAACGCCAGTCGGCCCCCACCGCCTTGTTGACCGCCGTGTCGCACCCCGTCTGCGCGGCCCGCATGCCGGCCGAGCCGGGCTGCGGGGGAGTGCCGCCGTCGGCGCCCGGGCCGGTGAGGGTGCCGACGTGCATGGTCTCCACCCGGTGCGCCTCGGTGCACGCCGTCGGGTTGTAACCGGTCAGGAAGCCGACCTGCTGGGAACTCTGGTGGCAGACGTCGGCAGCGGGGACGAACTGCTGCGCCGCGACGGGCGCCGGCCAGTCGTCGATGAGGTCAGTGTCGATTCCGGCGGGTGCGCCGCACCCGGCCAGTGCCAGGGCCAGCGCCCCACCCCCGGCGAACGCCGCCAGCCACCGTCGCATTCCGACCTCCCGCCGCTGCTGGCCCCCGACCGGACCCAGCCGGTCGATGGCGCCACGGCGCAGCAGCATACGGCAACGACGCTCAGATCGCGGGCAGTCCCTCGGGACCGGCGCCGCGCATCGAGCGGGTGAGTTTGCGGTCGTCGCTCCACAGGAAACAGCGCACCCCACGGTCGCCCTCCTCCCACTCCCGCTGTGACGGTGGGTAGTAGATGGACCCGGCCCGGTACGGCAGCTCGCTGTTGTTGGGTACCGCCGCGTACTCGGCGATCAGGGCCATGCAGCGCTGGTGCGCCTGCTCGGCGGACTTGGTGAACTCCGCCCAGCTCATGTCCCGCTCCTCGTAGACGCCCACGAACTCGGCGCGGTGCGGCTCGGTGCAGAGCACCGGCGCCATGTAGTTGAGGTTGTCGCCGATCAGTTTGGGGTCGAAGCAGCGGTGCGTCAGTGGCGTGTCGCCGATCAACGCGCCGCGCAGGCTGCCGGTGCGGTTCACCGGGCGGGTGTTGTCGATGCTGCCGGTCTCGCTGAGGTCGCAGCGGAACCAGCGGGCGCCGCCGGCCCAGGCGGGCGCGGACGGCAAGGCGAGGGACAACGCGAGTCGGGCGGTGTGCCAGTCGCCGCCGAGCACCTCCCGGGCCCGCTGGTCGCATTCGGCGCGAGCCGTGCTCAGCGCCGACGATCCGGGTTCCGGTCGGGCCTCGGTCAGCGCGTCGGGCCCGACGAAGGTGCCGACGTGGATGGTCTCGGCCAGGTGGTTGCGCGCGCAGTCCACCGTCTCGTACGTGCTGGCCTGCACGACTGTGGCGATCCGTGGCAGGCAGGTGTCGGTGGCGGGGGCGAACGGCTTCGGAACCCGCAGCGTCGGCCAGTCGTCGGTGAGATCACCGTCCGCGCCCCGCGCCGGCGTGCAGCCGGCCAGCAGCATCGTCGTGACGCTGGCCAGCACCAGCGCTGGAAGCCACCGTCGCATCGTCCGCCCTCCCGGGAGCTGGCGGCCGGTCGCCGCGCCCCGCGGCGAGACCCCGGCGGGCGTGCAGCCTACGGCACCGTCCCGGTTGGAGTGTCGTCGCGTTTCCGTCGATCGGCCAGTGGCTGATGTCTGTTCGTCCGGATTCGGGGGTCCGGAGCGTCCAATTCTGCACCAGTGGTCACTGCTGGATCACAGCGCGTCCCCGATGGTGCCGCGATGCGGGTGGCGGGTCGCCACGTTCGTACACTGGCCCCGTGACCGTACCGCCGCCGATCGTCGCGCCGAGCATCCTGGCCGCCGATTTCGCCCGCCTCGCCGAAGAAGTCCGCGCCATCGAGGACGCCGCGGACTGGTTGCACGTCGACGTGATGGACAACCACTTCGTGCCGAACCTGACCATTGGGCTGCCCGTGGTGCAGAGCCTGCGGGCTGTCACGGCGATGCCCTTCGACGTGCACCTGATGATCGAGGACCCGCGCCGGTGGGCCCCCGGGTACGCCGACGCCGGGGCGTACAACGTCACCTTCCACGCGGAGGCGTCCGACGACCCGGTGGCGCTCGCCAAGGACCTGCGTTCGGCCGGTGCGAAGGCGGGCCTGGCCATCGACCGGGACACCCCGATCGAGCCCTACCTGGACCTGCTGCCCAGCTTCGACACCCTGCTGATCATGACGATCAAGGCGGGCTTCGGTGGGCAGCGGTTCATTCCGCAGCTGCTCGAGAAGGTGCGGACGGCCCGGCAGCACGTGTCGGCCGGGCACCTGGAGCTGCGCATCGAGGTGGACGGCGGGATCGCCGCCGACACCATCGAGCAGGCGGCCGCGGCGGGCGCCGACGCGTTCGTGGCCGGCACCGCCGTGTACGGGGCCGCCGACCCGGCGGAGGCGGTACGGCACCTGCGGGCACTGGCGGAACGCGCGGCGCCCGGGGCCTGAGGTGGAGCCCGAGGCCGACCGCAAGGACATCATTCTCGTCGTGGACGACGACGAGGACATCGCCCGGTTCGTCGAGTTCAACCTGCGGCTGCACGGCTTCGAGGTGATCCACGCCAGCGACGGCCAGGAGGCCCTGGAGATCATCGAGCGCCAGCGGCCGGACCTGGCGGTGGTCGACCTCATGATGCCCCGGATCGACGGGCTGGAGCTGACCCGCCGGTTGCGCGCCGACCCGATGACGTCCGCCCTTCCGGTGATCATGCTGACGGCCAAGGGGATGACCGTCGACAAGGTGCACGGGCTCAGCGCCGGCGCGGACGACTACCTGGTCAAGCCGTTCGACACCGCCGAGCTGGTGGCCCGGGTCTCGTCCACGCTGCGCCGCAACAAGGAGTTCCGGGAGGTCTCCCCGCTGACCGGGCTGCCCGGCAACAGCCGGATCCGTCGGGAGATCAGCGATCGGGTCCGAAACGGCGTGGACTACGCCGTCGGCTACGTCGACATCGACCGGTTCAAGAGCGTCAACGACCGGTACGGCTTCGTGCGCGGCGACGACTTCATCTCCGCGCTCGCCCGCAGCCTGCACCGGGCGGTGGTGGGCGTCGGGCTGCCTCCGGCCTTCCTCGGTCACGTCGGCGGTGACGACTTCGTCATCGTCTGCGCCCCGGACCAGGTGCGCCCACTGACGTCCCGGGCGGTCGTCGACTTCGAGACCGCCGCCGACACGCTCTACGACCCGACCGACCGGGAGCGCGGCTTCGTCGAGTTGAAGGATCGACGCGGCAACATCCGGCGGGCGGCCCTGGTCACGCTGTCCATCGGGGTGTCCCTCTCCGACGCCGGCAAGCGCTTCACCGACCCGCTCGAAGCGATCGCGGTGGCCTCGGAGATGAAGACGGTGGCCAAGAGCCAACCGGGCTCGTACGTGGCGGTGGACCGGCGTCGCGGCGTCACCTGAGCGTGATACCGCTGTGAAGTAGCTCGCCTAGGTGGCGGCGGAGCCGGATCGGCGTGTAAGACTTCCCGTGTACCCACCACGCGCTGGCGGGACTCGGTGAAATTCCGAACCGGCGGTGATCCACGGTCCAACCGTGGTCAGCCCGCGACCCGGACGGCTCTGCCGTCCGGTGGACCTGGTGAAAATCCGGGGCCGACGGTTGGGGGCGGTTCGTCCGCGCCCAGACAGTCCGGATGGGAGACAGCGCGCGGGACGGACGGGTCCGAGCCGGCCGCTGGCTTCAGCGTGCCGTGCCGACCCCCCGGGGCGGCTGTGCCGTTCCCGGAATCCGCCACCGCCTGCCCGTGGCCCCATGGCCACCGCCTCCCTGACCGCCCGCGCGCGGACCGGCGAGTGAGAGGGCAGGGGCAGCGCAATGGCCAGCGTCTCCGTTGATGAGGCGATGCGGCGTGCGATCGAGTTGGCAGCGCGCGGGCTCGGCACCACCAGCCCCAACCCGGTGGTCGGGTGCGTGCTCCTCGACGAGGGCGGCGAGGTCGTGGGCGAGGGCTTCCACGCGTACGCCGGGGGGCCGCACGCCGAGATCGTCGCCCTGGCGCAGGCCGGGCTGCGGGCGAAGGGCGGCACCGCTGTCGTCACTCTGGAACCCTGCGATCACACCGGCCGCACCGGCCCCTGTAGTTCCGCGCTCGTCCAGGCCGGGGTGGGTCGGGTGGTCATCGCCGTCCCCGACCCGAACCCGGTCGCTTCCGGGGGTGCCGCCACCTTGCGCGCCGCCGGGGTCCGGGTCGATCTGGGGGTACGCGGTGAGGAGGCCGAGGCCGGCAACGTCGCGTGGTTGACCTCGATGCGCCGGGGCTGGCCGTACGTGATCTGGAAATACGCCGCCACGCTCGACGGGCGCTCCGCCGCGGCCGACGGCACCAGTATGTGGATCACCTCGGAGGCGGCCCGGATCGACGTGCACGCGCTGCGCGGCACTGTCGACGCGGTCATCGCCGGGGTGGGCACCGTGCTCGCCGACGATCCCCGGTTGACAGCCCGCAACCTGCGCGACGGCAGCCTGGCCATCCGGCAGCCGCTGCGGGTGGTGGTGGACAGCTCGGGGCGTACCCCGGCTGACGCCCGGGTCCGCGACGGCGCCGCACGGACGTGGATCGCGACCGCCGACGAGGTCGGCGCCGACCCGGACGGCCGGGTCGACCTGTCGGCGCTGCTCGCGGCGCTGCACCAGCGCGGGGTCCGCGCGGTGCTCCTGGAGGGCGGCCCCCGGCTGGCCGGCGCGTTCCTGGAGGCCGGCCTGGTCGACAAGATCGTCGGGTACGTCGCGCCGCGGTTGCTCGGCGCCGGCCCGACCGCTCTGGTCGACGCGGGAGTGACCACCATCGCCGAGGCCATCGATCTGGAGTTCGTCGACGTTACGCAGATCGGTCCGGATCTCCGGATCACCGCTTTGCCCCGGAAAAGGGAGGGCTGAGATGTTCACCGGCATCATCGAGGAATTGGGCGAGATCGTCCGGGTCGCGCCGACGGCAGGCGATTCGGCGCTGCTGGGCGTACGCGGCCCACTGGTCACGTCCGACGCCCGGCACGGCGACTCGATCGCCGTCAACGGTGTCTGCCTGACCGTCGTGGAGGTGGCCGACGGTGTCTTCACGGCCGACGTGATGGGGGAGACGCTGCGCCGCTCCGCGCTGGGCGCGCTGCGCCCCGGGGACCCGGTCAACCTGGAGCGGGCCGCCGCGCTCGGTAGCCGGCTCGGCGGGCACCTGGTGCAGGGCCACGTCGACGGCGTCGGTGAACTGATCTCCCGGGAGCCGGCCGAGCAGTGGGAGACCGTCCGGTTCCGACTGCCCGCCGCCCTGTCCCGGTACGTGGTGGAGAAGGGCTCGATCACCATCGACGGCGTCTCGTTGACCGTCGCCGCCGTCGGCGCGGACGAGTTCGCCGTCGGGCTGATCCCGACCACGCTCAAGCTGACCACGCTCGGCGCGAAGGGCGTCGGCGACCCGGTCAACCTGGAGGTCGACGTGCTGGCCAAGTACGTGGAGCGGCTGCTCGGCGACCGGCTCACCGACGCCGACGCTCGCAAGCTGGCCTCCGACCCGGGCGGGGTGGCCTGATGGGCCCGCTCAGCTGGCTGCTGGACGCGCAGGTGCACGTCGCCGGCTCGCCGGTGCTGGCCAGGGAGATCGTCGGCAACGCCTTCGGGTTGGTCTCGGCGCTGCTCGGGTTGCGCCGGCTGGTCTGGGCGTGGCCGGTCGGCATGATCGGTAACGCGCTGCTCCTCACCGTCTTCCTCGGCGGGGTGTTCGCCACCCCGCAGGAGCACGACCTGTACGGGCAGGCCGGCCGGCAGGTGTTCTTCTTCGCGGTCAGCGTCTACGGCTGGTGGCGCTGGCAGCGCAACCGTCGCGCCGACGCCGGGCAGGCGGCGGTCGTGCCGCGCTGGGCCACCGGACGGGAGCGACTGATGCTGCTGGTGGCCGCAGTGATCGGCACCGCCGCGGCGTACCCGCTGCTCAAGGCTCTGGGCTCCTGGGGCCCGCTGCCCGACGCCTGGATCCTCACCGGCAGCCTGCTGGCCACGTACGGCATGGCCCGCGGCTGGGTGGAGTTCTGGCTGCTCTGGATCGCTGTGGACGCGGTCGGCGTGCCGCTGCTGCTACGCGGCGGGTTCTACCCGTCGGCCGTCATGTACCTGATCTACGGCGCCCTCTGCGTCTGGGGCTTCGCCGCCTGGTGGCGCACCTCCCGCGCCGTCCGACCGGCGACCGTCCGTACGCCCATCTACACGGAGGCTGTCGCATGACCAGCTTTGGGGATATCGAGCAGGCGATCGCGGACATCGCGGCCGGCCGGCCGGTCGTCGTGGTCGACGACGCGGACCGGGAGAACGAGGGCGACCTGATCTTCGCGGCCGAGCTGGCCACGCCGGAGTTGATGGCGTTCATGGTCCGCTACACCTCCGGCTACGTCTGCGTGGCGCTGACCGAGAGCGAAGCCGACCGGCTCGACCTGCCGCCGATGCACCACACCAACCAGGACCGGCGGGGCACCGCGTACACGGTGACAGTGGACGCCCGCGAGGGGGTCAGCACCGGCATCTCGGCGGCCGACCGCGCGCACACCAGCCGGCTGCTCGCCGGCGCGGCGACCGACCCGACCGACCTGGCCCGCCCCGGGCACGTGGTGCCGCTGCGCGCTCGCGAGGGCGGGGTGCTGCGCCGACCGGGGCACACCGAGGCGGGGATCGACCTGACCCGGCTGGCCGGGCTGCGTCCGGCCGGCGTGCTCTGCGAGCTGGTCAACGACGACGGCACCATGATGCGCCTGCCGGACCTGGAGAAGTTCTCCGCCGAGCACGGCCTCACGCTCGTCACCATCGCCGACCTGATCGCCTACCGGCGGCGTACCGAGAAGCAGGTCGAGCTGGTCGCCGACGCCCGGATGCCGACGAAGCACGGGGTGTTCCGGGCGCTCGGCTACCGCGCCGAGCACGACCCGGCCGAACATGTCGCGATGGTCCTGGGTGACATCGGTGACGGCCAGGACGTGCTGGTCCGGGTGCACTCCGAGTGCCTGACCGGGGACGTGTTCGGCTCGCTGCGCTGCGACTGTGGGCCGCAGCTGGACGCCGCACTGGCTCGGGTCGGGCAGGAAGGCCGGGGCGTGGTGCTCTACGTCCGTGGGCACGAGGGGCGCGGCATCGGCCTGCTGCACAAGCTGCAGGCGTACCAGTTGCAGGACCTGGGCCGCGACACCGTCGACGCCAACCTCGACCTGGGCCTGCCGGCCGACGCCCGCGACTACGGCACCGGCGCGCAGATCCTCTACGACCTGGGCGTGCGGTCGATGCGGCTGCTGACCAACAACCCGGCCAAGCGGGCCGGGCTGGAGGGGTACGGGTTGACCATCACCGGCCGCGAGGGGCTGCCGGTCGGCGCGCACCCGGAGAACATGCGCTACCTGCGCACCAAGCGGGACCGGATGGGTCACCTGCTGGACGAGTTGGACGAGGTGTCCGAGGCGCCGCTGGGGCGTCCGGTCGCCAACGACGAGATCGGAGCATGACGATGGCGGGTTTCGGTGAGCCGGGAGTCGAGGCGGTCGACGCCGCGGGGCTGACCGTCGGGGTCGTTGCCGCCCGCTGGCACGGCGAGCTGACCGATCACATGCTGGAGCGTGCGGTGGCCGCCGCCGAGGCGTGCGGCGCGCGTTCCGTGGTCGCCCGGGTCGCCGGCTCGGTCGAGCTGCCGGTGGTCGCGCAGGCCCTCGCCCGCCGCTGCGACGTGGTGGTCGCCCTCGGCGTGGTGGTCCGTGGGTCCACCGCCCACTTCGACTACGTGTGCCGTTCGGTCACCGACGGGCTGACCCGGGTGGCGCTGGACGAGGGCAAGCCGGTGGCGCACGGAGTGTTGACCGTGGAGACCATCGAGCAGGCCCGCGACCGCGCCGGTCTGCCCGGCTCGGCGGAGGACAAGGGCTGGGCCGCCACAGTGGCGGCGCTCGACGCGGCGCTGGCCGTGCGGACGGTGGCGGCGGGCAACGCCCAGCGGGTCGGCTTCGGCGGCTGACGCCTCGGCCGCTTCGGCCGTCTCTGAAGGCGGGCCCTCAGAGACGGCCGGCCTCGATGATCCGGCGCAGGAACTGCCGGGTACGAGGCTGGGTCGGCTCGCCCAGCACCTGCTCGGGCGGGCCGCTCTCGATGACCCGCCCGGCGTCGAGGAAGCACACCTCGTCGGCGACCTCCCGGGCGAAGCCCATCTCGTGGGTGGCCAGCACCATGGTCATGCCGTCGGCCTTCAGGTCGCGGATCATCGCCAGCACCTCGCCGACCAGCTCTGGGTCGAGCGCGGAGGTGACCTCGTCGAGCAGCATCAGTCGAGGTGAGTTGGCCAGCGCCCGGACGATCGCCACCCGCTGCTGCTGCCCGCCGGAGAGCCGGTCCGGGTAGGCGTCCGCCTTGGCGCCGAGCCCCACCCGGTCGAGCAGTTCCCGGGCCTGCGCCTCGGCCTCCGCCCGGCCCCGCCGGTGTACGCGGCGCGGCGCGAGGGTGATGTTGTCCAACACGCTCAGGTGCGGAAAGAGGTTGTACGCCTGGAACACCATGCCGATCCGCCGCCGGACCCGATCGGGGTCCACCCGGGGATCGGAGATGTCCTCCCCGTCCAGCTCGATGGTGCCGTCGTCCAGCTCCTCCAGCAGGTTCACGCACCGCAGCAGTGTCGACTTGCCCGACCCGGACGCGCCGATCAGCGCCACCACCTGATGCTCGGCGACGGTCAGGTCGAGGTGGTCGAGCACGGCGTGCCCGCCGAACTCCTTGCGCAGGCCCCGACAGCGCAACAACGCCATGGGTCAGCCTCCCGACTGTCGGCGGGCCGCGCGCAGCGTCACCCAGTCGGTGACCGCGATCAGCGGGATCGCGAGCAGGACGAAGAGGACTCCCGCCACGACGTACGGCGTGTAGTTGAAGGTCTGGGCGGTGGCGATCTGCGCGGCGCGGACCGCGTCGATGGGCCCGGCGAGCGAGACCAGCCCGACGTCCTTCTGTAACGCCACCACGTCGTTGAGCAGGGGTGGCGCCACCCGGCGGACGGCCTGCGGCAGGACCACGTGCCGCATCGTCTGCCGGTAGGTCAGGCCCAACGAGCGGGCCGCGGCGAGTTGGCTGGAGTGCACCGACTCGATGCCGGCCCGGAACACCTCGGCGAGGTAGCCGCCGTAGGTGAGGACCAACGCGATCCCACCCAGCACCAGCACCGGCGGCATGCCCTGCAACCGCAGCCCCGGCACGCCGAGGGTGAGCAGGTACAGCACGATGATCAGCGGCAGGCCGCGGAAGGTGTAGGTGTAGCCGGCGGCCAGCGCGCGGACCGGGAAGAAGACCGGCCCGCGCAGCGTCCGCAGCACGGCGATCACCAGCCCGAGCAGCAGCGCGCCGACCGCACAGCAGGCCAGCAGCCGTACGTTGAGCCAGAGCCCGCTCAGCACCGTCGGCAGCGCGTCGCGGGCGATCTCCGGATCCAGGAACGACCGCCGGACCCGGTCCCAGCCCGGCGCCCCGGTCACCGCGATCACCAGCAGCGTGCCGAGCGCCGCCGTCGAGGACGCCGCGACGAGCACGCTGTAGACGGTCTGCCGACGCCGGTACGCCGACCGCCGCAGCTGCGCCTCCGAGGGCACGTGATCCAGAAGCGTCACCGCAGCTCGGCCGCCCCCGCCACCTGCGCGAGCCACTTCTGTTCCAGCTCCTTCAGCGTGCCCGCCGCGGCGAGCTGACCGACCGCCCCGCTCACGCAGGAGGTCAGTGGGGAGTTCTTGTCCAGCAGCAACCCGAACGCCTCGGGCGTACCGACCTGCGGCACCTGCCCGACGATCGTCGCGTCGGTGATCTCCGCGCCGGTGATGTAGAAGGCGGTCGGAAGATCCACCACGAGACCGTCCAACTGCCCGTTCTGAAGGGCCTTCTTGGCATCGTCGTTGCTGTTGTAGACCTGCGGCTTGGCGGTGGGCTTGATCACGTCGGTGATCGCCTGGTAGCTGGTGGTGCCGACCTGCGCGCCGAGCCGAGCGTCCCGCAGTTCGGCCAGCGACTTCCGGCCGGCGATCTTCGAGGACTTCAACGCGATGACGGTCTGCCGCACCAGGTAGTACGGCGCGGAGAAGTCGACCGCCTGCTTGCGCTCGTCGGTGATGGAGAACTGGTTGATGTCGAAGTCGAAGTCCTTCGGCCCCGGCGCGATGGCGGTGTCGAACTTGACCCGGGTCCACGTGACGTCGCCGCGGGCGTAGCCGAGCTTCTCGGCCACCGCGTACGCGACAGCGGATTCGAAGCCCTCGCCGCTGTCCGGCTTGTCCTTGGCGAACCACGGTTCGTACGCGGGCTGGTCGGTGGCGATGGTCAGCTTGCCCGGCGTACGCGTGGGCAGGCTGTCCTTGGCGCAGGACGGCGCGGCGGTGACATTGGGGGTGGGTTTCTCGTCCTGTGGCGCGCATCCGGCGGTGGCTACGACGACGGCACCGGCGAAGGTGAGCGCGAGGAGACGTGAGCGGCTGGCCATGGCGGACAGCGTAGAGCTCCATGGGCGTCGATCGACAATTGTCCCACCATGTTGGTAGGGAATTGTCCGCTTGCTGGATTTTGGCGGACCCGGACGTGGGGGGTCATCCGGGTGGCTGGAAGAATCGTTCCCCGTGAAGACGTTCGAGGAGTTGTTCGCCGAGCTGCAGGCCAAGGCCGCCGCCGGCACCCCGGGCTCGGGCACCGTCGCCGCGTTGGACAAGGGCGTGCACTTCATCGGCAAGAAGGTCGTCGAGGAGGCGGCCGAGTCGTGGATGGCCGCCGAGCACGAGGGGCCGGAGCGCACCGCCGAGGAGATCTCCCAACTGCTCTACCAGGTCCAGGTGCTGATGCTCGCCAGCGGTCTCGAGCTCAAGGACGTCTACCGACATCTGTGAGTGCCCCCACCCCTGTTGATCACCAACCGGATCCAAGGAGCACTCCGTCATGCTGCGTGTCGCCATTCCCAACAAGGGCACCCTGGCCGAACCGGCCGCACAGATGCTGCGCGAGGCGGGCTACCGCCAGCGCACCGACCCCAAGGACCTCGTCTGCCGGGACGAGGCGAACGACGTCGAATTCTTCTACCTGCGCCCGAAGGACATCGCCACCTACGTCGGCTCCGGTGACCTCGACCTCGGGATCACCGGCCGGGACCTGCTGATCGACTCGGCCGCGCCGGCCGAGGAGGTCGTCGACCTCGCCTTCGGCCGGGCCACCTTCCGCTTCGCCGCCCGCCCCGACGACATCGCCTCTGTGCAGGAGCTCGGCGGTCACCGCATCGCCACCGCGTACCCGGGGCTGGTCGAACGGCACCTCGGCGAGGTGGGCGTCAAGGCCGACGTGATCCGCCTCGACGGCGCGGTGGAGAACGCCGTACGCCTCGGTGTCGCCGACGTGATCGCGGACGTGGTGGAAACCGGCGCGACCCTGCGTCAGGCGGGCCTGGTGGTCTTCGGCGAGCCGCTGCTGCGCTCGTCGGCGGTGCTGGTCCGGCGCGCCGGCGCGCCCGCCCAACCGCAGGCCGAGCAGTTGCTGCGTCGCCTGCACGGCGTGCTGGTGGCCCGCCGTTACGTGATGCTCGCCTACGACGTGCCGGCCGGTCTGCTGGACCGGGCCAGCGGGCTCACCCCGGGCATCGAGTCGCCCACCGTGTCGCCGCTGCACCGTGAGGGCTGGGTGGCGGTGCAGGCGATGGTGCTCCGCGACGACGTGCACCGCATCATGGACGAGCTGTACGAACTGGGCGCCCGCGCCATCCTCGTCACCAACATCCACGCCTGCCGCCTCTGATCGTCGGGGCCTCGGCGCCCGGGCCCTCCCGACGGACCCGCCCCCGGCAAGATCGCGCTCGATCATTGAAGTAGTGGTCTCGATCTCGACGGAGGCCACTGGATCCTGGATCGAGCGCGATCTTGAGGCGGCTGGTGGCTGGTGGGGTAGGGGTGATGGATCGGCGGGTGGTGCGTTCGATGACCGAGTGCGGATGGCAGACTGGTGGGGTGAGTGAAACCGAGCTGGTCCGCCTGAAGCCCCGCCGCATCCGCGTGGTCTGCTGGTCGGCGGCGGTTGCCCTGGTGGTGGTGTTCGGCCTGGTCGCCACGTCGCTGAGCGGCCCGACCGGCGATGGTTACGGCAGCTTCCAGCGCGGTGACCAGATCGCCATGATCGGCCTGGGCATCTTCGGGGCGCTGGGCTTCCTGCTGTTCACCCGTCCCCGGGTGGAGGCGGACGCACGGAGCATCCGGGTCCGTAACGTCATCAGCTCCTACGAACTGCCCTGGGAGGTTGTCCGGGGCGTCCGCTTCGACCGGGGCGCGCCGTGGGCCAGCCTGGAGCTGCACGACGACGATCTGCTGCCGATGGTCGCGTTGCAGGCCGCCGACAAGGAGTTGGCCGTCGACGGGGTCCGCGCGCTGCGCCGGCTGCACGAGGCCCACCAGGCCCGCCTCGCCGAGCGCGCCGTCGGCCGCTGACCCGGCCGAACCCAGATCCTGGCGCGCGCCGCGACGTGGTGACGGCGCGGCGGCGACGCGACGCGGCGCGGCGTGGCCGCAGGTGGTGCCCGGTTTGGGGGTCGCCGGGGCGCCGGTGTAGTGTTATCGAGTCGACCAGGCTGTCTCCGCGTGCGAGCAGACAGCCTTGAAAGCGGAGCGCCTGCTCCCACCCGAGTCGCCGCTACGGTGGCCGGGTCCGGTCACCGGTTCCGGGCATGTCCCGGTCCCGGATGCGCGATCCTTGTGATCGTGCTGACCGGTCGAGCGGGCCCTGGCATGCGCCGGGGCCTTCTGCTTTTCAGGTCGGTTCCCTCCCGGGAGCCGCAGGGGTCGGCGAAGAGCAGAAACGACTCGAGGAGGCCCCATCAGCGTCGAACCACGCGTGAACGAGCAGATCCGGGCACGTGAGGTCCGACTGGTCGGCCCAGAGGGTGAGCAGGTGGGCATCGTCCCGCTGGAGCGCGCTCTTCAGCTGGCCGCGGACGTCGATCTGGACCTGGTCGAGGTTGCGCCGATGGCGCGCCCGCCGGTGTGCAAGCTCATGGACTTCGGCAAGTTCAAGTACGAGAGCGCACTCAAGGCGCGCGAAGCGCGGCGTAATCAGCAGCAGACCGTCATCAAGGAAATGAAGCTTCGGCCGAAGATCGACCCGCACGACTACGAGACCAAGAAGGGTCACGTGGTGCGGTTCCTCAAGGCGGGCGACAAGGTCAAGGTGACGATCATGTTCCGCGGTCGCGAGCAGAGCCGCCCGGAGCTGGGTTACCGGCTCCTGCGCCGGCTCGAATCCGAGATCACGGAACTGGGATACGTCGAGGCCGCTCCGAAGCAGGACGGCCGAAACATGATCATGGTTCTCGCCCCGCATCGGGCCGTCAAGGCCTCCGCGGTCGCCGCTACGGCGTCTCGCGGCGGACCTCGGGACCGGGCAGCGGACGAGTCCGCCACTCCGGAAGCCGATGAGACCGCGGCGGTCAGCGAGACCGCAGCAGCCGGTGACACCGGCCTCGCCGCCGACACCAGCGGCGAGTAACAGGGGAGAAGACGTTCCACATGCCGAAGATGAAGAGCCACACGGGTATGGGTAAGCGGGTCAAGGTGACCGGCAAGGGCAAGATCGTTGCCCAGCAGGCCGGCCTCCGCCACAACCTGGAGAAGAAGCCCTCCACCCAGACCCGCCGGCTGACCGGCACGGTCGTGCTGGCCAAGGCCGACGTCAAGCGCATCAAGAAGCTGCTCGGCCGCTGACGCGCGCCACCTTACGTAATTAGGAGTTGAGATGGCACGCGTCAAGCGGGCTGTAAACGCCCAGAAGAAGCGTCGTACCCTGCTGGAGTCCGCGAGTGGTTACCGCGGTCAGCGCTCCCGCCTGTACCGCAAGGCCAAGGAGCAGGTGCTGCACTCGATGCAGTACGCCTACCGGGACCGTCGCGACCGCAAGGGCGACTTCCGGCAGCTGTGGATTCAGCGGATCAACGCGGGTGCCCGGGCAAACGGGATGACCTACAACCGTCTGATCCAGGGCCTGCGTCTGGCCGGCATCGAGGTCGACCGCAAGATCCTGGCCGACATGGCTGTCAACGACGCCGCCTCTTTCGCGGCGATCGTCGAGCTGGCCCGGGCCGCGGTCACGGCCGAGGGCACCGGCGGCGCGGCGGCTCAGGCCGCCTGATCCCCACGCACCAGAGCGAGGCGTCTCCCGTGTCGGCACCGCCGTCCGGGGGGCGCCTCAATCGTGCCGGAGGAGCGCACATCATGGCTTTCACCCCGCGTACCCCCAGGGTTGTCGCCGCCCGCCGCCTGCAGCGCCGCCGGGACCGCGACGCCACCGGCCGTTTCCTGGCCGAGGGCCCGCAGGCGGTCCGCGAGGCACTGGCACGGCCGGGGGTGGTCACCGAACTGTTCGGTACGACCACCGCGCTCGACCGGTATCCGGAGTTGGCCGCCACGGCGGCCCGCGCCGACGTGCCGGTCTCCGAGGTGACCGACGACGCCATCGCAGCACTGGCCGAGACCGTCGCCCCGCAGGGGCTGGTGGCCGTCTGCCGGCACCTGGACGTCTCGCTGGAACAGGCGCTCGCGGGTGCGCCCCGGCTGGTGGCGGTGCTCGCCGAGATCCGCGACCCGGGCAACGCCGGCACGGTGCTGCGCACCGCCGACGCGGCCGGTGCGGGTGCGGTGATCTTCGCCGGAGACGCCGTCGACCCGTACAACGGCAAGTGTGTGCGGGCCTCGGCCGGCAGCCTCTTCCACGTCGACGTGGTGCGCGCCACCGACCCGGTCGCGGTGGTCGACGCACTGCGCGCCGCCGGGCTGTCCATCTTCGCCACCACCGGGTACGGCGACAGCGACCTGGACGACCTGACCGACTACGGCCGGCTCGTCGGGCCCACCGCCTGGTTGTTCGGTTCCGAGGCGCACGGCCTGCCCGAGGAGTTGACCGCCGCCGCCGACACCACGGTGCGGGTGCCGCTGTACGGGCGCGCGGAGAGCCTCAACCTGGCTGCCGCCGCCGCGGTCTGCCTGTACGCTTCAGCGAGAGCACAGCGCTGAGGGTGAACGCCTGCGGCGCGACTGACAGCAGGGGAGAGCGTCCGTCCATGAACGCGACACGGCGTTCGTTTAGCCAGCCCGCCGGTGTCGGCGGGCGGCGGGCCTGACCTGCTCCCTGCGCAACTCCTACCGGCGGGCTGCGGCACAGCCGCGCGTCCGTAGACTCGCCTAGCCGCCCCGGTGAGGGCTGGCGCCGCCGTGAGGGAGTGCCCGTACGCCATGAGCTACCGCAACGATCCGTACGACCCGAAGCAGGTCGCCCTGCTCGACCCCGCCGCCCTGGCCGAGGCCGTCGCGGACGCCACGAAGGCGTTCGAGGCCGCCGCCGACCCGGACGCGCTGACCGCGCTGCGCTCGGTGCACCTTGGTGACCGGTCACCGGTCTCCCTCGCGCGCCGGGAGATCGGCGCGCTGCCGCCGGCCGCGAAGTCCGACGCCGGCAAGCGGGTCAACGAGGCCCGCCGGGCGATCGAGTCCGCGTACGCCGAGCGCGCCGAGGTGGTGGAGCGCGAGCAGGCCGAGCGGGTGCTGGTCGAGGAGCGGGTGGACGTCACCCTGCCCTACGACCGGCGTCCGCGCGGCGCCCGGCACCCGTTGAGCGTCCTGATGGAGTCGATCAGCGACCTCTTCGTCGGGATGGGCTACGAGGTGGCCGAGGGGCCCGAGGTCGACCTGGAGTGGGTCAACTTCGACGCGTTGAACATCCCCGCCGACCACCCGGCGCGCGGGTTGATGGACACCTTCCACATCGCACCCGCTGCTGGCTCCGCGGGCTCGGGCCTTGTTCTACGAACGCACACCTCGACGGTGCAGACCCGCACGATGCTCAGCCGCAAGCCGCCGATCTACGTGATCGTGCCGGGCCGCGTCTACCGCACCGACGAGATCGACGCCACCCACAGCCCGGTGTTCCACCAGGCCGAGGGCCTGGTGGTCGACAAGGGCATCACGATGGCCCACCTGCGGGGCACGCTGGACCACTTCGCCCGGGCGATGTTCGGCCCGGAGGCGAAGACCCGGTGGCGGCCGCACTACTTCCCGTTCACCGAGCCGTCGGCGGAGTTCGACGTGTGGTTCCCGGAGCACCGTGACGGGCCACAGTGGGTCGAGTGGGGTGGCTGCGGCATGGTCAACCCCCGGGTGCTGCGCGCCTGCGGCGTCGACCCGGAGGTCTACTCCGGATTCGCCTTCGGCATGGGCATCGACCGGACCTTGATGGTCCGGCACGGGGTCAGCGACATCCGCCATCTCTTCGAGGGCGACGTGCGGTTCAGCCGCGCGCTCGGGACCGGGGCGTAGGCGATGCGGGTACGAGACACGGGAACGGTGGTCTGAAGTCATGCGAGTTTCTGTCAGTTGGTTGCGGGAGTACGTCGACCTCCCCGCCGACCTGCCCACCGGTGACCTGGAGCAGGCCCTGGTCGACCTCGGCATCGAGGTCGAGTCCGTGGTGGACCTGGCCGAGAGCGTCACCGGCCAACTGGTCGTCGGTGAGGTCCGCGAGATCGAGGAGCTCACCGGCTTCAAGAAGCCGATCCGGTTCTGCCGGGTCGACGTGGGTGCCGCCAACGGCACCGGCGAGCCGCAGGAGATCGTCTGCGGTGCCCGTAACTTCGCCCCGGGCGACCGGGTCGTGGTGATCCTGCCCGGCGGCGTGCTGCCCGGCGGCTTCGCCATCGGCGCCCGCAAGACGTACGGGCACAACTCGGCGGGCATGATCTGCTCGGCCAAGGAACTGGGCCTGGGCGACGACCACTCCGGCATCATCGTGCTGGGGTCGGACGTGACGGCCAAGCCGGGCGACGACGCGCGTCCCGTGGTCGGCCTCGACGACGTCGTCCTCGATCTGGAGATCACCCCTGACCGGGGGTACGCACTGAGCCTGCGCGGCCTGGCCCGGGAGCTGTCGCACGCGTTCGACGTGCCGCTGCGCGACCCGGCCCTGGCGCCGGCCCCGGTCGGCACCGAGACGCCGGCGTACCCGGTGGAGGTCCGCGACACGGTCGGCTGCGACCGGTTCACGGCCCGCCTGGTCCGCGGGGTCGACCCGACCGCGCCCACACCGTCCTGGATGCAGCAGCGGCTCGTCACCGCCGGCATCCGCAGCATCTCCCTGCCCGTCGACATCACCAACTACGTGATGCTGGAGCTGGGCCAGCCGATGCATGCCTTCGACGCCGACCGGATCGCCGGGCCGCTGGTGGTCCGCCGCGCCGAGGCGGGGGAGAAGCTGACCACCCTCGACGGGGTCAACCGGGTGCTCACCGCCGACGACATGGTGATCTGCGACGACAGTGGTCCGATCTCCCTCGCCGCGGTGATGGGCGGCGAGACCAGCGAGGTCGTCGCCGGCACCACCACGGTGCTCTTCGAGGCGGCGCACTGGGACCCGGCGATGGTCGGGCGCACCGCCCGCCGGCACAAGCTGTTCAGCGAGGCCGCGAAGCGCTGGGAGCGGGGCGTCGACCCGGCCGTGGCGCTGGTCGCGCTGGAGCGTGCCGTGCGGCTGCTCACCGAGCACGGTGGGGGCACGCCGGGCGCGGAGATCCTGGACATCGATCACGTCCGGCCGCGTACCCCGATCAGCCTTCCGGCGGACCTGCCGACCCGGCGGGTCGGCGTCGAGTACCCGCCGGCGCGGGTGGTCGCCCTGCTGGAGCGGGTCGGCTGCACGGTCGCGCAGGGCGCGGACCGGTTGTCCGAGGACCCGGGCGCGGTCGGCGTGGCCAGTGGCGTCGGGACGGTGCTGAGCGTGACCCCGCCGACCTGGCGGCCCGACCTGACCGATCCGGCCGACCTGGTCGAGGAGGTGGTCCGCCTCGACGGGTACGACAAGGTGCCGTCGGTGCTGCCGACCGCGCCCCCCGGTCGTGGTCTGACCCCCCGGCAGCGTCGCCGCCGGGCGGTCGCGAACTCGCTGGCGGAGCGGGGGTACGTGGAGGTGCTCGCGCACCCGTTCGTGTCGCCGGAGCTGGCCGACCAGCTCGGCCTGCCGGCCGACGACCCGCGTCGGCCCGCGGTGGGGCTGGCCAACCCGCTGTCCGAGGAGGAGCCGCTGCTGCGCACCACGCTGCTCGGCCCGCTGCTCGGCATCCTCAAGCGCAACCTCGGCCGGGGTCACCGCGACCTCGCCCTCTACGAGATCGGTGCGGTCTTCCACCCGCGCGTCGGCGCCGGCAGCCCGCCGGCGATGGGCGTGGACCGGCGGCCCACGGACGAGGAGTTCGCGGCCGCCGACGCGGTGGTGCCGGCGCAGCCGGTGCACGTCGCGGTGGTGCTCACCGGGGACATCGACCCCGCCGGCTGGTGGGGGCCGGGCCGGCCGGCCGGCTGGGCGGACGCGATCGAGGCGGCCCGGGACGTGCTGGCCGCCGCCGGGATCCCCGACGAGCGGGTCGAGGTGCGTGCCGCCGAGTACGCCCCGTGGCACCCGGGCCGCTGCGCCGAGCTGCGGGTCGACGGCTCTGTCGTCGGACACGCCGGCGAGCTGCACCCGGTGGTGGTAGCGGCGTTGGAGCTGCCCCGCCGCACCAGCGCGATGGAGCTGAACCTCGACACGCTGCCGCCGACCCCGGTGACGCCCGCGCCGACGGTCTCCGGCTTCCCGCCGGCGCTGATCGACGTGGCCCTGGTGGTGGACGACTCGGTTCCGGCGGAGCAGGTGCGCCGGGCGCTGGAGGCGGGCGCCGGTGAGCTGCTGGAGGACGTGCGGCTGTTCGACGTGTACTCCGGCGCGCAGCTCGGCGAGGGGCGCCGGTCGTTGGCGTACAAGCTGACCTTCCGGGCACCGGACCGGACGCTGACCGTCGAGGAGGCGGTCGCGGCACGAGACGCGGCGGTCGCCGTCGCGGCGGAACGCCTCGGCGCCACCCTGCGCGGCGCCTGACGGAGCCCACTCCCGCGATCTTGCATTTCGTGTTGCCGATACGCACCTTTTCGTCGGTTGTGCAGGGGCGGCAAGTGCAAGATCGCGGAGTGGGCGGGGTTCACATCATCATGCACTCGGCTGCATGAATTTGCACTCGTGAGTCGTCCTTGTTAATCTTCGCTGCATAGTCATGCGGAGGTGAGTATGGGGATCCGAGTCGCGGTCGCCGGAGCGAGCGGGTACGCCGGTGGTGAGCTGCTGCGCCTGATCGCCGGGCACCCGGAGTTCGACCTTGTCGCCGCCACCGCACACAGCCAGGCCGGGCACCGCGTCGACGTGGTGCACCCGCAGCTCACCGGGCTCGACCTGGTGCTCGCCGAGACCGATCCGACGATCCTGGCCGACGCGGACCTGGTCTTCCTGGCCCTGCCGCACGGCCAGTCGGCGGCCCTCGCGGCCCAGCTTCCGGCCGAGGTGCGCATCGTCGACCTGGGCGCCGATCACCGGCTCGCCGACCCGTACGCCTGGGCGCAGTACTACGGCGGCACGCACGCCGGGCAGTGGACCTACGGCCTGCCCGAGTTGCCCGGCCAGCGGGAGCTGATCGCCGACTCCACCCGGGTGGCGAACACCGGCTGCTACGCCGCCGCGATCACCCTGGCGCTCGCGCCGCTGATCGCCGACGGCGCGGCCAACCCCGCCGACGTCGTGGTGGTCGCCTCCTCCGGCACCTCCGGCGCCGGCCGGGCGGCCAAGGCGCACCTGTTGGCCAGCGAGGTGATGGGCGACCTGTCGCCGTACCGGGTGGGCACCCACCAGCACGTCCCGGAGATCAAGCAGGCCACCGGCGCGACCGGGCTGTCGTTCACCCCGGTCCTGGCGCCGATGCCGCGCGGCATCCTGGCCACCGTCACCGCGGCGCCGGCGCGCGGCGTCGACCCGCAGGAGGTGCTGGCCCGGGCGTACGCGGACGCGCCGTTCGTGCACGTGCTGCCGGAGGGCCGCTGGCCGCACACCGCCGCGACCCTGGGCTCCAACTCATGTCACCTACAGGCCACCGTCGACGTCGACTCGGGTCGTCTGATCGTGCTCAGCGCGTTGGACAACCTGGGCAAGGGCGCGGCCGGTCAGGCCGTACAGAACGCCAACCTGATGCTCGGCCTGCCGGAGACGACGGGCCTGTCGATATGGGGAGTCACCCCTTGAGCGTCACCACCCCTCGGGGGTTCCGGGCGGCCGGTGTGGCCGCCGGCCTCAAGACCAGCGGCGGCGCGGACGTCGCCCTGGTGGTCAACGACGGCCCGGACGCCGGAGTGGCCGGTGTCTTCACCACCAACCGGGTCAAGGCCGCGCCGGTGCTCTGGACCCAGCAGGTCGTGCAGGGCGGTGTGGTCCGCGCCGTGGTGCTCAACTCCGGTGGCGCCAACGCCTGCACCGGCCCGGCGGGCTTCCAGGACACGCACGCCACCGCCGAGCACACCGCCGCGGCGCTGACCTCGGTCAGCCCACGGCTGATCCTCGGCGCCGGTGAGGTCGCGGTCTGCTCGACCGGCCTGATCGGTGAGCGGCTGCCAATGCCGAAGCTGCTGCCAGGCGTCCGCTCGGCGATCCGTGGGCTGTCCCGCAACGGTGGCCCGGCCGCCGCCGAGGCGATCATGACCACCGACACCCGGCCGAAGACCACTGTGGCCCGGGGGAGTGGCTGGACGGTCGGCGGCATGGCCAAGGGCGCCGGGATGCTCGCGCCCGGGATGGCCACCATGCTCTGCGTGTTGACCACCGACGCGGTGGCTGGGCCGGCGACGCTGGACGAGGCGTTGCGGGCGGCCACCCGGGTCAGCTTCGACCGGGTCGACTCCGACGGCTGCATGTCCACCAACGACACGGTGCTGCTGCTGGCCAGCGGCGCGAGCGGCATCGAGCCGACGCCGGCCGAGCTGGCTGCCGCCGTCACCGCGGCCTGTCACGACCTGGCCCAGCAGTTGGTGGCCGACGCCGAGGGTGCCACCAAGCAGATCGCCATCGACGTGGTCGGCGCGGCGGACGAGGACGAGGCGGTTGAGGTCGGCCGTACGGTGGCCCGCAACAACCTGGTCAAGACGGCGTTGTTCGGCAACGACCCCAACTGGGGTCGGATCCTCGCCGCCGTCGGCACCACCGCCGCCGCGTTCGAGCCGGACGAGGTGGACGTGGCGGTCAACGGGGTGTGGGTGTGCCGGGGCGGCGCCGCCGCCGAGGACCGGTCGAAGGTCGACCTGACCGGGCGGGACGTGACCATCCGGATCGACCTGCACGCGGGTACGTCGGCCGCCACGATCTGGACCAACGACCTGTCCCACGCGTACGTGCACGAGAACTCGGCCTACTCCACGTGAGCGCGAGGAACGCAGCGCAGCGGAGTCCCGCAGTCGCGAACGGAAGGCGGGCGCGGTGAGCGCGAGGAACGCAGCGCAGCGGAGTCCCGCAGTCGCGAACGAAAGGCCGGCGACATGAGTCTCAGCAGCGATTTGGCCCGCGCCCAGGTCAAGGCGGAGACGTTGATCGAGGCGCTGCCCTGGTTGGCACGCTTCACCGGCTCGACGGTCGTGGTCAAGTACGGCGGCAACGCGATGACCGATCCGGAGTTGCAGCGGGCGTTCGCGGCCGACATGGTCTTCCTGCGCTACGCCGGCCTGAAGCCCGTGGTGGTGCACGGCGGCGGTCCGCAGATCTCCGCCATGCTGGGTCGCCTCGGCATCGCCAGCGAGTTCCGGGGTGGTCTGCGGGTGACCACCGCCGAGGCGATGGACGTGGTCCGGATGGTGCTGGTCGGTCAGGTGGGCCGGGAGCTGGTGGGCCTGATCAACTCGCACGGTCCGTACGCCGTCGGCCTCTCGGGTGAGGACGCCCGGCTGTTCACAGCGGTGCGGCGTCCGGCGTACGTGGACGGGGTGCCGGTCGACGTGGGCCAGGTCGGGGACGTCGAGTCGGTCGACGTGTCCGCGGTGACCGATCTGATCGAGGCCGGTCGGATTCCGGTGATCTCCACGGTGGCGCCGGACGTGGAGGGTGTGCTGCACAACCTCAACGCGGACACCGCCGCCGCGGCGCTGGCCATCGCGTTGCGGGCCCGCAAGCTGGTCGTGCTCACCGATGTGGCCGGCCTGTACGCGGACTGGCCGGACACCACCAGCCTGGTTTCCGAGATCGCCGCGGACGACCTGGCCAAGCTGCTGCCCAGCCTGGAGTCGGGGATGGTGCCGAAGATGGAGGCCTGTCTGCGGGCGGTGCGTGGGGGAGTACCCGCCGCGCACGTGGTCGACGGCCGGGTGGCGCACTCCACGTTGCTTGAGGTGTTCACCTCGGAAGGGTTCGGAACGATGGTGGTGCCGGGAGACGGGACGGACGCGACATGAGCACGTTGGCGCAGCGGTGGAAGCAGTCCATGATGGACAACTACGGCACGCCGCCGATGGCGTTGGTCTCCGGTCACGGTGCCGTCGTGGTCGACGACGCCGGCCGGGAGTACCTGGACCTGGTGGGTGGCATCGCGGTCAACGCCCTCGGTCACGCCCACCCGGCGGTGGTGGCGGCGGTGTCGAAGCAGGTCGCGACCCTTGGGCACGTCTCCAACCTGTACGTGGCCGAGCCGCCGGTCGCCCTCGCCGAGCTGCTGTTGGCGCTCGCCGGCCGACCGGGCCGGGTGTTCTTCGCCAACTCGGGCGCGGAGGCGAACGAAGCGGCGTTCAAGCTCTCCCGGCGCACCGGCCGCACCCACGTGGTGGCCACCAGGGGAGGCTTCCACGGCCGCACCATGGGCGCCCTCGCGCTGACCGGCCAACCGGCCAAGGCCGACCCGTTCCGGCCGCTGCCCGGCGAGGTGACCCACGTCGACTACGGCGATGTCGCCGCCCTCGAAGCGGCCGTCTCCGAGGCCACCGCCATGGTGATCCTCGAACCCGTCCAGGGTGAGAACGGTGTGCTGGTCCCGCCGGCCGGCTATCTCGCCGCGGCCCGGCGGATCACCGCCCGGCACGGCGCGCTGCTGGTCCTCGACGAGGTGCAGACCGGCGTCGGGCGCACCGGGCACTGGTTCGCGCACCAGGCCGAGGGTGTGGAGCCGGACGTGGTCACCCTGGCCAAGGGGTTGGGTGGCGGGCTGCCGATCGGCGCGACGCTGGCCTTCGGCCCCGCCGCGGACCTGCTCACCCCCGGCTCGCACGGCACCACGTTCGGCGGTAACCCGGTCAGTTGCGCGGCGGCGCTCGCCGTGGTGGCGACCATCGCCAACGAGGGCCTGCTCGACAGCGTCAAGCGGGTCGGTGAGCGGCTGCGTCGCGGCATCGAGGCGCTGGGTCACCCGCTGATCGCCGAAGTGCGCGGGTCCGGTCTGCTGCTCGGTGTGGCGCTCACCGCGCCGGTGTCGTCGGTGCTGGCCGAGGCGCTGCGGGAAGCCGGCTTCCTGGTCAACCCGGTGCAGCCGGGTGTGATCCGGCTGGCCCCACCGCTGATCCTCACCGCTGCCCAGGCGGACACCTTCCTCGCGGCACTGCCCGCCGCACTGGACGCGACCGCTCCGGCCGCCGCCGGCGCGCAGACCGCGCCAGCCACAGTGACCACCACGACGGGGACGACTCGATGACCCGGCACTTCCTGCGCGACGACGACCTCTCGCCGGCCGAACAGTCCGCGGTCCTCGACCTGGCGGCGCGGATGAAGGCGGACCGGTTCGGCCACCGGCCGCTGGTCGGCCCCCGCTCGGTGGCGGTGCTCTTCGACAAGCAGAGCCTGCGGACCAGGATCTCGTTCGACGCCGGCATCGCCGAGCTGGGCGGGCACCCCCTGGTGGTGGACACGCAGGTCACCCACTTCGGTCGTGGTGAGTCGCTCGCCGACGCGGGGCGGGTGCTGTCCCGCTACGTCGCGGCGATCGTGCTGCGGACCCACGGTGACGAGCGGATCGCCGAGGTGGCGGCGGGCGCCACCGTGCCGGTGGTCAACGCGCTCACCGACGGTTTCCACCCGTGCCAACTGCTGGCCGACCTGCTCACCATCCGGGAGCGGTGCGGTGGCACGGCCGGGCGCACCCTGGCGTACGTGGGGGACGGCGCGAACAACATGGCGCAGTCGTACCTGCTGGCCGGGGCGACCGCCGGGATGCACGTGCGGATCGCCGGCCCGGCCGGGTTCGCGCCGGACGCGGCAGTGGTGGAACGGGCCGCCCGGATCGGCGCGGAGACCGGCGGGTCGGTGCGGGTGCTGACCGACCCGGCCCAGGCGGTACGCGACGCCGACGTGCTGGCCACCGACACCTGGACGTCGATGGGGCAGGAGTCCGACGGGTTGGACCGGATCACCCCGTTCCTGCCGTACCAGGTCAACAAGGAGCTGCTCGGTCAGGCCGCACCGGACGCGATCGTGCTGCACTGCCTGCCCGCACACCGCGGCGAGGAGATCACCGACGAGGTGCTCGACGGCCCGCAGAGCGCGGTCTTCGACCAGGCGGAGAACCGGCTGCACGCGCAGAAGGCGCTGCTGACGTTCCTGCTGGGAACCGCGACGGGGGGTGCCGCGACCGGCGACACCGCGACCGGCGACACCGCCACCGGGGGGCCGCGATGACCGCGCCGCTGACTCGCGCGGCCCGGCACGCCCGGATCGTGGAGCTGATCCGCGACCGGTCGATCCGGTCGCAGACCGAACTGGCCGACCTGCTCGCCGCCGACGGCGTGGGTGTCACCCAGGCCACCCTCTCGCGGGACCTGGAGGAGTTGGGCGCGGTCAAGGTGCGCGGCGGCGACGGCCCGGCCGTCTACCTGATCCCCGAGGACGGGCAGCGGCCGTTGCGCGACGCCGAGGCCGCGCCGGCCCGGCTGGTACGGCTGCTGCGCGAACTGCTCAACGGGGTCGACTCCAGCGGCAACATCGCCGTGCTGCGCACACCGCCGGGCGCAGCCCAGTACCTGGCCAGCGCGTTGGACCGGGCGGGCCTGCCAGAGATCGTCGGCACCATCGCCGGCGACGACACCATCCTCGTCGTGGCCCGGGAGGCCGTCGGCGGGGCCGCACTCGGAGACAAGCTCGCCGGCTGGGCCCGCCGGGAAGACACCGCTGAAGGGAACACCACGTCATGACCGATCGGGTCGTGCTCGCGTACTCCGGCGGGTTGGACACCTCCGTCGCCATTCCGTACCTGTCCGAGCAGACCGGCGCCGAGGTGATCGCGGTCGCGGTCGACGTCGGGCAGGGCGGTGAGGATCTCGACGCCATCCGGCAGCGTGCCCTGGACTGCGGCGCCGCCGAGTCCGAGGTGGTGGACGCGCGCGACGAGTTCGCTGCCGACTACTGCCTGCCGGCGATCCGGGCCAACGCGCTCTACATGGACCGCTACCCCCTGGTGTCGGCGCTGTCCCGGCCGCTGATCGTCAAGCACCTGGTGGCGGCGGCGCGCAAGCACGGCGGCACGATCGTGTCGCACGGCTGCACCGGCAAGGGCAACGACCAGGTCCGGTTCGAGGTGGGTCTGAACGCGCTGGCCCCCGACCTGAAGATCATCGCGCCGGCCCGGGACTTCGCCTGGACCCGGGACAAGGCGATCGCCTTCGCCGAGGAGAAGGGGCTGCCGATCGACGTGTCGGCCAAGTCGCCGTACTCGATCGACCAGAACCTGTGGGGGCGCGCGGTGGAGACCGGCTTCCTGGAGGACATCTGGAACGCCCCCGTCGAGGACCTCTACTCATACACCTCCGACCCGGCCCAGGAGCGCGACCCCGACGAGGTCGTGATCACTTTCGACGGCGGCGTGCCGGTGGCGATCGACGGTGAGACGGTCACCCCGTACCAGGCGATCCTGGAGCTCAACCGGTGCGCCGGCGCTCAGGGCGTGGGCCGGCTCGACATGGTCGAGGACCGCCTGGTCGGCATCAAGAGCCGAGAGGTGTACGAGGCGCCCGGCGCGATCGCGCTGATCACCGCCCACCAGGAGCTGGAGGCGGTGACCGTCGAGCGGGACCTGGCCCGGTTCAAGAAGGGCGTCGACCAGCGCTGGGGCGAACTCGTCTACGACGGGCTGTGGTTCTCGCCGCTGAAGGACTCGCTGGACGCGTTCATCGACGACGCGCAGCGGCACGTGAGCGGCGAGGTACGGATGATCCTGCACGGCGGCCGGGCCACGGTGACCGGCCGGCGCTCCGAGGCGAGCCTCTACGACTTCCAGATGGCCACCTACGACACCGGCGACACCTTCGACCAGTCCCTGGCCAAGGGCTTCGTGCAGCTGTGGGGGCTGCCGAGCCGGATGGCCGCCGCTCGGGACGCCCGGTTGGGCGGTGACGGCCAGTGACACGTGTGAGCGCGGAGACTGAACAAGCGCGGCGAGCGGGCCCCGCAGTCGCGAGCGAGAGGCAACCAACGCAATGATGGGCGACGTGGACGACAAGAGCCTGACCGAGAACAGCGCCGCCACCAACCGGACGAGCCTCTGGGGTGGCCGGTTCGCGGGTGGCCCCGCCGAGGCGCTCGCCCGACTGTCGGTGAGCGTGCAGTTCGACTGGCGCCTGGCCCCGTACGACATCGCCGGTTCCCGGGCGCACGCCCGGGTCCTCGCCGGCGCCGGCCTGCTCGATCCGGAGGAACTGGGCCGGATGCTGGCCGCGCTGGACGACCTGGAGGCGGCCTGCGCCTCCGGAACGTTCCGCCCCACCATCGACGACGAGGACGTGCACACCGCGCTGGAGCGTGGTCTGCTGGAGCGTCTCGGCAGCCTCGGTGGCAAGCTGCGCGCCGGCCGGTCCCGCAACGACCAGGTCGCCACCGACCTGCGGCTCTACCTGCGCGATCACGCCCGGGGTGTGGCCAGCCGCCTGGTCGAGTTGGCGGAGGCGCTGGTCGAGCAGGCGGAGCGGCACATCGACACCGCCGCGCCGGGCATGACCCACCTCCAGCACGCCCAGCCGGTCACCTTCGGGCACTGGCTGCTCGCCCACGTGCAGCCACTGCTGCGCGATCTGGAGCGGCTGCGCGACTGGGACCACCGGGCGGCGATCAGCCCGCTCGGCGCGGGTGCCCTGGCCGGTTCCGGGCTCCCCCTGGACCCGGTGGCCGTGGCCAAGGAGCTGGGCTTCCGTACGTCGTTCGCCAACTCGATGGACGCCGTAGCCGACCGGGACTTCGTGGCCGAGTTCCTCTTCACCACCGCCCTGATCGGGGTGCACCTGTCCCGGCTCGGCGAGGAGGTGGTGCTCTGGACCTCACACGAGTTCGGCTGGGTGGAGCTGGACGACTCCTTCGCCACCGGCTCGTCGATCATGCCGCAGAAGAAGAACGCGGACATCGCCGAGTTGGCCCGGGGCAAGTCCGGGCGTCTGGTCGGCGGCCTGATGACAGTGCTCACCATGCTCAAGGGCCTGCCGATGACCTACGACCGGGACATGCAGGAGGACAAGGAGCCGGCCTTCGACGCGGTCGACACCCTGGAGCTGCTGCTTCCGGCCCTGGCGGGAATGATCTCCACGATGACGGTCCGGGTGGACCGCCTCGTCGCCGCCGCCCCGGTCGGCTTCTCCCTCGCCACCGAGGTCGCCGACTGGCTGGTCCGACGCAACGTGCCGTTCCGCGACGCGCACGAGATCACCGGCCAGTTGGTGGCGCTCTGCGCGGCTCGGGAGTGCGAGCTGAACGACGTCTCCGACGAGGACCTGGCCGCGATCAGCGGGCACCTCGACCCGTCGGTGCGCGACGTGCTGTCGGTCCGTTCGGCTCTCGCTGCCCGGACCACGCCCGGTTCCACCGGCCCCGGCCCGGTCGCCGACCAGCTCGCCGCCGCGGCGGACCGGCTGGCCAGCTGGCGGGAGTGGGCCTCCGAGCGGGTCGTTCCGCGCTGACCTGTGCCGTGGCGTCGGCGCTGGCCGTCGGCGCCGCGGCGGTTCAGGCCGTCGGGCGCTCCCGCTTGGGGAGCTTGGCCACCACCATGTCGTACGACGAGTCGACCGCCTCGGTCAGCTCCTCGTCGTCGATCCCGCCGTCCAGGCGCAGCGTGTTCCACCCGGACCGGCCGATGTAGGGCATCACGCTGGCGTCGCCGGGGTGTCGGTGCAGCCACTCGTCGGCCACCTCCCGGGTCGGCCCGCACTTGATGCCGACCGTCGGCTTGCCGCTGTCGCTGCCGAGGAACGCGAAGATCCGGCCGCCCACCTTCACCACCTCGTCGCCCTCCCACGGTTGGTCCAGCCACGCTCCCGGCTTGGCCAGGCAGTACGCCAGCATCTCCGCGCGCTCCATGGGTGCCTCCTCGTCGTGCGCACAGTGTGCCCGCCCAACCGCCGTCGCAGGCGCGGCGTGCCGATCCGGGCGTCGGTTCGGGGGGCGCCGGTTCAGGCGGTCTGCTCGGCGGAGCGGGCGGCAACCCGTTCGTAGCGCTGCCGGGCCGCCTGCGCGCTGCCCAGCCCCAGCCCGTACGCGATCGCCTGCCAGGTCAGCCCCCGGTCGCGGGCCAGCGTCAGCAGGCCGGCCTCCAGGGCGTCCAGCTCGGCGCGGACGTGGGGGAGCAGGGTCAGCGCGGCGGTCAGGTCGGCGGCGTCGATCGGCTCCTCGGCGGGTTCGCGTTCGGCCCCGCCGGCGGCCAGCGCGGTGACCAGGGCGACCGCCTCCCACGGGTCCAGCACGTAGGGGTGGGCCCAGCGGCCCCGCTGGGTGTCGGTGCCGGCGTGCCGCTCGCTGATCCGCTGTAACGCCTCGTACGTCCGGTGGGCGCGGGCTCGGCCCGGGTCCGGTGCGGTGAAGATGTCCTCGGTCGTCATACCCCGAGCACACCGCATGAACGCCAGGTTGTCAACACAATGTTGATGCGCGGCGGGTTGGCGTTGTCGATTCTGGTTCCTTGACACTCCCCGCATGCCGATGTTGGGGACAGGTGCCGTGCCGAGAGTCCTTAACACCCGGTATAGGCTGTCGCTCTGTTCTGCAACATCGCACTCAACCGGGAGGTCTAGCGGTGAGCGACCGGGTCATCGACAACCCGATCATCAACTCACCGTACGGGCGGCCGGACCGGCATTTCGCCTTCGACCGTGACGGCATTACCGACCGGATTGAGGAGAAGCGGCGCCCGTCGAGTTTCTTCATTCCGGTGCCCCGGCCCCGCAAGCGGGGGCAGCAACTTGAGCTGCAGGTCTTCACCGAAGACGACATCAAGCCCAACAAGCAGGTCAACGACGTCCGTGAACGTGTCGACGCTTGGCGGGAGGCCGGCTGGCCCAACGTCACGCCGGTGACTCGGCGCCTGCTGGAGTACTGGAGCGATCCGGAGCGGGACAACAAAGTCTTGTTCTGCCAGCTTGAGGCTGTCGAGACGGCGATCTTCCTGGCCGAGGGCGCGACCAAGTGGCACGGAAGCTGGATCAACAACGATCTGGACGCGCACAACGCTGAGTACAACAACGGGATGCCGCGCGTCGCGTTGAAGATGGCGACCGGCACCGGTAAGACGGTCGTGATGGCCATGCTGATCGCCTGGCAGACGGTCAACAAGGTCCATGCACCGTATGACAAGACGTTCGCCAAGCGATTCCTGGTGGTGGCACCCGGCCTCACCATCCGCGACCGGTTGCGGGTTCTACTTCCCGAGGACACCGGGAACTACTACCGCGAGCGGGACCTGGTGCCGGTCGAATTCATCGACGACCTCGGCCAGGCAAAGATCGTTATCACCAACTTCCATGCCTTCCAACTCCGAGAGACCCGCTTCGGTCGCAACGCGACCGGGAACACGAAGCTCCTGGTCGCGCCTGGTCGACCCAATCCCTTCCAGGAGTCACCCGCGCAGATGGTCAGCCGGGTGCTCCGCGAGCTCGGCGGGTCTTCGGAGATCGTCGTCTTCAACGACGAGGCGCATCACTGCTACCGGGGACGGATCGGCGACCCGGAGCCGGACGCCGACACCGTCGAGAACCTGCGGGGCGAGGACCGTAAGGAAGCCGCCGACCGGGCAGAGGAGGCTCGGGTCTGGTTCAACGGGTTGGAGGCAATTCGGGCCAAGATCGGCATTAAGAAGGTGTACGACCTCTCCGCGACGCCGTTCTTCCTGTCCGGCTCCGGCTACCGCGAAGGCACGCTCTTTCCCTGGGTGGTCAGCGATTTCTCCCTGATCGACGCCATCGAGGCCGGCATCGTCAAGATTCCCCGGGTGCCGGTGGACGACGACCGGGTCGCCAACCGGGTGACGTACCTGAATCTGTGGCAAGAGGTGCGGGACGCTCTGCCCAAGGGCGGACGTAGGTCCAACCAGGGCTTCACCGCAATGGATCTGCCCGGCACGTTGACCGCCGCCCTGCACAGTCTCTACGGCTCCTACGTAAGGGCCTTCGAGGCTTGGGAGAAGTCAGCGGCGGCATCGCACGGGCAACCGCCGCCCGTGTTCATCGTCGTTTGCAGCAACACGACGATCTCGAAGGCGGTCTATGAGTGGATCGGCGGTTACGACCGTGAACAGGGTGGTGCCCTGCTACCGACGGCCGGACAGCTCTCCCTGTTCAGCAACGTGATCGACGGGCAGTGGCGGAATCGACCGAGGACGATCCTCGTCGACGCTGCGGAGTTCGAGTCCGGCAGCCTGTCACCGGAGTTCCGGCGCGCGGCGGACCGTGAGATCGCCGAGTTCAAGCAGGAGTACGCCGAGCGGTTCCCCGGTCGAACCGCCGACGACATCGGCGATGCGGAACTGATGCGAGAGGTGATGAACACCGTCGGGAAACCGGGAAAGCTCGGTGAACCCGTGCGGTGCGTCGTCAGCGTTTCCATGCTGACGGAGGGGTGGGACGCCAACACGGTCACCCACATCCTGGGAGTCCGAGCCTTCGGCACTCAACTGCTGTGCGAACAGGTGGTCGGCCGTGGCCTGCGGCGGCGCTCGTACGTCGCCGACGAGAACGGCATGTTCACTCCCGAATATGCGGATGTCTATGGGGTTCCGTTCCAGTTCATCCCCACTGTGGCCGTGACCCGCGAGCTTCCAATGAAGCCGGTTCGCAACGTGCGCGCCGAGCCGGACCGGGACGCGGGCAAGCTGGAGATCACCTTCCCTCGGGTGGTCGGCTACCACCTGGAGGTGCCGGACGAGCGGCTGGTTGCCGACTTCTCGGACCCAGGCCTGCGATTGACCCTGTCCCGAGCCGACCTGCCAACGAAGACCACGATGGCGGGACAGATCGGCGATGAGGAAGTCCATGACCTTGAAAGGTTGAAGCGCTACCGTGGACAGTTCGTGGCGTACCGGCTGGCCAGCGAGGTGCTCAAACGCAAGTTGCGTACCGATGAGGGTGATCTGCGGCCGTGGTACTTCCCGCAGGTACTGGAGATCGCCGAGGAGTGGCTGCGGCGCTGTGTCGACCTTCGTGACGACCAGGCGATCGGTCTCATCCTGCTGCGCGAGGCCGAGGCAGTGGAGAAAATCTGGCAGTCGATCGTTCGGCAGGGTGATCGGGAGCGGTGGGTGCTGCCGGTTCTGCGGACGACCGACCCGATCGGCACCACGTCCACGGTGGACTTCCGGACGATCAGGGAGGTCTGGCCGACGGACCCGAGGCGGTGTCAGGTCAACCTCGTGACGCTGGACGGCAAGGACGGCAACGCCTGGGAGCGGGCGGTGGCGCAGGCGATTGAGTCGTTACCCGAGGACCAGGTCGCCGCATACGTCCGCAACGATCACCTCGACTTCTTCATCCCGTACGAGCACGCCGGCCGGAGCCGGCGGTTCTACCCCGACTTCCTGTTGAAGTTGGCCGATGGCGGCGACGGGATCACCCGCACTCTGATCGTCGAGGTGTCCGGCGGCCGCAAGTCGCAGGCCGAGGCCGCGCAAAAGGCGTGGGCCGCCCGCAAACTCTGGGTGCCTGCGGTCAACAACAGCGGCACCTTCGGGCGCTGGAGCTTCTGCGAGCTCCATGACCCGACCACCGCCAAACGAGATCTTCGACCTGCTATCGATGCGCTGTTTGCCCTGCAAGGTGCCTCGGCGCTTACTGATGCCATGTCCGCCGAGGAGGAACTGGTCTGATGCCCCCGAGGAGTCGCAAGCCTGCCGCCGGCGTGCCCGTCCAAGCGATCGCGCACCCGACCGACCGGCGAGTGCATCTGCCGACCGCTGACGGCCAGGAGTTCGTCTCACCCGATGCTGCCCGGATCGAGCAGGTTGTCAAGAAGCGCGACTCAAGTCTGGACCCGCAGCTCGTCTGGATCGGCAAGGAGCAGCAAGACGCCGAAGATCTGGTGGTCGAGGCACCACCAATCTACATCCAGGAAAAGATCGCCCCGCGCACTCTGGTCGAGGAGGTGCGCAGGGCCAGCGAGAGTTCCCGCGATCGGGGGAACGAGCAGCTCGGCCTATTCGCTGACGACTACGCAGACTTCGACGGCTTGGACGACTGGCAGTCAGTCGAGTACTACCAGCACGAGGCCAACTGGTCGAACCGGATGATCCTCGGCGACTCGCTGCGCGTGATGGCCTCGCTCGCGGAGAAGGAACGGTTGCGCGGCAAGGTACAGATGATCTACATCGACCCGCCGTACGGCATCAAGTTCGGCTCCAACTGGCAAATGTCGGCGCGGAAGCGGGACGTCAAGGACGGCAACCTTGCCGACGTGACCCGTGAGGTTGAGCAGATCAAGGCTTTCCGGGACACCTGGGAGTTGGGGATCAACTCCTACCTGGCGTATCTGCGGGACCGGTTGCTGATCGCCGGCGACCTGCTCACGGAGTCCGGCAGCATCTTCGTCCAGATCGGCGACGAGAACGTCCACTTGGTCCGGTGCCTCCTGGACGAAATCTTTGGTTTAGACAACTTCGTTTCGCTGATTACATATAGCAAGACTGGTGGAGCAACCGCGGAGCTATTGCCTAATACCAGTGATTTCATCTTGTGGTACGCGAAAGACAAAAGCGTGGTGAAATACCGTCGGCCTTTTCAGGCTAAAGTCTTGCGAGGGGCTGGCGCTGACAAATACGACCGAGTTGAGCTGCCGAACGGACAGCGTCTTCCGTTGAGTGCTGACTCATTATCTACTGGCCGACCGTATCGGCTGGACAATTTAACGAGTCCCCGCGTACGTGAAGCGCGTACCGGATACTATCCAGTTGAAATCGACGGTAAGAGCTTTATTCCGAATTCGGGGGAGTGGAAGACTCACCGCGAAGGCATGCGAAAGCTCACCCTAGCCAAGCGGGTAGAAAGAACCGGGAATTCTCTTAGCTACGTCCGGTTCCTTGATGACTTCGCCGCCTTTCCGTTAAGCAACAACTGGAGTGACGTCGGAGGGGTCCAAAGTCGTGTGGACCCGAAGGTCTACGTCGTGCAGACCTCCGCTACTGCCGTCCAACGGTGCATGTTAATGGCAACCGACCCAGGAGACTTGGTGCTGGACCCGACCTGTGGATCCGGCACGACTGCGTATGTGGCTGAGCAGTGGGGGCGGCGGTGGATCACCATCGACACCTCCCGGGTCGCGATCACGCTCGCCCGGCAGCGGCTTATCGGCGCGAAGTACCCCGCCTACCTGCTGGCGGACTCCGTCGAGGGCCGGGCCAAGGAGCGGCAGCTGTCCGGCGCTGAACCGCCGCCCAGCGCCCCTGGTCAAGACATCCGAAAGGGCTTCGTCTACGAGCGCGTGCCGCACGTGACCCTCAAATCCATTGCCAACAACCCGGAGATCAAGGAGGGCATGACCCGCCAGGAGATCGACGCGGCGATTGCCCGGCACGCCGACACTGAGCTGCTGTACGACCGGCCGTACGAGGACAAGAAGCGCGTCCGCGTCGCCGGCAGGTTCACCGTCGAGAGCCTGTCACCGCACCGTCCAGCGACGTTCTCGGTGGGCGAGGAACAACCTAGCGGTACCGACGTCAACGCGTACCACAAGACGATCCTGGACAACCTCGCCAAGGCCGGCGTGCAGAACGGCTGGCGCAACGAACGGTTGGAGTTCGCGTCGCTGGCTCCGCACCCGGGGAAGCTCATTCACGCGGAAGCTGCCCGGCGTAACGACGACGGTACGTCGGCGCGGATCGCCGTGAGTGTCGGCCCGCAGTACGGCACGGTGGATGCCGACTGGGTCAAGGACGCGGCCCGAGAGGCGCTCCGGGGTGTCGGGTTCGACCTGCTGCTGGTGTGTGCGTTCAGCTTCGGCGGGCGTGCCAGCGAGGCTGCTGGCGAGTTCGCGCCGGAGGGCGACGACTTCGCCACCGTTGCGGAGCAGCGTCAGCTCGGCCGGCTTCCCGTGCTGCTGGTTCGAATGAACGCGGACCTGGCGATGGGCGACACTTTGTTGAAGAAGACCGGGACGGCAAACCTCTTCATGGTCTTCGGTGAGCCGGACATCGCCATCGACCCAGCACCGGATGGGCTCGTGGTCGAGGTCCGTGGCGTCGACGTCTACAACCCCACCACGGGTGAGCTGCGGCCGGATAACGGGGTTGAAGACATTGCTCTGTGGATGATCGACACTGACTACAACGGGGAAGAGTTTTTCGTCCGCCACATCTACTTCGCAGGCCGTGAGGGTAAGCCGGACGGGCTGGATCCGTACGAGCGGCTACGAAAGGCACTCCGGGCGCAAATCGACGAGTCGGCCTGGGCCAGCCTCTACGGGCACCGGTCCCGCGCGTTCCCCCGACCCGAGTCCGGGAAGATCGCGGTGAAGGTGGTCAATCACTACGGCGACGAGGTGGTCAAGGTCTACGAGGTCTGAGCTGGCAGGTGGTAGCCGTATGCTGCCAACCGATCGCGGGCAATTTCGATCTCCTCATCGGTGAACAGCCCAGCGAAGCGGTCCTGTAGAACCACCGCTTCCACGGCAAGATCAAGTCGGCCCTTCTCCCACAGCGTGGTGAAGCCGCTGGACACCGAGCTTGCCCTGATTAACCGCCGGGCCGCTTCCAGCCCGCCTACCTCCTGCACCATCTTCAGGAAGTAGGCGGCGTTGTAGTTCAGCTCTTTCTTGGCCTTGCGGTAACCCTCCAGCATGGCGGCGTGGAACTCGGCGGCGACCTTCGGATCCTGCTCCTGGGTGACTCGCCGGGATGGCACCGTTGCACTTCGACGCGAGTCTGACGCCTGCCTCGGCTTGGCAGCCGGTGAAGTCGCTGGGCGATAGGCGCGATTGCGGGTCAGGGCGATGTGGTCGGCCAGATCAGTGCCGAGACGCTGCGGACGCGGCATGCCGCTCGCTAGCAGCGCCCGGGTCAGCGCGGGGTAGATCTCGCCGAGCGTCAGCAGCCGCCCTCCACCTGGGACGCCCTGCCGCAGCGTGTTCAACAATTCGCCGGTGAAGGCCGTGAACTGCGCACCGACCGGTGCGACCGCTGTCTGGTGTGCAGGTGCGGAGGCCAAGGTGTACGTGCCACGGATGTCGAGCTTTCCACTGACCGCCGAGGCGGTACCAGACATCGCCTGTGCGGCGTGCCCGGAAAAACAACAATCCAGGATCAGGATTCGGTTATGCGCAGGGCTGTCGGCGAGCGCGGACCGGAACCATTCCATCGGCACACCTGAGTAGTGCACCCGTCGCGAGTCGGGATCGGTGCCTTCGATGGCCAAAAACAGGTCACCACGCTGACTGAGGACCCCGTGGCCTGCGTAGTACAACACGAGCGTGTCCAATGCCTCGTCCACGACAGCATGGAGCTGGTCTCCGATCTGCTGCGTCGTTGGGTCCGTCAGCATTCGACAACCCGATTGATCGAAGCCGCCAAGAGTCGGATCGGTGAGCGCTTCGGCCAACGCCTGCACGTTGTTGACCACTGCTGGAAGATCGTGCAGGTCCTGGTTGGAGAACCGTGACGACCCTATGAGTAGCGCCCGCGACGTCTGTCGTTCCGGCATCCTCGCGCTCACGGCAGCGTCCGCTCCGAGACTAGTGAGTCGTACAACTCCTTGACCGAGGCTTCGTTACGGGCTTCGACCTCTACCCTCCGAAGGGTTTCGCCCGTTTCGTTGACGACGAACTCCACGCTGATCCGAGCGCGCCGCGTCTGCAGCCACGTCGTCAGGGCGCCGGCCAGAACGGCAGCCGCGCCACCGCTGCTCAGCGCCACGGAGACGATCTCCACGGCGCCGCCCATCTCGTGCGGGCCGGGTTGGCGAGGCAGCGTCCGTACTCTCCCGCGGAGTTCGTCGGTGCGCTGAAGCCAACTGAACAGGGAATGTAAATCACTCGGGCTGCCGTCGAGTAGCGACACGTTGATCAATGCCATGACGCCATTATCCATTAGCGAGCAACGTCAGCTTACGCACGTGGCCGACCGTTCGGTCTTTGTCTAGCTGATCGACTCACAACTCTTCCCGCCGATGAGGCTCGCGCGTACGGTGAGGTACACGATGTACCCCAGTAGGTGAGGTGTCGTTCGTGACCAGTCAGCAGCAGCCCACGCCAGGCCAGCGTGTCGAGCGTCTACGTCGAGCCGCCGGGCTGTCCCGGGAACGTCTAGCCAACTTGAGCGGGCTTTCGGCGACTACCGTGAAGTTCATCGAGAACGGCCGTCGGTCATTGACCCTGCGGGCCGCACAGCAGTTGGCGCCGCAACTCGGGGTCCGGGATCTCGGCGATCTGTTCGGTCCATCTGTGTCGTTGTCTCTCGACGGTCGAGCCAGCCATCCCGCTGTCCACGAGGTTCGACGTGCGTTGACCGCCTGGCACATCGTCCTCGACGGCGAACCGGAAAGCATTGACTACCTTCGCGGCGCGATCGACTCCGCCTGGCAGACCTGGCACACTTCTCGACACCAGCGGACGGCGGCGGGGGATGTCCTGCCCGGCCTGCTTGACACCACCCAGCGGGCCGCTCGGCTGCACTCGGGCGACGAGCGGCGGGCGAGCCTCGCCCTGCTCGCGCAGGCCTATCACCTTGCGCAGGCGTACCTCGCTTGGCATGGCGACCGCGAACTGGTTTGGTTGACCGTCGATCGCGGGATGGCCGCTGCCCTGGATGCGGACGACCCGCTGGCCATCGCGCAGGCGAGTTGGTACGCCGCGCATCTGCTGCGTGCGGTCGGCCGGGGTGACGAGGCGTTGGAGCGGCTTCGTGAGGCGCGCGGGCTGATCGAGCCCCGCGTTGCGGAGGGCGGTACAGAATGGGCTGAGATGCTGGCCGACCTGCATCTCTGTGCTGCGCTCACCCGCGCCCGCACCGGCGACCAAGGCGCCTGGTCGGATTGGGACGCCGCGCGGTTGGTCGTAGACCGGGCCCTGCCCGACGGCTTTGTGGGTCTGCGGACCCGGGTGTCGCGGCCCCTGGTTGATGTGTACGCGATCATGTGCGCAGTGGATCTCGGTGACCCTGACGAGGCGCAGCGCCGTGCCCACACCCTTGACCCGGCGACGATCCCGTCGACCGAGCGCCGCGGAAGGCACTATGTGGAACTGGCCCGTTCGGCGGACCTGGAGGGTGCCCGGGAAGCGACGTTGCACTTGCTCGGACGAGCCGATGCAACGTCGCCGGAGACAGTCCGCTTCTCGCCTGCTGCCCAGGAGATGGTCACCCGGCTATGCCATGAAGCGCCGGCGGCGATACGCGGCGAGGCGCTCGACCTCGCACGTCGAATTGGCACGACTGACTAGGTACACCTGGTCACCGGGTACGCCGCGTACCCCATCCCCTCAGCATGGTTGCTTAGCGTACTCGGACAGTGGCGTTAGGGAGTTCCTGGTCAGGGCGGCTGTGTCCTCCAATCGAGCCACGAGCACGCAGTGGCGGATCGCCCCCGGGAGTCGGCCGGGCGGTCTGCCGCCGCTTCCGATGGCGAGGGAGTTGGTATGAGCGGCCAGGAAGGCACCGGTACACCCAGTAGGGGTGACCACATTGAGGCTGTAGAACGGGGGGCGGCGAGAGGCCGATTGCTCGCTCAGGCCGAGGCCCAGCGGATTCCGGTAGAGGAGACGACTCGGGCTGTGCCGGACCGGCGGTGGCGTCGTGGGCAGTGAGTTTTTGCCCATCGGTCGACGTGTGGCGTACTGGCGAGGTAGGCGCCGAATGTCCCAGCAGGTCTTCGCCGACCGGGTGGGTAAGTCGAAGAGTTGGGTGGACAAGATCGAGCGTGGCGCCCGGTCGCTCAACAAGATCTCCACCATCGCTGACATCGCCGCTATCCTCCGGATTGACCCGGCGATCCTGCTCGATCGCGACACTCAACCCTCTGACACAGGTGAGCGGGCCTACGGCGTGGAGCGGGTCCGGGCGGCGCTATCGACGTACGAGATGGCTCTGGACCGGCGGGTGCCGGGCCGGGACGTGCTTCCGGCGGCGCAACTCGCAGCCAGCGTCGAGCATGCCTGGACCACCTATCAGCACGCGCGGTACCCGCAGTTGATCGAAGGGTTGCCGGACCTGGTGGTCGCGGTGCAGCGCGGCTACGTCCGAGAGCCCAGGGCGATGCGGGTGTCGCTGGTGGAGATGTACCGGGTGACCGCATCACTATTAGTGAAACTGGGTGAGACCGAACTGGCGTGGCTCGCTGCCGACCGAGCGATGACGATTGCTACCGGCGACGCGGTCCTGGTGGCAGCCGCGGCGGTGCAGCTCGGACAGGTGATGCGCGCCGGCCGGGCACGTTCGGCGGTGCCGATCATGCTGGCTGCCGCGTACCGCGTCGCCCCGCCGGACCTTGAGGGTGGCCCGGCGGCGCAGCTGTCGCTCTGCGGCACGCTGCTCGTGCAGGCCGCTCTCGCGGCGGCCCAGCACGGTGACGAGAAGGCCACGGCGCGCCTGATCGACGAGGCAGTGGAGCTGGCGGCGCGGGTGGGCGACGGCCACGACTATCACCGAACCGGGTTCGGACCCACCGCCAGCGCAGCGGCGCGGATGCTGGTGGCGTTGGAGCTGGGCGATACAGGTGAGGCGCTGGCCTGGCACGAGAAGACGGTCGGTAGTGTTGGCTGGCGGTGGCTGCCGGCTGAACACCGCGCAGCCCACCTGGTCGACGCCGCCCGCGCCCACCTCCAGGCAGACGAGCCGGCCGCCGCCGGGAAGCTCCTGCTGGAGGCCGCACCGGCCGAGGTACGGTACCGGCCCGTCGCCCGCGATGTGCTTGCCCAGGTGATGCGGAGCCCAGACGCGCCGAGCGCGATCATTCCACTCGCCGTTGCACTCCAGGTGCCGGTGGGATGACCGCACCGTTTCTGTCTCTGGCTCAGATCCTCAACCGGCTGGCCCTAACGGCCCGTTGGACTCTCCGCGACCACCGTCCCGCCCTCGACGGCACCTGTGCGTTGTGCCATTCACCCGACTGCCCGCCCGCTATTGCCGCCCGCGACGTGCTCGAAACGATCCGGCAGCTGCGCTGGCGCGACACTCCGTAACTGAGACGCCGAACGCCTGGGTACCGTTAGATCGTGCAGATCACGCCGGATGACACCCCCACTGCCGAGGCGGGTTTGGGGGCGCTGGCGGACCTGCTCGCCGGCCCGCTGCTGCCGGCGGCGCGCGGGCTCCTGGGCTGCCGGTTGCACGTCGGCGGGGTCACCGCCCGGATCACCGAGGTCGAGGCGTACGCGGGAAGTGGCGGCGATCCCGCCTCGCACGCCCACCGGGGCCGCACCCCGCGCAACGCCGTGATGTTCGGCCCCGCCGGGTACGCCTACGTCTACTTCACCTACGGGATGCACTGGTGCATGAACGTGGTCACCGGGGTCGAGGGGGAGGCCTCCGCCGTGCTGCTGCGTGCCGGTGAGGTGGTCGACGGGCTGGCCACGGCACGGGAGCGCCGGCCGGCCATCCGGCGGGACCTGGACCTGGCCCGCGGGCCGGCCCGGCTCTGCTCCGCGCTCGGCGTCGACCGCGAGGCGTACGGGGCGTACCTGCTCGGCGACGGGCCGGTCCGGCTGCGGCCCCCGGCCCGGCCGGTGCCGCCGGAGGCGGTGGTGGCGGGTCCCCGGGTCGGCGTGACCGGTGCCCACGACCTGCCCTGGCGGTTCTGGCTCGACGGCGATCCCACGGTCAGCGCGTACCGCCGGCACGTGCCCCGCATCCGGCGCTGAGCGCCCCCGGCGTGTGGGCGGCGGAGGTTGTCGGGGGGTGTGGCCATAATCACCGGACCTGCTCACCGACGGTTCGGAGGACGTCATGGCAACACTGCTCGCGATCGGCACAGCCAAGGGATTGTTTCTCGCCACCAGCACCGACGGCCGGCGCAGTTGGGAGATCACCGGTCCGCACTTTCCGATGACCGGTGTCTACGCGGTGGCGGTCGACACCCGTCGTTCCACCCCGCGGCTGCTCGCCGGCATGACCAGCTCACACTTCGGCCCCAGCGTCGCCACCAGCGACGACCTCGGCGCTTCCTGGGACGAGCCCGACGAGGCGCCGGTCGCGTTTCCGGCCGACACCGGCGTCTCCCTCGGCCGTGTCTGGCAGTTGATGCCGGCCGGCCCCGACGAGCCGGACGTCATCTGGGCCGGCACCGAGCCCTCGGCGTTGTTCAAGTCCACCGACGGTGGCCGCAGCTTCGAGCTGGTCCGTTCCCTCTGGGACCACCCGCACCGCCCGCAGTGGGAGGCCGGCTTCGGTGGTCAGGCAGTGCACACCGTGCTGCCCCATCCGCGTGACCCGGCTCGGCTGCTGGTCGCCATGTCCACCGGCGGGGTCTACCGCTCGGAGGACGCCGGGGCGAGTTGGGCACCGGGCAACACCGGCATCCGTGCCTACTTCATGCCGGACGAGTGGCCGGAGTTCGGCCAGTGCGTGCACAAGGTCGCCCGGGACGCCGGCAATCCCGAGCGGCTGTACGCGCAGAACCACCACGGCGTCTACCGCTCCGATGACGACGGCCGCACCTGGTCCTCGATCGCCGATGGGCTGCCCAGCGACTTCGGCTTCCCGATGGTGGCCCACCCGGGGCGCGGGGGCGTGGTGTGGACCTTCCCGTTGGTGGCCGACGGCGAGCGGTTCCCGACCGACCACCGCTGCCGGGTGTTCCGCTCCGCCGACGCCGGCGGCAAGTGGGAGCCGCTGTCGGTGGGGCTGCCCGAGGGCCCGTTCTATCCGGCGGTGCTGCGGGACGCGATGTGCGCCGACGACGCCACCCCGGGCGGCGTCTACTTCGGCACCCGCTCCGGCTCGGTCTTCGCCAGCCGCGACGAGGGTGACTCCTGGTCGACTGTCGCGGCGCACCTGCCCGACGTGCTCTGCGTTCGCGCAGCGGAGGTCTGAGCGTGGTCACCGTGCTGCTGCCCGGCCCGCTGCGCGGCGAGGCCGGGGGCGCGAGTCGGCTGAACGTCACCGCTGCCGGGACGCTGCGGGCGGTCCTCGACGAGATGGCGGTCGCGCACCCCCGGCTGGCCCGGCGCATCCGCGACGAGCGTGGCGAGCTGCGCCGCTACGTCAACGTCTTCGTCGACGGGGAAGACTGCCGGCATTCCGGCGGTCTGGCCACCCCGGTCAAGGACGGCGCGGAGGTGCAGGTGCTGCCCTCGGTGGCGGGCGGCTGACCGGGTCGACACCGAGGGCAGTCTCGGACCGGATGTCCGGCTACGGGGGTGACCGGCGCCACTGCGGGGCGTCCCGCCGGTGGAATAGTTGCGTCGTCAAATAAGTTGTGAGCTGCGTCCGGGTACCACGACGGCACCCGGTTGACACGCGAGGAGCTGGTCATGCAGTTCGGAATCTTCACCGTCGGTGACGTCACGGTCGATCCGACCACCGGTCGGGAGCCGACCGAGCATGAGCGGATCAAGGCGATGGTCGCGATCGCGTTGAAGGCCGAGGAGGTCGGTCTGGACGTCTTCGCCACCGGCGAGCACCACAACCCGCCGTTCGTGCCGTCGTCGCCGACCACCATGCTCGGCTACATCGCGGCGCGTACCGAGCGGCTGCTGCTGTCCACCGCCACCACGCTGATCACGACCAACGATCCGGTGAAGATCGCCGAGGACTACGCGATGCTCCAGCACCTGTCCGACGGCCGGGTGGACCTCATGATGGGCCGCGGCAACACCGGCCCGGTCTACCCGTGGTTCGGCAAGGACATCCGCGCCGGCATCCCCCTGGCCATCGAGAACTACGACCTGCTGCACCGGCTGTGGCGCGAGGACGTGGTCGACTGGAAGGGCAAGTACCGCACCCCGTTGCAGTCGTTCACCTCGACGCCGCGCCCGCTCGACGGCGTGCCCCCGTTCGTCTGGCACGGCTCGATCCGCAGCCCGGAGATCGCCGAGCAGGCCGCGTACTACGGCGACGGCTTCTTCGCCAACCACATCTTCTGGCCCAAGGAGCACACCCAGCGGATGATCGCGCTCTACCGCCAGCGGTACGCGCACTACGGCCACGGCTCCGCCGACCAGGCCATCGTCGGCCTCGGTGGGCAGGTGTTCATGCGCCGCAACTCGCAGGACGCGGTCCGGGAGTTCCGGCCCTACTTCGACAACGCCCCGGTCTACGGGCACGGGCCGTCGCTGGAGGAGTTCACCCGGGAGACCCCGCTGACCGTGGGCAGCCCGCAGCAGGTCATCGACCGCACGCTCGGCTTCCGCGAGTACGTCGGTGACTACCAGCGGCAGCTGTTCCTGATGGACCACGCCGGGTTGCCGCTGAAGACCGTGCTGGAGCAGCTCGACCTGCTCGGCGAGGAGGTCGTGCCGGTGCTGCGCAAGGAGTTCGCCGCGCTGCGCCCGGCGCACGTGCCGGCGGCGCCGACGCACGCCTCGCTGGTCGCCGCCGCGGGCGGTGCCAAGGACAGCACCGTGCACGCCGTCGACGACGTGACCGGCAAGGCGCCGGAGGGGGCGACCCGATGACCCGCCGCACCCTGGCAGTCGTCTCGGCGGGGCTGAGTCAGCCCTCGTCGACCCGGCTGCTCGCCGACCAGCTCGCCGCGGCCACCCGCGACGAGTTGGTCCGGCGGGGCTCCGAAGTGGAGCTGCACGTCGTCGACCTGCGCGAGTACGCCCACGACGTGGTGAACAACATGCTCACCGGGTTCGCGCCGGCAGCGCTGCGCGAGGTCATCGACACGGTGACCGGGGCGGACGGGCTCATCGCCGTCACCCCGATCTTCAGCGCCTCGTACAACGGGCTGTTCAAGTCCTTCTTCGACGTGTTGGATTCCGAGTCGCTGGTCGACCGCCCGGTGCTGATCGGCGCGACCGGCGGCACCGCCCGGCACTCGTTGGCACTGGAGCACGCCGTCCGCCCGATGTTCGCCTACCTTCGGTCGGTGGTCGTCCCGACCGCCGTCTTCGCCGCCCCGGAGGACTGGTCCGACGGCACCGCCGATGGCGCGTTGCGGGCTCGGATCCGACGTTCGGCCGGGGAGTTGGCCGACCAGATCGAGCGCCGGCCACCGGCCACCGGGCCGGCCGACCCGTTCGCCCTCACCACCGACTTCCTGCAGATGCTCGGCCGAGGTGACGACGCGCCGGTCAGCTGACCGGGTGGGCGACCAGCACCGGGCAGTGCGCGTGCTGGATCGCCGCCTGACTGACCGACCCGAGCAGCAGACCGGCGAACCCGGCCCGGCCCCGGGTGCCCACGACCAGCAGCGACGCCGTGCCGCTGGCCTCGATGAGCCCCTGGGCCGCGCCGGTCGCCCGGACCGGATGCTCGCGGACCACAAGGTCGGGGTGTTCGGCGCGCACCACGGCGGAGGCGTCGGCCAGGAGTCGCACCACCTCGGCCTGGTACGCGGCCTGCGACTCCTCGATGTCCTCCGGCACCGCCCGGTCCCCGTCCGAAGGACCGACGTGCACCAGCACCAGCGGCACGTCCCGCAGCGCCGCCTCGTCGGCGCCCAGACCCACGGCAAGTCGGGACGACTCGGACCCGTCCACGCCCACCATCACCGGACCGTCCACCGGAATCGGTTGCTCGTCCGGGCGGACCACCAGCACCGGGCAGTGCGCGTGCGCGGCCACCTGCGTGCCGACCGAGCCGAGTAGCAGCCCGGTGAACCCGCCCAGGCCACGGCTGCCCACCACGACCAGATCCGCCCGGCGGGACTCCTCGATCATGGTGGCCCCCGGGCCCCCGAGGACCTGACGCACCTCGACGGCGAGGCCGGGCCACCGGCCGGTCAGCTCGGCCGCCGTGCGCTCCAACATCTGCTGGGCCTCCTCCGACGGCGCCGGCACCCCGAGGTCGTACGGGTTGAATGGCACGCCGTAGCCGGACGGATGGAGATAGCCGTGCACCAGGAGCAGCGGTCGGGAGCGGAGCACGGCGGCCCGCGCCGCGTGTTCGGCGGCGACGAGGCTGGACGGCGATCCGTCCACGCCCACCACGACAGGTCGGTTCATCGGCGCTCCCTGGGTCGGTCAGGTCATTGTCGGCGGTTCGCAGCCGTCACGGCGCCGAACGCGCCGGCACCGGCCGACCGAACGCGCCGGCCAGGCGTTGTGACGTGACAGCGAACGCGGTCCGCGCCGGCCGTGGGGGGAACGGCCGGCGCGGAGGGGGAGGAGGTGTCAGTGCTTGCGATCCTCGCGGCGGTGCCGCACGACCACCACCGGGCTGTGCGAGTGATGTAGCACCGTGTGACTCACCGAGCCGAGCAGCATGCCGGCCAGCGCGCCACGGCCGCGTGCACCGACCACGGTGAGCTGCGCCGCGGCCGACTCCTCCACGAGCATCCGCGCTGGGGCGCCGTACGCCACGCGGCGCCGTACCGGCACGTCGGGGTAACGCTCGGACCAGCCCGCGATCGCCTCGGCGAGCACCCGCTCCTCCTCGGCGGCGAGCGCTTCCACGTCGTAGGCCACCGGCAGGAGGTCGCTCGGCGCGACCGGGATGATCCAGGCGTGCACGGCCACCAGTTCGGTGTCCCGCAGCGAGGCTTCCTCGAAGGCGAACCCCAGAGCCTGGGCGGACAGGGCCGAGCCGTCGACTCCGACCAGGACGGGCCCGTCGGCGCGGGCCTCACCCTTGACGACGAGCACCGGGCAGTCGGCGTGGGCGGAGACCTGCACCGCCACCGAGCCGATCAGCAGCCCGCCGAAGCCGCCCAGGCCCCGGCTGCCGAGCACCAGCAGGGCCGCGTCCCGCGCCTCGGCCAGCAGCACCGGCGCGGCCGCGCCCTCGACGACCGCGCCGGTGACGGCGACCTCCGGTGCGACCTTGCCGGCCTCGGTCACCGCCTCGGCGACCAACTGCTCCGCCTGGTGCCGGAACCCGGCGTTGACGGGAGCGCCCGGCGCCGGTGTCAACGACACGCCGTAGAGCGACCAGATGAACGCGTGCACCACCCGCAGCGGGCGGCCGCGCGTCGCGGCCTCCCGGGCGGCGAGCCGCACCGCCTCCAGCGCCGATGTCGAGCCGTCCACAGCCACCACCACGGGGGCACCGGATCTGTTGGTCATCACGTCCTCCTTAGTTCCGTCTTCATCCTCCTGCGGTGCGGGCCGGACGGTCAGGGGCGGAAGGTAAGTAACCGGGGGCCATTGGTCCCGTCGACCCGGTCGCTCGGCGGTGTCGGACGGCGACGGGTCAGCCGCAGCACCAACCCGGGCAGGGCGCTGACCACCGCGCAGGCCAGCAGCACGGTCGGTGCCAGGGGGTCGGTGCCGAGCAGGTCCCGCAGCGGGGCGAACAGCACCCCGCCGACCTGCAGCAGTGCCGACACTGCGACCGCGACGAGGAGGCCGGGGTTGCCGCGCCGCGCGCCCGCTGGCCGGGGTGCCCGGACGGCCAGTGCCACGCCGAGCTGGGCCAGCCCGAGCACCACGAAGACCACCGACTGCCAGGGCAGTTCCCGGGCGGCGGCGACCACACCGGCGCCGAGCACCACGGCGGCGATCAGCGCGCCGGTGACCAGGACGTCCCGACCGAGCCCGGCGCCGAGCACCGACTCCTGGGGCGAGCGGGGCGTCCGGCGCAGGGTGCCGGGTTCGGCCGGCTCGGCACCGAGGGCCACCCCGGGCACGCCGTGGGTCAGCAGGTTGATCCAGAGGATCTGTGCGGGCAACAGTGGTACGGCCAGCCCGAACAGCGGGCCGATGAGCATCACCAGGATTTCGGCCACCCCGCCGGAGAGGGCGTACCGCAGGAACCGGCGGATGTTGTCGTAGATGCGGCGGCCCTCACCGATGGCGGCGGCCACTGTGGACAGGTCGTCGTCGACGAGGACCAGGTCGGCGGCCTGCCGGGCGACCTCGGTGCCGCCACCCATCGCCACCCCGATGTCGGCGCGGCGCAGCGCCGGCGCGTCGTTGACTCCGTCGCCGGTCATCGCGACCACGTGACCGCGGGCCTGCAGGTCCGCGATGATGTCGAGCTTCTGTTCCGGCTGGGTCCGGGCGAAGACCCGGGTGTCCGGGTGTGCCGTCGAGTCGTCGTCGCCGCGGGCGAGAGGATCACCGTCCTGCCAGAGGCCGAGCTGGGAGCCGATCGCGGCGGCGGTGGCCGGGTGATCGCCGGTGATCAGCAACAGCCGTACCCCGGCGGCGTCGAGACTCTGGGCGATCTCGGGGGCGCCGTCGCGCAGCGGGTCACCGACGGCGACCAGACCGAGCGGGCGCAGGCCGGTCGGCGCGGCAGGGTCCGGCGACGTGTCCGCCAGGGCGGCGGCGACGGCGAGCACCCGCAGGCCCTCCCCGGCGAGCCGGTGGGCGGTGCGGGTCAGCGCGGCGATCTCGTCGTCGGTGGCGTCGAGCAGGGGCGTCGTGAGGACGCTCTCCGGGGCGCCCTTGCACACCACGAGATAGCGCTGGTCGCAGGAGCGGTGCACGGTGACCATCCGCCGTTGGGCCTGGTCGAATGGGTGCTCGGCGACCCGTGGCCAGGCGGCGCGAGTGTTCTGCGGGTCGAGGCCGCACCGGGCCGCGAAGGCCACGAGCGCCGCTTCGAGCGGATCCCCCACGGCACCCCAGTCGCGTCGTTCCTCGTCCGGGGGTGACAGGGCGGCGTCGTTGCAGAGCAGCCCGGCCCGCGCCAGCCGGCGGAGTTCCTCCGGTACGGGCACCGGCGCGCCATCCTGGTGTACGGCGCCGTGCGGGGCGTACCCACTGCCGGTGACCTCGTACCGCGCCCCGTCGGTGGTGGCGACGTGCTGTACCGCCATGCGCCCCTCCGTGAGGGTGCCGGTCTTGTCGGAGGCGATCACGGTCACCGAGCCGAGCGTCTCCACCGCGTGCAGCCGACGCGGGATGGCGCGCGCGGTGGCCATCCGGCGCGCGCCCAGCGCCAGCGCCAGGGTCACCACCGCCGGCAGCGACTCGGGTACCGCCGCGACGACCAGGCTCACCGCCGTGATGGCCATGTCGACCACCGGCCGACCGCTGATCAACCCGATCGCGAAGACAAGCCCTGACAGCGCGACCGCGACCAACCCGAGCGTGCGGCCCAGGGCGGAGAGCCGGCGCTGCAGGGGAGTGGCGGCGGGCCGGGTGCCCGCCACCAGGGTGCTGATCCGACCCAACGCGCTCGCCGGCCCCGTCCGGATCACCGTGCCGTCCGCGCGTCCGGTGGTGACCACCGTCCCAGCCAGCGCCTCCTGACCGATGGTCCGCCCCACCGGTACCGACTCACCACTCAACGCGGATTCATCCAGTTGCAGCCGGTTCGCCTCGACCAGCAGCAGGTCGGCCGGCACGATGTCGCCGGCCTCGATCCGGACGAGGTCGCCCTGAACCAGGTCGGCGGCGGGGACGGCCAGGTCCCGGCCGTCACGGACCACCCGGGCGGTGGGGGCGGCGAGTTGGCCGAGCGCCGCGATGGCGCGGTCCGCGCGGATCTCCTGCACCACCCCGATGATCGTGTTCACCAGCACGACCAGGACGATCACCGCGGTGTCCGGGTAGTCGCCGAGCACCGTGGTCACCACCGCGGCGGCGAGCAGCAGGGCCACCAGTGGGTCGGTGAGCTGGTTCAGCACCCGTACGGCCGCATGCCGGCGCGGCGGCGGCGCCACCGCGTTGGGTCCGTTCGCCCGTAACCGGGCGGCGGCCTCTGCCGCATCGAGGCCGACCGCTACGGGCACATCGATCGTGCCCTCCAGCGTCCGGCCCGGACCGCCGGTCTTCACCACCACTGACCTCCCCGTCCAGCGCGGCGCGTCACCGGCACGCCGTCCGTCCCACCATCCCGCTGCATGATCACGCCGGGCAGAGGCGTTGCGCCCGAGAGGCTCGGGACCAAAGCCCCGCTCTGGACGCCCCAGACACCGGGTTGTACGTAAATACGTTTGTGCGTAGTATCGACGTATGACCACCATGGAATCGCGGCTCGCCGCGCTGGAGACCCAGGTCGCCGCGTTGAGCGAGCGCCTGACGGCGACGCCACCAGCGCCGCCCGCATCCGAGGGCACGTTCTGGGCACTCGACGGCCTCAAACAGCGGCTGCCGCCCGACGGCACCGGCGCGGTCCTCTACACCGGCACCGTCCGCGTCGCCGGCCAGCACTACGACTGGCAGTACGGCCGCACGGTCGACGACGTGCTCGCCGCCGACTGGACGGAACTGGCCAGCACGCTCTCCGCGTTGGCCCACCCGGTGCGGCTGCGGCTGCTCCGCGAGATCCTCGACGGCCGGCAGAGCACCAGCGAGCTGGCCGAGATCGAGGAGCTGGGCACGACCGGCCAACTGCATCACCACCTGCGCCAGATCACTGCCGCCGGTTGGCTGCGCAGCACCGGCCGAGGCCGGTACGCGGTCCCCGCCGAACGCGTGGTGCCCCTGCTGGCCATCCTCACCGCCGCCGGCCGCTGACCCACGCCCGCAGCACCGACCGCCCCCACGACAAACAGCAGGGAGAAGCACCATGCGCCGGACGACCGTGATCACCATCGTCGTCGCGCTGATCGCCGGCCTCGCCGGAATCGCGCTCATGCCCCGGGTGGCCCGCCTCGGCGCGCAGACCACCGGCGATGCCGACCTGGCCGGCGCCGCACGCGCGGCCGTACGCGACCCGTCGGGGCACCGCGGCCTCGCCGTCGCACTGGTCGAGAACGGCCGGATCCGCACCGCCGGCCTGGGTGACCGGGACCGGACCGGCCAGCCCGTCGAGCCCGGCACCTCGTTCGAGATCGGCTCGGTCACCAAGGCGCTCACCGGCATGCTCCTCGCCGACCAGGCCGCCGCCGGCGTCGTCCGCCCCGACGACCCTCTCGGCGCCACCTGGCCCACGGTCACCGGCCCCGCCCGCGACGTGACGCTCGCCGAATTGGCCAGCCACCGCGCCGGCCTGCCCCGGCTCGCCCCCGACGGCATCCTGGGCTGGGCACGCATCCTCTGGTCCAACGTGTCCGGCGGCAACCCGTACGGCGGGCAGGACATCGACGCCATCCGCAGCGCCGCCGACCGGGTCACCCCCGACGGCGACGAGCGCGGCGAGGTCCACTACTCCAACCTCGGGCCGTCCGTGCTCGGCCACGCGATCGCGGCGAAAGCCGGCGTCGCGTACGCCGATCTGCTGCGGGCGCGGCTGCTCCAACCGCTCGGCATGAACGCCACAGTGATCGCCACCCACGCCGACGACCTGCCGTCCGGCCGCGCCCATGGCGGCCGGGCCTCCGGCCGGCCCCTCGACACCTGGTCGGGAGTCGGGTACGCCCCGGCCGGCGTCGGCCCCTGGTCCACCGCCGAGGACCTGGGCCGGCTGGCCGCCGCGACCCTCGCCGGCACCGCGCCCGGCGCCGACGCCACCAACGCCCGCTTCCGTGAGGACCAGAACACCCGCATCGGGTACGGCTGGTTCACCAGCCGGCACGGCGACCACGAGGTGGTCTGGCACAACGGCGCGACCGGCGGGTTCGGGTCCTACATCGGCCTCGAACGGGCCACCGGCAGGGCGGTGGTGGTGCTCGGCAACACCGACAAGGGCGTCGAGTCGATCGGGCTGCGACTGCTCGGCGTACCGGAGAGGGAGGCGGCGGAGGCGGCACCGGCGGCTCCCGTCTGGATCGGCGCCGGTCTCGCAGTGGCGTTCACCTTCCTCGGCGGCCTGTCCCTGCTCGGCACCGCCCGCCGCCGCGAACTGGACCGGGTGACCCTGGTGGCGGCGGTGGTGTGGGCGTTCGCCTACCTCGGGTTGGCGCACCGGATGGGCGACTGGTCGGTGGTGCCGGTCTGGCTCTGGCCGCTCGGGGCCGGTCTGTCCGCGGCGGGAGCGACCCTGGCCGTGACCCGGTGGTCGGCCCTGCCGGTGGTCGACGCGCGGGTGCCGTGGCGTCGCCTGCTGTCGGTGGCCAGCTCCCTGCTTGCCGCCGTGCTGGCGGTCGCCGCCGTGAGCGACTGAGCGAGCCGCGCGGGCCCGCCGTTGCGTACCCTCGGCCGATGACGTCTGATCTGCGGCTGCGCCCGGTCCTGGAGGACGACCTCGTCGAGTTCTTCCTGCACCAGCAGGACCCGGAGGCCAACCGGATGGCCGCGTTCGGCCCCAAGGACCCGTCCGACCGTCGGGAGTTCGCCGCACACTGGGCCCGGGTGCTCACCAACCCGGCGAACCTGGTCCGCACCGTCGAGGTCGACGGCGAGGTGGTCGGCTACGTGAGCGCCTTCCCGGTCGAGGGGCAGACCGAGGTCAGCTACTGGATCGACCCGGAGCGCTGGGGTCGGGGCCACGCCACGGCGGCCCTGGCCGCCCTGCTGCGCGAGCTGCCCCGGCCGGTGCACGCCCGCGCCGCCAAGGACAACACCGCTTCCCTCGCGGTGCTCCGCAAGTGCGGGTTCGTGGTGGTCGGTGAGGACTCGGGGTACGCCAACGGCCGCGGCGCAGACGTCGAGGAGTGGCTGCTCGAGCTGCCCGCCGACGGCCCTGACCAGGGCGGGCACTAGTCTCGCGGCGTGAACTGGTTGGATCTCGTCGGCTGGGCCGGCTCCGCGGTGCTGGTCTGGTCGCTGCTGCAGTCGCGCGTCCTGCGGTTGCGGGCGCTCAACCTCGTCGGCTGTTTCGTGCTGATCGGCTACAACGCCGCGATCGAGGTCTGGCCGATGGTCGGGCTCAACATCGTGCTCGCGGTGATCAACATCTGGTACCTGCGCGGGATGCTCGCCACCCGGCACGACGAAAAGACCTACCAGGTGGTCGAGGTCGGTGTCGACGACCAGTTCCTCGCGCACACGCTGCGGGTGCACGCCGCCGACATCGCCCGGTTCAACCCCGGCTTCCACTGGGACCCGGACGCGTCGGGGCGCTCGGCGTTCCTCGTGGTCACGGCCGACGAGGTGGTCGGCGTGGTGCTGTCGCACGCCGAGGCGCCCGGCGTCGCCCAGATCGACCTGGACTACGTGACCCCGAAGTTCCGTGACTTCACCCCGGGCGAGTTCGTCTACCGGCGCAGCCACCTGTTCACCGAACGGGGTTTCCACCGGGTGGTCAGCCCGCCCCGCATGGTGGCCCCCTACTACCACCGGCTCGGCTTCCGGCCGGAGGGCGACTCGTACGTCCTCGACCTGCCGGGGTCACCGACGCCCCAGTCGGCGTAACTCACGGTCGCTCCAGTCGGCGTAGCGTCGCCGACGCCCCAGCCGGCGTAGCGTCACCGACGCCCGATTCGGCGTAGCCTCGCCCGGGCAGGATTCGGCCGGCGCCGGACGGGGCAAAGACACGCCTACGCCGGGCGGGCTCGCCGACCGGCGGGTGCCGCGCGTAGCGGCCGGTGCCACCACCACGAGGGAGCGAACCGGGCGTGCAGAGCTACGGGAGCCAACTGGCCCTGGTCGGAGTCCTGGTCGTGATCAACGCGCTCTTCGCGGGCAGCGAGATGGCGTTGGTGTCGCTGCGAGACAGCCAGATCCAGCGGCTGGAGCGCACCAGCCGGGCCGGGCGGGTGCTGGCCCGGCTCGCCAAGGACCCGAACCGCTTCCTGGCCACCATCCAGATCGGCATCACCCTCGCCGGGTTCCTGGCCTCCGCCGCCGCGGCGGTCTCGCTGGCAAAACCCCTGGTGCCGCTGCTCGGGGTGTTCGGCAGCGCCGCCGAGACGGTGGCGATCGTGGCGGTCACCCTCGCGCTGACCTTCGTCACCCTGGTCTTCGGCGAGCTGGCGCCCAAGCGGATCGCCATGCAGTCCGCCGAGCGGTGGGCGCTGCTGGTGGCCCGCCCACTCGATGTGCTCGCCAGCCTCACCCGGCCGGCCGTCTGGGCGCTCGGCGCCACCAGCGACGTGGTGGTCCGCCTGGTCGGGCTCAACCCCAAACACGAGCCGGAGGAGATCGGCCCGGACGAGCTGCGCGACATCGTCGCCGGCAACCACGGCTTCACCAAGGAGCAGCGCACCATCATCGCGGGTGCCGTGGAGATCGCCGACCGGCGGTTGCGGGCTGTGCTCGTACCCCGGTTGCAGGTCTTCACGCTCGACAGCGGGACCACCGCGGAGGCCGCGCGGCTCGTGCTGGCCGCCACCGGGCACTCCCGGGCTCCGGTCGTGCGCCACGGCGGCCTGGACGACACGGCCGGAGTGATCCACCTGCGTGATCTGGTGGGTGTGCCCGACGACCGCCCGGTCGACGAGATCGCCCGACCGCCGATGCTGCTGCCCGACTCGCTGCCGGTGGTGGAGGCGCTGCGCCAGTTCAAGGCCGAGCGTCAGCACATCGCGCTCGTCGTGGACGAGCGCGGCGCCGTCGACGGCATCGTGACGCTGGAGGACATCCTGGAGGAGATCGTCGGCGAGATCTACGACGAGACCGACCGGGATGTGCGCTCGGTGCGGCGCGACCCCGACGGTGCGCTGCTGCTGCCCGGCACTTTCCCGGTGCACGACCTGCCCGACATCGGCGTGGAGCTGCCGTCGCGCCCGGACGGCGACTACACCACCGTCGCCGGGCTGGTGCTGGCCCGGCTCGGGCACATCCCCACCGTCGCCGGCGAGGACGTCACGCTGGACGGCTGGGTGCTGATGGTGGCCGGCATCGACCACCGGGCGATCACCGAGGTACGGCTCAGCCGCGTACCCGATGAGGCCGACGCCGACGCCGATAGCGACCAGCCCACGGCGCCGATGCTGGACGAGGCCCGCAGTTGACCCGTCCGGCGAATGCCGTCGCTCAGGCGGGCGAGAGGTTCTGCAGCCGGACCTGACCACGGGCGACCAGCCGCTCGTCGGCGTCGGTGATCTCCACCTGCCAGAGCTGCTGGCTGCGGCCCCGGTGCACCGGGGTACCGACCGCCCTCAGCTCGCCATCCCGGACGGCCCGCAGGAAGTCGGTCTGGTTCGACACGCCGACCACCGTGCCCCGGTCGGCCAGCCAGAGGGCGCCGCCCACGCTGGCCGCGGACTCCACGACCGAGCAGTACACCCCGCCGTGCTGGATGCCGAACGGCTGGTGCAGCTCCGGGCGGACCTGCCAGCTGATGACCACCCGGTCGGCGCTGGCCTCCTCGAACTTGAGGCCGAGCAGGGCGACGAAACCGCCCGTCAGATCCGGAATCTCCATGGCAAAGCCCTCCTCGATCAACGAGGCGCAAGCCTAGCGGGGCCGGGTTGCGCCAAACCCGGTACGGGTTGGTGCCGGCGATGGGGGAGAATCGGTGACCGTGACCGACAGCAGCCCTCCGCCGTCCGGGCGGGACTCCCTGACCGATGACCTGCTCTGGCGTGGCCTGATCCAGGACTCGACCGGCCTCGACGAGCTGCGCGAGCTGCTCGACGGTGGAGCGGCCGCCACGTACTACGTGGGCTTCGACCCCACCGCGGCGAGCCTGCACGTCGGCAACCTCATGCAGGTCCTCATGGCCCGCCGGCTGCAACTCGCCGGCCACCGCCCGTTGCTGCTGGTCGGCGGGGCCACCGGGCAGATCGGCGACCCGAAGGAGAGCGCCGAGCGGTCGCTCAACCCGCCCGAGGTGATCGCCGGCTGGGTCGAGCGGATCCGCGAGCAGCTCGCGCCGTTCGTGTCGTACACCGGCGACAACGCGGCGCAGTTGGTCAACAACCTGGACTGGACCGGCCAGATGTCGATCGTCGAGTTTCTCCGCGACGTGGGCAAACACTTCCCGGTGAACAAGATGCTCGCGCGGGAGGTGGTGCGCGCCCGCCTGGAGACCGGCATCAGCTTCACCGAGTTCAGCTACCAGCTGTTGCAGGCCAACGACTTCTTCGAGCTGCACCGCCGGCACGGCTGCCAGCTCCAGTTCGGCGGCTCCGACCAGTGGGGCAACATCACCGCCGGCGTCGACTACGTCCGCCGACGGGGCGCCGGGCCGGTACAGGCGTTCACCACGCCGCTCGTCACCAAGTCCGACGGGACGAAGTTCGGCAAGAGCGAGGGCGGTGCCGTCTGGCTCGACCCCACGATGACCAGCCCGTACGCGTTCTACCAGTTCTGGCTCAACGTCGAGGACCAGGAGGTCGACCGCTACCTGCGGTACTTCAGCTTCCGGACCCGCGACGAGCTGGAGGAGCTGGCAAAGGCGACAGCCGAACGACCGGCGGCCCGGTTGGCGCAGCGGGCGCTCGCCGAGGAGCTGACCACCCTGGTGCACGGTGCCGACGAGACCCGACAGGCGATCGCCGCCAGCCAGGCGCTCTTCGGCCGCGGATCGTTGGACGAGCTGGCGCCGGAGACCCTGCGCGCGGCCCTGACCGAGGCAGGACTCGTACGCCTCACCGGCGAATTGCCGGATGTGGCGGGTCTGCTGCGGGACTCCGGTCTGGTGAGTGGCCTAAAGGAGGCTCGGCGGGTGATCGCCGAAGGCGGCGCCTACGTGAACAACAACCGGGTGACCGAGGTGGACGCGAGGGTGTCGCCGGCCGACCTGCTGCATGGGCAATACCTGGTGCTGCGCCGCGGGAAGCGCTCGTTCGCGGGCGTTGAGCTGGGCGAATAGCCACCTGTCGACGATGTGACGGGGGACGCGTCCGGCGGATTTGACGATCATCCCGCCGGACGCGTAACTTTCTCTCTGCCAGCGCGGAACGGACGAAACAGGCGAAAGCCTGGAGCGGCCGGAGCGCCGGCCAACGGCCAGGGGGTCGGGTGGGCACGCCCACCGGAGCCCCAACCGGTAGGTGCCGCCAGAAACGCCGCGAGGCGGATTTGGCGCCGCGAAACCGACCGGGTATGGTTACGAACCGGCAGGGCACCGGGCGGGTCGCGAGAAATCGCGACGGCCGGCCTGCCGAATCGATGACGAGAGCGGCGAAAGCCGGTTGCGACATGGTGCCCGCGTTATCGGGTTGAAGCATGACGAACCGCGAAATATCGGTTTGACAGGGCGGAAACGAGCGGGTAACGTAGTAAAAGTGCCTGGCGCTGATAGCGCTGGACATGGTACGGAAAAGCCCCGGTTGGGGTTCCACTGTGGTGGGGCTTCTGGTCGGTGTGTGGTTGTTCTTTGAGAACTCAACAGGGTGCTTGTAAAGCCAGTGCCAATTATGATTTATACCCCGGACTGGTCAAGCT
>NZ_QGSY01000262.1 GCF_003857035.1 Micromonospora arida
GCGCAAACGAGCCCGACGCGAGCACGACCGACGCAAGCAAGCCCGACCCGACCACGACCGACCCAAGCGAGCCCGACGCGAGCAGGCCCGGCGCAAACGAGCCCGACGCGAGCACGGCCGACGCAAGCGAGCCCGACCCAAGCACGACCGACCCGAGCGGGCCAGGCGTGTCCGAGCGGGCGACTCGGGACCTGGCCGCCCAGTTCGAGGACGAGAAGCCGGGGCGCGTGCTCTCCGGGCCGGCGGGTCTGCTCCTCGCCATGGCGGCGCTGGCGGTCGGCGCTCTCGCCCTGTGGCAGGTGTTCCGCCCTCTGTCGCAGGGCAGCAAGTACTACCTGATCATCTTCCTGGCCGGCGTACTCCCGCTGGTCTTCCTCGCCTACCCGGCCGACCTGCGGCTGCCGGCCCGCCTCCGCGCCCGGCGACGACGCACCAACCGCGCCGAGGCCACCGAGAACGACAGCGACAGGCGCACCCCGGCACTCGCGTCGTCGGGGCCCACAGTGGCCGACTGGGCTCTGGTCGTCCTGGCGGTCGCGGCCTGTCTCTACCCCGTCCTGCCGATCCACATCGGCAGCGGTGGCGGCGGCTACAACGCGTTCCTCGATCGGCAGGGCCTGCTGGCGCCGACGGATCTGGTGCTGGGCACCGTCCTGCTGCTCCTGCTGCTCGAAGCGTGTCGACGTACCACCGGTTGGATCCTGCCCGCGGTCTGCCTGCTGTTCCTCGGCTACGGCTACTACGGCGGGTTGTTGCCGCAGTCCTGGCCGGTCGCGCACGCCGGGCTCGACTTCAGTCAACTGGTCGACGCGTTCTACAACTCCGACAGCGGCTTCTACGGCACGCCACTCGACGTGGCCGCCTCGTACATCGTGCTGTTCACCATCTACGGCGCGGTGCTGGAGTTGTCCGGGGCCGGGCGGTTCTTCGTCGAGTTGTCGGCGGCGGCGTTCCGACGTTCCCGTACCGCCGCCGGCCGGACGGCGGTGGCCTCGGGTTTCCTGCTCGGCACCGTCTCCGGCTCCGGCGCGGCGACGACGGTGAGCATCGGCGCGGTCACCTGGCCGCTGCTGCGCCGCGCCGGCTACCCGCCGGAGCGGGCCGGCGGCATGTTGGCCGCGGCCGGGGTGGGCGCCATCCTCTCCCCACCCACCCTGGGTGCGGCGGCGTTCATCATCGCCGAGTACCTGGGCGTCTCGTACCTCCAGGTGCTGGGCTGGGCAACGGTACCGACGGTGCTCTACTACCTCGGCATCCTGCTCGCCGTGGAGATCGACGCTCGCCGGTCCGGCGTACGCCCCGTGGTGATCGACGTCGACTCGCCCTGGCGGCTGCTGGCCCGGTTCGGCTACCACTTCGCCTCGCTGATCGCCATCATCGTGTTCCTCGCCGTCGGTGTGTCCGCGACGCGTGCCGTCGTGTTCGCCATCGTCGTCGCCGCCGTGCTCTCCTACCTGGACCGCACGCACCGACTCACCCCGGACCGGCTGGTGACCGCGCTCGTCACCGGCGTACGTGGCGTCCTCGCCGTCACCGCGGTCTGCGCCACCGCCGGCATCATCACGGCGACCACCACGAAGACCGGCCTCGGGCCGCAGGCGGCGGCGCTGCTGATCGGCGGGGCGCAGGCGGCCACCTCGGACCCGACGCTGGTGCTGGTGCTCACCGCGCTGCTCGCCGCCGTCGCGCTGAGCCTGCTGGGCCTTGCCGTACCGGTCACCGCGTCGTTCGTGATCGGTTGGGTGATCGTCGGTCCGGCCCTGCTCGACCTGGGCGTCACCGCGCCGGCGGCGGCGATGTTCGTCTTCTACTTCGCGGTGCTGTCCGAGGTGTCCCCGCCGACCGCGCTCGCCGCGGTGGCCGCCGCCGCGGTCACCGGCGGCCGGCTGGTGCCGACCATGTGGCAGACCCTGCGGTACGCGCTGCCGGCGTACCTGACCCCGATCGCGTTCGTCATCACGCCGGCCGGCCTCGGTCTGCTCGGCATCGGCGGCGTCCAGCGAATCGCGTTCGCCGCCGGAGTCACCGCGCTCAGCGTGGCGGTGCTCGCCGTCGCCGCCGGTGGCTGGCTGCCCGGCGTGGGCCCGGCCGGCGCCCCGGAACGGGTGCTGGGCGCCCTCGCCGGTGTCACCCTGCTCTGGCTCGAACCCGTGCCGGTCACGGTCGGCGCGGCGCTGGCCGCCGTCGCGGCGGCGGGCGTGTTCATCCGACGCGGCTCCGCCGACCGGTCATCGTCCGGATCACCAGCCAATCCTGTGGAGGAACAACTGTGAGACGAATCGACATACGGCTCGCGGCGGGCCTGAGCGTGCTCGCACTCGTCACGGTCGGTGCCGCGGGTTGCGGAGGTCAGCAGGGCGGCGCGGCCACTGACGACACGGCCAGCGACGTCACCTGCGAGGTGACCAAGGAGACGCGCGTCGGCATCGCCACCGGCAACGCGACAGGCGTCTACTACGTGGTCGGCAACGCCCTGGCCGGGCAGTTGTCCGGGACGACCGGCGGCAAGCTCACCGGCACCGCCGCCGAGACCGGCGCCTCCGTGCAGAACATCGAGCAGCTCGTCGGTGGCCAGTACGACGTGGCGTTCTCGCTGTTCGACACGGCGGTCAACGCGGTCGAGGGCAAGGGCAGTTTCACCGCACCGCAGCCGGTGCAGGCGCTGACCCGCATCTACGACAACTACACCCAGGTGGTGGTCCGCAACGACTCCGGGATCACCTCGGTGGCCGACATGCGCGGCAAGCGGATCTCCACCGGTTCACCGAAGTCCGGCACCGAGGTTATCGCCAACCGGCTGTTGGAGGCCGCCGGCCTCGACCCGGCCAAGGACATCCGGGCGCAGCGACTGGACCTGACCAAGACGGTCGAGGGGGTCAAGGACGGCAGCATCGACGGCTTCTTCTGGTCTGGCGGTCTGCCCACCGGGGGCCTGACCGACCTGTTCACCACCGCCGGCGACTCGGTGAAGTTCGTCGACATCGCGCCGTTGCTGCCGAAGATGGCCGCGCTGAGCCCCGGCTACCAGGAAGGCACGATCGGCCGGGACGCGTACAAGACGGCTACCGACACCCCGACGATCGTCGTACCCAACGTGTTGTTGGTCCGTAAGGACCTGGACGCCAATGTCGCCTGCGCGATCACCCGGACGGTGTTCGACAAGCGCGACGCGCTGGCCCAGGCCAACCCGGCGGCCAAGGGGATCTCGCTGGAAAAGGCCCGCAGGACCCTGCCGGTGCCGCTGCACCGCGGCGCGGAGAAGGCGTTGAAGGACCTGGGCGCGAACTGACCCGGCCGGTCAGGTGTCGGCCGGCGCGGTGGCGGCGCGGGCCACACCGACCAGCCGGTCGGTCTCGGCGAGCAGGGCCTCGTCGTCCGCCGGAGTGCCGGGGTCGAGTCGGACCGTCCAGGTCAGACCGTCGACCCCGGCCACGCGCCGGGCCGCGACCCGCGCGGCGCCGCCGGGCACCGGCTGGTGCTCGGTGTACGCGACCGAACGGGTCACCCGGGCCCGCACCTGGTGCGGCAGCTCCCCCGGGTCGAGCAGCAGGTACGTCTCGGCCGGACCGTCGGCGACCACCGTGTAGCCATCCCGCTCGACGAGCGGCTCGGCGGGGGTGACGGTCAGCTCCCGGCCGGACCAGACCGCCTTGAGGATGGTGTGCCAACCGAGCCGGTGCCCTCGACCGGGCAGCCACAACCCGAGGTTGGTGGCGACCACCACCCCGTCGCCCTCGCCGTTGCCGGCGGCGGCCCAGGCCAACACCCGTTCGTCGGCGGTCAGCGGCGGCCGGTCGGCCGGCGGCAGCTTCGGCTTGCGGCTGAACAGTCCCATTTAGAGGCCTCCCGCAGCCTGCTCGCGCAATGCCCGGGCGTGCTGCTCCAGGGACAGCAGCTCACCGAAGGCGGCGAAGTACTCGTCCTTGTTGTTGACCGGGTTGATCCGCTGGATGCGTGACTTGAGGTCCCGGACCCGGGCGGTCACCGACCCGAACTGCACGCGGGCCATGGTGATCGACACGTAGCGCGGGTCCGGTTCGCCGTCGATCCGCAGTGGTTCGACGGCCAGCTCACCGACCAGCGCCGCAGCCGCCAGGTCGTCGCAGGCGTCGCGGACCGACTCGATCCAGACCGCGCCGCCGGTCGCCGACGCGGCACCACCGGCCGCCGCGATGGCCGTACGCACCGCGACGTGCACCGGGTGGCGGTATTCGGTGGCCTCGACCGCGTCGAACATCGGCCCGGCCAGGACCGGTTGCTGGAGGGCGAGTTTGAGCGCCTCCCGCTCGACCATCGACTGCGGGCTGTCCACCGCCGGCTCCGGGCGGGCCGAGGTTGGCCGGGCGGCGGGGGCGGCCTCGCGGGTGCCGGACGGCAGAGTGTTGCCGGCGGCGAGCACCGCCCGCTGCACCGGCTCGATCTCCATGCCGAGGTCCATGGCGAGCTTGCGGACGTACTCCGGGCGCTTCTCCCGGTCCTTCAGGCGCGCGACCAGCGGCGCGGCGTGCCGCATCGCCTCGACCCGGCCGTCGACGGTGTCCAGGTCGAAGCGGCTGATCACGTGTCGCAGCGCGAAGTCGACGAGCGGCTCGCGGCGGGCTACCAGGTCACGCACCGCCAGGTCGCCCTTGGCCAGCCGCAGGTCGCACGGGTCCATGTTGTCCGGACTGACCGCGATGAACGTGCGCCCGACGAAGCGCTGGTCGTCTTCGAAGGCACGCAGCGCGGCCTTCTGCCCGGCGGCGTCACCGTCGAAGGTGAAGATGATCTCGCCGGCCACTTCGTCGCTGTCGAACAGGAGCCGACGCAGGACGGAGATGTGGTCCGCGGCGAAGGCGGTGCCGCAGGTCGCCACCGCCGTGGTCACCCCGGCCAGGTGACAGGCCATCACGTCGGTGTAACCCTCGACGATCACCGCACGACCCTGCTTGGCGATCTCCCGCTTGGCCTGGTCGATGCCGTAGAGCACGTGCGACTTCTTGTAGATCGGCGTCTCGGGGGTGTTGAGGTATTTCGGGCCGTCGTCGTCGTCGAAGAGCTTGCGCGCGCCGAAGCCGATCACGTCGCCGGCGAGGTCGCGGATCGGCCAGAGCAGCCGGCGGCGGAACCGGTCGATCAGCGAGCCGGAGCGGGCCTCCCGGGACAGCCCGGCGGTGACCAACTCCTGGTGGGTGAAGCCCTGCTGGCGCAGGTGCTTGGTGAGCAGGTCCCACCCGTCCGGCGCGAAACCACAGCCGTAGCGCTCGGCGGCGGCCCGGTCGAAGCCGCGTCGGGCCAGGAACTCCCGTGCCGGGCGGGCGCCAGCGGTGCCGAGCTGACCCCGGTAGAACTCGACTGCGGCGGCGTGCGCGGCGACCAGGCGCTGCCGCTGACCCTGCTGCGGGCGGGGACGCGGGGTGCCCTTGTCGTCCTCGATGTAGCGCAGTTGGATGCCGGCGCGGCCGGCCAGCCGCTCGACGGACTCGACGAAGCTGAGGTGGTCGGCGTCCATCAGGAACTTGATCGCGTCCCCGCCGGCCCCGCAGCCGAAGCAGTACCAGACGTTGCGGGCCGGAGAGACGTTGAACGACGGGCTCTTCTCGTCGTGGAACGGGCACAGACCCTTGAGGTTGCCGCCGCCGGCGGACTTCAGGGTGACCGTCTCGGAGATCACATCCCCGATCGAGGTGCGTTCCCGGACCAGTGCGATGTCCTCGTCCCGGATCCGCCCAGCCATGCGCCACCCCCTCGCCGTACATCCTGCCCTGCCGGACCGACGACACGCCGGCCGGGGGACGCCGGTGTGGCGACCACCGCTGCCGGCTGGGCGGTTCGGGCCCGCGAGCCGGGTCCGCGCGGGGACCATGACCAGATGCGCCGGGTACGGACCGAAGCCCCCCGCCTGCCGAGATGGTTGGCCGACCTGGTCGGGCTACCCGATCAGACCCCGGGTGCGGACGAGGCCGGACATCGCCATGCCACCTGGCTGGAACTCTTCCTCGACCTCATCTTCGTGTACGCGCTGGCGGCGGTGGTGGCCCGGCTGGGCAACGAGCCGAGTCCGTCGCCGAGGGCCGTGCTGGCCGTGATCGGGCTCTTCGTGGTGATCCAGTGGGCCTGGATGGGGCAGGTGTACTACGACACCCGGTTCGATCCGGACGACGCGCTGCACCGGGTGCTGGTGCTGGTCGCGTTGGTCGGCGCGGGCGCGATGACGCTCGGGGTCGACGAGGTGCCGGAGAGCGTGCTGCTGCCGGTCGGGTACCTGATCGTGCGAGGTGTGCTGCTCCTGCTGTACCTGCGTGCCTGGCCGACCAGCCCGAGCGCCCGGATGGTGACGACGGTCTATCTGATCGGCTTCGGGTCGGGCTGGTTTATCTGGCTGGTGTCGTTGGCCGTGCCCACCGAGCTGCGTCCGGTGCTGTGGGTGATCGCGATGGTCATCGAGCTGGCCACGCCCTGGGTCGGGGTGCGCTGGCTCAACCGCTGGCCGGTGGACAACCGGCACCTGCCGGAACGGATCGGGCAGTTCACCATCATCGTGCTGGGTAGCGCGCTGGCCAGCCTGCTCTTCGCCGTGCCGGACCATCCCCCGCCACACATGATCCTCACCGCCGCGTTGGCCTTCCTCATCCCGGCAGCGGTCTGGTGGGTGTACACCACCTTCGTCACCACGCGACTCCTCCAGAGTCGCCTGCGCGGCGGGCAGGCGTACAGCTACCTGCACATTCCGCTCGGCGGCGCGCTGCTGCTGCTCGGCTGGGCGCTCGGGCAGGTGGTCCGGCTGGTCGACGACAACGCCAATCGACTGCCGCTGGAGTTGCGGCTGCTGCTGGGCGCCTCGATGGTCGTCTGGACGGTCTGCGGGCTCGCCCTGTACTGGTTGTGGACCCGACCGAGCGTCGCCCGGTTGGCGATCGCCGCCTACGGGGTGGTCTCGGTCAGCCTGATCACCGCGACGGTGCACCAGCCGAGGCTGATGCTGTCGCTGCTCTCGCTGGCGGTGGTCGGGTACGCCGTACTGCTCAGCCGTCGCCTCGCCCGGGCCGGTCAGGAGACGAACACGCCCGAGGGATGACCGGCGCTCAGGCCGCCGCGGCGGGCGCCGGAATGGCCGTCTCCTCGGCCGCCACCTGCTGGTTCCAGTCGGCCTTGGTGGAGCGCCAGCCCTCGTCGTCCATGCCGCGCCGCCAGTAACCGGAGATGGAGAGCCGGTCGAGGGGTACGCCCCGCTCCCCGCGCAGCAGCCGGCGCAACTCCCGGACGAAGGCGGCCTCGCCGTGCACGAAGGCGTGCACCTGGCCGACCGGGAACTCCAACGTCCGCACCGCCGCGACCAGCGCCTCGCCCACCGGGCGTTCACCGCGATGCAGCCAGGTCAGCTCGACCGCCCCGGGGCTGAGCAGCTTCTGCTCCTCCGCCGGGTCGGCGATCTCCACGAAGACGTGGGCGGGGGCACCCAGCGGCAGGCGCTCCAGGGCGGCGGCGATCGCCGGCAGGGCGCTCTCGTCACCGACCAGCAGATGCCAGTCGGCGTCCGGGTCCGGGGCGTACGCGCCGCCGGGGCCGACGAAGTGCACCGGATCGCCGGGACGCAGCGCGGCGGCCCAGGGGCCGGCCAACCCCTCGTCGCCGTGGTGCACCACGTCGACGGTCAACTCCCCGGCCAGCGGGTCCCAGCTCCGCACCGTGTACGCGCGCAGCCGGGGCCACTGCTCCCGGGGCAGGTCTCGGCGGATCGCGGCGAGGTCCAACGGCTGCGGGTACGCGACACCCGGCTGCGGGAACACCACCTTGATGTAGTGGTCGGTGAACTCGCCCACCGGCAGGCCGACCAGTTCGTCCCCACCGAGGATGAGCCGGATCAGGTGCGGGGTGGGCCGCTCGGTGCGCAGCACCCGGGCCGAGGTGACGTTCCTGGGGCGTTCCGTCATACCGGTTAGGCTAGCCTAAGTTGACGTGTGATCAATCGGGGGTGTCCCGTTGCCGACCAGGCGGGTGTGCCAGGTCACCGCCGCCGGGTCGGTGAGCGAGGCGACCTGGTCGATCACCACCCGCAGTCTGGCCCGGTCGTCCGGGGCGGCCCGCCACAGCGGGGCGAAGATCGGATCGAGCCCGTCCGGGGCGCGCCGGACCAGCGCGGCGACCAACTCCGCCAGCATGGTCCGCTGCCGCTCGTAGCGGCCCCGGAAGCCGCTGCGACGCATCACGTACCGCAGCGCGATGCCCTTGAGCAGCGCGCACTGCGCCCGCACCAGGCGGGGCACCACCAGATCAGCGGCGTAGCGGCGGTGCGGACCCGGACCGAAGCGCTCCTCCGTCGCCGCCACCGCCGCAGACACGAACAGCCCGGTCACACCACTGGTGGTGGCCTTCAACGCGACCTGCGCGCGATGACTGCCGTCGTACCCGGCGAGCGGGGCGAGCAACGGGCCGGCCAGCAGATCGACCAGCACCTCGGCCAGATCCGTCGCGGACTCCCCGGAGTAGGCGGCGGCCACGTCGGCACAGAGCGCGGCCCGCTCGTCGGCGTCGGTGAGCAGCGGGTGCAACGTGACATAACCACCGTGGATGCCGTCCTCCACGTCGTGCACCGAGTACGCGACGTCGTCGGCCCAGTCCATCACCTGGGCCTCCAGGCAACGCCGGTCGCCGGGCGCGCCGGCGCGGATCCAGTCGAAGACGGCCGCGTCGTCGGCGTACACCCCGAACTTGCGCTCCCCCGGCCGGCGCGGCCAGGGGTACTTGCCGATCGCGTCCAGCGACGCCCGGGTCAGGTTCAGCCCGGCGGACGAGCCGTCCGGGGCGAGCACCTTCGCCTCCAGGCGGGTCAACACCCGCAGGGTCTGCGCATTGCCCTCGAAGCCGCCGCACGGCGTGGCGAGCAGATCCAGCGCAGCCTCGCCGTTGTGCCCGAACGGCGGGTGCCCGAGGTCGTGGGCGAGCCCCGCGACGTCCACCACGTCCGGGTCGCAGCCCAACCGGGCACCCATCTCCCGGGCGATCTGGGCCACCTCCAACGAGTGCGTCAGCCGCGTACGCAGGAAGTCGTCAGTGCCGGCGGTGTGCACCTGGGTCTTGGTGGCCAGCCGGCGAAACGCCGCCGAGTGCAGCACCCGGGCCCGGTCGCGCTCGTACGGCGACCGGCGATGCCCGGTGTCCTTGGGCGGCTCCTCGACCAACCGGGCGTCCGCCGCCCCCGGCTCACTTCTCACGCAGCCGGCACAGTTCGCGACTGCGGGGCTCGCAAGACCGGCTCACTCCTCGCGCTCACGGGGCTTCAACAGTTCGCGACTGCGGGGCTCGCAAGACCGGCTCACTCCTCGCGCTCACGCAGTACGCAGAACTCGTTGCCCTCGGGGTCGGCCAGCACCGTCCACTCGACGTCGCCCTGACCGATGTCGACGTGCCGGGCGCCCATGTCGACCAGGCGCTCGACCTCAGCCTCCAGATCGGCGGGACGCAGGTCGAGGTGCAGCCGGTTCTTGCGCTCCTTGCCCTCGGTCACCGGCACGAAGACCAGGCCGGGCAGGCGATCGGCGGACTGGCGGATCTCCACCTCGTCGGGCTTCTCGGTGACGACCTGATAGCCGAGCGCCTCAGCCCACCAACGGGCCAGTCGGGCCGGATCGCGGGCGTCGACAGTCAGGCTCTCCCAGACACTCGTCATGCAGTCACCTCTTCCCGTTCGACGCGGCGCCCAATCGGCCGTGTGCGAGCGAGCCAAGATTACGCCCGCCACCACTGCTCGACCCGCTCACGACGCATCGACGAAGGGCACACAACCACCGATTGGCCCGCAGTTGCCGACCGATCGCCGAGGGTTACGGGCTCGCGGCCGGAAGTCGCCACCGGTAGCGTTCCCAGCGCGGAACGTAACCAGCCGACTGACACGCAGAGCCGACCGGTGAGGGGTAACGCTCGTGGACGCAGACACGGTGATGGGAACGGAGCTACGCGGGTTGCGCCAGCGACGACCCGACATCGCCGGCACCGTGCTCGCGGGCACCGACGGCCTGCTCATCTCCAGCGACCTACCCAGCACCGACGCCACCCATCTCGCCGCGCTCGCCGCCGCCAGTTTCGGGCTCGGGCACCGGGTGGCCGACACCGTCCGGCAGGGTGAGTTCCGGGAGTCGGTCGTGTGCACCACCGCCGGCTGCGTGGTGACCTACCCGGCCGGGCGCAGCGCCCTGCTGACCCTCGTCACCGCGTCCGCGGCGGGGGATCTGGAGGCGCTGCACGAGGAGGCACGGGCGGTGGCCCGCCGAGCGGGGTCGTTCCTGGACGTTCGCGGCGGAGGCATCGGCGCGACGTCCGTACCGGACGCGCACGCCCCGCTGGCCACGCGTACCCCGATGGCGACCCTGCCGGCGCAGTTGCGCCGCTCGTCCCGGCCCACCTGGCGTCGCCCGCCGATCTGAGCGCCGGCGGCGGCCGGGTGACCAGGCCGCCGCCGGCGTGCGTCAGCGGCTGTCCGACCCGCCGGTCTCCACCACGGCCCGGCCGGCCTCCAACCGGGCCACCGGCACCCGGAACGGCGAGCAGGACACATAGTCCAGGCCGACCTCGTGGAAGAAGTGCACCGAGTCCGGGTCGCCACCGTGCTCACCGCAGACACCGAGCTTCAGCCCGGGCCGGGCGGCCCGACCCTCCTCGGCGGCGATCCGCACCAGCCGACCGACGCCGTCGCGGTCGATCGACTCGAACGGTGAGATGCCGAAGATGCCCAACTCCAGGTAGCGCCAGAAGAACGCACCCTCGACGTCGTCGCGGGAGAAGCCCCAACCCATCTGGGTCAGGTCGTTGGTGCCGAAGGAGAAGAACTCGGCCGCCTCGGCGATCTGCCCGGCGGTCAGCGCCGCCCGGGGCACCTCGATCATGGTGCCGATCAGCACCTCGACGCCGCTGTCCCCGACCACCTCGGCGATGATCTTCTCGGCCTCGGCGCGGACCGTCTCCAACTCCTGCACGGCCCCGACCAGCGGCACCATGATCTCCGGTTTCGCCACCCCGCCGCCGCGGGCACAGCTGACCGCCGCCTCGGCGATGGCCCGGACCTGCATCGCGAACAGGCCGGGGATGACCAGGCCGAGGCGTACACCCCGCAGCCCGAGCATCGGGTTCTCCTCGTGCATCCGCCGGACGGCGGCGAGCAGCGCCTCCTCCTTGGCCACGTCCTCGCCGCGTTCCTGGGCGACCGCCACGTTGACGGCGAGCTGCTCCAGCGGCGGCAGGAACTCGTGCAACGGCGGGTCGATGAGCCGGACGGTGACCGGCAGGCCGTCCATCTCGCGGAAGATCTCCTCGAAGTCGGCCCGCTGCAACGGCAGCAGCGCCGCCAGCGCCGCCTCCCGCTCGCCCGGGGCACGGGCCAGGATCAGCCGCTCGACCAGCTCCCGCCGGTCACCGAGGAACATGTGCTCGGTGCGGCACAGCCCGATGCCCTCGGCGCCGAAGCGCCGGGCACGGGCGGCGTCCAAGCCGGTGTCGGCGTTCGTGCGGACCGCCAGCCGACGCTTCCCGTCGGCGTGCGTCATGATCCGGTGTACGGCCCGGACCAGCGCGTTGTCGATGTGCTCGGGGTCGAGGCTGCCCTCGAAGTACTGCACGACCTCGGAGGGCATGACCGGCACCTCGCCGAGGTAGACCTTGCCGGTGGTGCCGTCGATGGACACCACGTCGCCCTCGGTGACGGTCTGCCCGGCCACGGTGAACCGCTTCGCCGGCACGTTCACCTCGATCTCGTCGGCACCGGAGACGCAGGTCTTGCCCATGCCCCGGGCCACCACCGCGGCGTGGCTGGTCTTGCCGCCGCGCGAGGTGAGGATGCCCTTCGCGGCGATCATGCCGTTCAGGTCGTCCGGGTTGGTCTCCCGGCGCACCAGGATCACCGACTTCCCCTCGGCGGCCAGCTCGACGGCCCGGGCGGAGGTGAAGACCACTGTGCCGGACGCCGCGCCGGGCGATGCGCCGATGCCCTTGGCGACCGGTTGGAACTCGTGGTCGAGCTGGAAGCGCGGGAACATCAGCTGGGCCAGTTGCGCGCCGTTGACCCGGTGCAGCGCCTCATCCAGGTCGATCAGGCCCTCGTCGACGAGTTGCCCGGCGATGACGAACGCGGCGGCGGCGGTGCGCTTGCCGACCCGCGTCTGCAGCATCCACAGCTTGCCGCGTTCGATGGTGAACTCGATGTCGCAGAGGTCCTTGTAGTGCCCCTCCAGCCGAGCCATGATGCCGAGCAACTCGTCGTAGGACGCCTTGTCGAGCTGCTCCAACTCCTGCAACGGCACTGTGTTGCGAATGCCGGCGACCACGTCCTCACCCTGGGCGTTGGCCAGGTAGTCGCCGTAGATGCCCTGCGCACCGCTGGCCGGGTCACGGGTGAACGCGACCCCGGTGCCCGAGTCGGGCCCGAGGTTGCCGAACACCATGGTCACCACGTTGACCGCGGTGCCCAGGTCGGCCGGGATGCGCTCCTGGCGGCGGTAGAGCACCGCGCGCTCGGCGTTCCACGACTCGAAGACCGCCCGGATCGCCAGGTCGAGCTGTTCGCGTGGCTGCTGCGGGAACTCCCGACCGGTGTGCTTCAAGAAGATCTTCTTGTACGCGTCGACCAGCCCACGCAGGTCGCCGGCGTCCAGATCCAGGTCGTTGTGGGTGCCCTTGGCGTGCTTGGCCTCGTCGAGCGCGTGCTCGAACTCCTCGCCCGGCACCTCGCAGACGGTCTTGCCGAACATCTGGATGAGTCGCCGGTAGGAGTCCCAGGCGAACCTGTCGTTGCCCCCCGCCTGCGCGGAGAGCCCGACCACGCTCTGGTCGTTGAGACCGACGTTGAGGACGGTCTCCATCATGCCGGGCATGGAGAACTTGGCACCGGAGCGGACGGAGACCAGCAGCGGGTCCTGCGGGTCGCCGAGGCGCTTGCCCATCTCGCGCTCCAGCGCTTCCAGGTGCGCCTCGATCTGGCCGGCGAGCCCGTCCGGCTCCCGTCCCGTCGCGAGGTACGCCTGGCACGCTTCGGTGGTGATGGTGAAGCCGGGCGGGACGGGCAGGCCCAGGTTGGTCATCTCGGCGAGGTTTGCCCCCTTGCCGCCGAGCAGGTCCTTGAGTTCCTTGTTGCCTTCGGAGAAGTCGTAGACGTACTTGTGATCGACGGTCTCTTGCGCTGCCACCAGAGCCTCCACAACACACGCGCCGGATTGACACTTAACGAAGGTTCAGTTTTCTTCTTCCCCGGGACGGACCGCCGGTAATCCCGGGGTCAACGTCGATCGGTGGGCGAAGGTTAAGCGAACATCGAGTGACCTGGGACCGTTCGGTGACAATTGGCACAGCCATCACGACTATCCGTGTTCGTACCGGTTTTTGGGAACGCTTCCATGCGCACCATCACGCATCCCGGCTGTGCGTCGTACGCTTGACGCCACGCCAGCCGGTGAACCCCACTTTTGCCATAACCGACGCGAATACACCCCCCGGAGTCGCCGCCGTGTCGACCACCCCCTCCCCCGTCGACAGCGGCACGGGGACGGCGGTGG
>NZ_QGSY01000116.1 GCF_003857035.1 Micromonospora arida
TGGTCGGCCTTCTGCCCGTGCTCCCGCCCGCCCTGACCGTTGCCCTGGCCGGTGAGGCAGCCGTACCCCGAACCGTCGCGGCCGGGCAGACCGAGGGCGAGGGCGAGATTGACGTACGCGGTGACGGTGTCCACCCCCTTGGCGTGCTGCTCGGCACCGCGTGCGGTCAGGATGATCACGCGACCGCCGGTGCCCAGCGCTCGGGCGGTCGCCTCCAGGTCGGCCACCGGCACCCCGGAGAGCTGTTCGGCGCGGGCCGGCCACCAGGCGGCGACGCCTCGGCGGACCGCGTCGAATCCGGTGGTGCGGTCGGCCACGTAGTCCCGGTCGACCCAACCCTCGGTGAGAGCGATGTGCAGCAGGGCGTTGGCGACCGCGAGGTCGGTGCCGGGCAGCGGTTGCAGGTGCAGGTCGGCCTGGCGGGCGGTGGCGGTGACCCGGGGGTCGATGACGATCAGTTTTCCGCCGTTGCGGCGCTGCTCGGTGAGCCAGCGCACCAGCGGCGGCATGGTCTCCGCCGGGTTCGCCCCGACCAGCAGCAGGGTGTCGGCCCGGCCCAGGTCGGCGAGGGGGAACGGCAGCCCGCGGTCGATGCCGAAGGCGCGCATCCCGGCGGCTGCCGCGGAGGACATGCAGAACCGTCCGTTGTAGTCGATGTGCCGGGTGCGTAGCCCGATCCGGGCGAACTTTCCCAACGCGTACGCCTTCTCGTTGGTCAGGCCACCACCGCCGAAGACGGCGACCGCGTCGCGGCCGGCGTCGTCCTGGACGGCGCGGATGCCGGCGACCACCCGGTCGAGCGCGGTGTCCCAGCTCGTCGGGTGCAGTTCGCCGGTGGCCGGGTCGCGCACCAGGGGAGTGGTCAGCCGATCCGGGTGGTCGAGCAGTTCGGCGGCGGTCCAACCCTTCTGGCAGAGCCCGCCCCGGTTGGTGGGGAACTCGCGCGGGTGGACCGTCACACCGGCGTCGTCCGTGCGCAGCGTCATCCCGCACTGCAGTGCGCAGTACGGGCAGTGCGTCGCCACTTCCCGGGGCGTCAGCCCCGGCGGAGTCGCCGACCGTGCACCGTCTGTCATGTCGGGAAAGCGTGCCGCCGGGCGGTTTCCGGTCCGGGTCCCTTCTGTTTCGGTCCTGTCAAGTGGGGCTCACACCGCACAGGGGCAGCGAGCGCGTTGGAGGGTGGGAGTCGGATCCTGTGGAGCTGAATCGCTGACGACATCGGCGGTTGACTCGTTTGCGACATCAGCTCCAAAGCGGCAGCGGATGTCACCTCGCGGGGCGGTCAGCGCACGTCGTGACGGTGTGGTCGGCGGGTCAGGGACAGCCAGCCCAGGAACCGGGCGTGAAGTGCCCGCGGGTCCGGCCAGATCAGGCCTGCGGGCATCACGAACAGGGACCGGCGCGCGACCGCATCAACGTTCGCGGCCAGTTGGTAACCGTCGATCCACAGCCACCCGTCGTACGTCGGTTGTGACTTCCCGTGTGACGGGAGGTACGAGCCGGACGGCCTTTGGAGCTGAATCGCTGACGACATCAGCGTCGCTCGTCGGCTTATAATGTGGGAAATCTGTTCCAGAATATGGGAGGCCCTGATGAGCGTGACGGACGTCTTCGACGCGTTGGCCGGCACGTACGACGAGGCGCGCAGGCGGTTGATCCCGTGCTTCGACGCCTTCTACGGCACAGCCGTCCAGGTGGCCGCGCCGCCGTTGCGGGCCGCGCTCGCCGCCGGGCGTACACCGGAGGTGTTGGATCTGGGCGCGGGCACCGGCCTGCTCTCGTTGCTGCTGTCGGCCGCGGTGCCCGGAGTCCGGCTGACCCTGGTGGACGGAGCGCCGGCGATGCTCGCCCGCGCCACCGACCAGTTGGACGCGCGGTCCGTGCCACACCGAACGGTCCGAGCCGACCTGGCCGACGAGTTGCCGCCGGGCCGGTACGACGCGGTGGTCAGCGCGCTGGCGATCCACCACCTGGACGACGCCGGCAAGCGCGCGCTCTACCGACGGGCCGCCGCCGCGCTGGCACCGGGCGGGGTGTTCGTCAACGCCGAGCAGGTCGCCGGCCCGACCCCGGAGTTGGACCGGCGCTACGACGAGGTGTGGATGCAGCGGATCACCGAGCTGGGTGCGTCTCCCGACGAGATCGCGGGTTCCCGGGAGCGGATGCGCCACGACCGCCCGGCCACGGTGGCCGACCAGTGCCGGTGGCTCGCCGAGGCGGGCCTGATCGACGTCGACTGCTACTTCAAGGAGTGGCGCTTCGCGGTGTTCGGCGGTCGGGCCGGGTGAGCCCGACGGAATGTGCGTTTCGCCGCCCGGGGGCGAGCCGGCGGGCGCAGGGATGACTGTTGGTCACACCGGTGGGTAATCTGCTCGGCATGACTGCCAAGGTGACTCTCTCGTTCACGGACGAGACGATCGAGGAGGCGCGGCGGTTCGCCAAGCGCGAAGGGTTGTCGCTCTCCGCGTGGATGGACCAGGCCGCCCGGGAGAAGGCGCTGCGCGAGGTCTTCACCGCGCACGCCGCCGCCGTGGGCCGCGCCAGCCTGGATCTGGAGTCTGCCGCGCTCGCCGACGCCCGCGAGGTCGGCATGGTCAACGACCTGTTCTCCGGCGGACGGCCGCGTGCTGCGTAGGGGTGAGATCTGGCGCATCGAGGGCGCCCGGGAACGCCTCGGCCTCGTGATCAGCTCGGACGTCTACAACTCCACCGACGTGCCCATCGTGATCGTGGTCGAGGTGGTTGACGAGTCGCTCCTACGGGACTCGCCGCTCGCCGTGTCGATGGGCCGGTACGTGGTGATGCCCGACCGGATCTCCTCGCCCATGAAGAAGTGGTTCACCGCGTGCGTGGACGTCGCCGACACCGACACCATGCTCCGGGTCGGCCGCGCGCTGCGCATCCTCCAGCAGCTCTGACCGTAGGGCAGCTCTGATCGCGCCACCCCGGTGGCGTGCTCACCATCGCCGCCGGCCCGTGGTGCGATCCCCGTTTCCGGCCCGACCCGCGACGGGCACTGCCAGGTAACCGGGTGTTCCTAGCGTTCCTCCTCGTCACATCGACGAGGAGGAGCCGCCGTGAGCACGCTCACCAGCACCGTAGTCACCGCCGAGCCGCCTGCCGTCACCGGTCGCCGGCAACCGCTGCACGACTGGCGCCCGGAGGACCCGGACTTCTGGCAGGCCACCGGCGCGCCGATCGCCCGGCGCAACCTCTGGGTCTCGATCTTCGCGGAGCACGTCGGTTTCTCGGTGTGGAGTCTCTGGTCGGTCACGGTGCTCTTCCTCGGCCCCGCGTACGGCATCGATCCGGCCGGGAAGTTCCTGCTCACCGCCGTGCCGGCCGCCCTGGGGGCGGTGCTGCGGCTGCCGTACACGCTGGCGGTGGCCCGCTTCGGCGGACGACGCTGGACGATCATCAGCGCCTTGCTGTTGCTGGTGCCCGCGGTCCCGATGACGGTGCTGTTGGAGCCCGGGGTGTCCTACACCACCCTGATGGTGCTCGCCTGCCTCACCGGGGTCGGGGGCGGCAACTTCGCCTCCTCGATGGCGAACATCAACCTGTTCTACCCACAGCGGCTCAAGGGACGGGCGCTCGGGCTCAACGCCGGTGGCGGCAACCTGGGCGTACCCGCCGTGCAGCTCGTCGGCCTGGCAGTGCTCGCCACCGCGGGTGCCGCGTACCCCCGGTTGGTGCCGGCGGTCTACCTGCCGCTGATCGTGCTGGCCGCGCTGGCCGCGGCCCGCTGGTTGGACACCGTGCCGGGGGCGCGCAACGAGCCGGGCGCGTTGCGGGAGGCGGCCCGCGATCCGCACACCTGGGTGATGTCGCTGCTCTACATCGGCACCTTCGGCTCGTTCATCGGCTTCGGTTTCGCCTTCGGTCAGGTGCTCCAGCTCCAGTTCGCCGAGCGGTTCCCCACCCCGGTCGACGCCGCCTGGCTGACGTTCCTGGGCCCGCTGGTCGGCTCGTTGATCCGGCCGCTGGGCGGGCACCTGGCCGACCGGTTGGGCGGGGCGCGGGTGACCTTCTGGAACTTCGTGGCCATGGCGGCCGGCGCGAGCACCGTGCTGTACGCGGCGCGGGAGCGCTCGTTCGGGCTGTACCTCGCCGGGTTCCTCGCCCTCTTCGTCTTCTCCGGCGTCGGCAACGGCTCCACGTACAAGATGATCCCGGCGATCTTCCGGGCCCGGTCGGCGGACGCGGTGGCCACCGGTCAGCGTGATCCGGAGGCCGCCGCGCGGTGGGCGCGGCGGATGACCGGCGCGTTGATCGGCATCGCGGGTGCGATCGGCGCCTTCGGCGGGGTGCTGGTCAACATCGCGTTCCGCCAGTCGTTCCTCAGCTCGGGAAACGCCGACGCCGCCTACCTGGCCTTCATCGGCTGGTACGCGTTGTGTTTCGCGGTCACCTGGGTGGTCTACCGCCGTCCGAGGGCCGGTCGACTCGCCAACGTGTGAGCTGAGCCACCCTCGGCGCGTCGCCGCGCGGGACCGCACCCCCGTTTTGACCTGCGGACGGGGCGCCGGGTATCGTTGCCTGCTGTTGTACGACATCCAGAGGCGTGCCCCATCAGGTACGCTTGGTCGTTCGTGCGCGCTGGTCCGGCCTGCTAGATCTGGTCACCTCGGCGCGCGACCCCAGACCGACGACGAGACAAGGTAGACCTGTGCGTACGTACAGCCCGAAGCCGGGTGAGATCGAGCGTCAGTGGCACGTCATCGACGCCTCTGATGTCGTGCTGGGCCGCCTGGCCACCCACGCCGCCACGTTGCTGCGTGGTAAGCACAAGCCGACTTTCGCGCCGCACGTCGACACGGGCGACTTTGTCGTCATCGTGAACGCGGGCAAGGTTGCGTTGACCGGCAACAAGCGCCAGACCAAGGTCGCTTACCGCCACTCCGGTTACCCGGGTGGTCTGAAGCAGATCGGCTACGACGAGCTGCTGACCAAGCGTCCCGAGCGGGCCATCGAGCTGGCCGTGAAGGGGATGCTCCCGCACAACAAGCTCGGCCGTCAGCTGATCAAGAAGCTGAAGGTCTACGCCGGTGCCGAGCACCCGCACCTCGCGCAGCAGCCGGTGCCGTTCGAGATCAAGCAGATCGCGCAGTGAGCGCGGGCGAAGGAAGCAGCATGACCGACATCATCGAGACCGAGGTCGCCCCGGAAGCCCCCGAGGCCACCGAGGCGCCGGCGCCCGTTGCCCGCGCGCCTCGTGGTGACCGGCCGATCCAGACCGTGGGCCGCCGCAAGGAGGCCATCGTCCGGGTCCGCATCGTCCCGGGCACCGGCAAGATCACCTGCAACGGCCAGGACCTCGAGGCCTACTTCCCGAGCAAGGTGCACCAGCAGCTCATCAAGGACCCGCTGGTCACCGCCGAGAAGCTCGAGCAGTTCGACGTCATCGCGAACCTGCGTGGCGGCGGCACCACCGGCCAGGCCGGTGCGCTCCGCCTGGGCATCGCCCGCGCTCTGATCATCAACGAGCCGGACGACCGCCCGGCCCTGAAGAAGGCCGGCTTCCTCACCCGTGACGCCCGGGTCAAGGAGAGCAAGAAGTACGGTCTCAAGAAGGCCCGTAAGGCTCCCCAGTACTCGAAGCGCTGATCTTTTCCAGCGCGTTGTACTTCTGACGGACGGCCGGTCCGCCTCCCCCTCGGGGGAGGCGGGTCGGCCGTTCCGCTTTCTCCTCACTGGCAGTGCTCTTTCGGAGGTTGGCGGGTATGGGTCGGTTGTTCGGCACGGACGGCGTACGCGGGCGGGCAAACGCGGATCTCACCCCGGAATTGGCGCTGGCGCTCGCGGTGGCCGCCGCGCACACACTCGCCGAGACGGACCGCAGTCATCCGCCGCTCGCCGTCGTCGGTCGCGACACCCGCGCCAGCGGCGAGATGCTGGAGGCCGCCGTGGTCGCCGGGCTGACCAGCGCCGGTGCCAACGTGGTGCGGGTCGGCGTGCTGCCCACCCCGGCGGTGGCGTTCCTCACCGCGGAGGCCAAGGCCGACCTGGGTGTGATGCTCTCCGCGTCGCACAACCCGATGCCGGACAACGGCATCAAGCTCTTCGCCGCCGGCGGGCACAAGTTGCCCGACGAGATCGAGATGCAGATCGAGGCGGCCGTCGAGACGAACGCCACCACCGCCTGGGACCGGCCGATCGGTGCCGGCGTCGGCCGGGTGCACGACCTGCTCGACGGTGCCGACCACTACGTCCAGCACCTGGTGGGCACCGTTCCGCACCGGCTCGACGGGATCAAGGTCGTGGTCGACTGCGCCAACGGCGCCGCCGCCGAGATCGCCCCCGTCGCCTACCGGGAGGCCGGCGCGGAGGTCATCGCCATCCACGCCGAGCCCGACGGGCTGAACATCAACGACGACTGTGGCTCCAACCACATCGAGGCGCTGCGCGCCGCCGTGGTCGAGCACGGCGCCCACCTGGGCATCGCCCACGACGGCGATGCCGACCGCTGCCTGGCGGTCACCGCCGACGGCGACGAGGTGGACGGCGACCAGGTCATGGCGATCATCGCGCTCGCCATGCGCGACGCCGGCACGCTCACCCAGGACACCCTGGTGGCCACCGTGATGAGCAACCTCGGGCTGCGGCTCGCGATGTCCGCGCAGGGCATCCGCCTGATCGAGACCAAGGTCGGTGACCGGTACGTGCTGGAGGAGCTGCGCGCCTCCGGGCTCGCGCTCGGCGGTGAGCAGAGCGGCCACATCGTGATGCCCGCGCACGCCACCACCGGCGACGGAGTGCTCACCGGCCTGCACCTGATGGCTCGGATGGCGGCCACCGGCCAGTCCCTCGCCGAGTTGGCCTCGGTGGTCACCAAGCTGCCCCAGGTGCTGATCAACGTTCCGGTGGGGGACCGCACCGTCGGCGCTGCCGCGCCGGCCGTCCGCGCCGAGGTCGAGCGGGCCGAGGCGGAGCTGGGCGAGACCGGTCGGGTGCTGCTGCGCCCGTCGGGCACCGAACCGCTGGTCCGCGTGATGGTCGAGGCGGCCACCGAGGCGACCGCCCGTGAGGTCGCCGAGCGGATCGCCGAGCTGGTCCGTACCGCGAGCCCCGTCGCCTGAGACCACCTCGGGGCGGCGTCACAACCGCAGCCGGGCCGCCCGTTCGTACGTGTCGGCGGGGTCCTCGCCGTCGGTGAGGTCGAGGTCCTCGGTGACGCGTCCGTCGGTCAGTCGGACCAGTCGGTCGCAGCGGGCAGCGATGGCCTGTTCGTGGGTGGCGAGCAGGATGGTCATGCCGTGCCGTTCACGGAGGTCGAGCAGCAGGTCGAGGATCTGCCCGCCGGTGGTGGAGTCGAGGTTGCCGGTGGGCTCGTCGGCCAGCAGCAGGCCCGGCGCCCCCATCAGGGCGCGGGCGATGGCGACTCGTTGCTGCTGGCCACCGGAGAGCTGCGCGGGCAGGGCGCGCTCCCGCCCGGCCAGGCCGACCGCGTCGAGCAACTCGCGGGCTCGGGTCGCGTGATCGGCCCGGCCCCGGCGGGGGAGGACCGGCGCGATCACGTTGTCCAGCACGGTGAGTGCGGGCAGCAGGTGGTAGCGCTGGAAAACGAACCCGACCCGTTGCCGGTAGCGGGCCAGCGCGGCCCGACGCAGGTCGCTGACCACCACGTCGTCGACGGTCACGGTGCCCTCGTCGGGCTGCTCGATCGCGCCGATGAGATGCAGCAGCGTCGACTTGCCCGACCCGCTCGGCCCGGTCAAAGCCACCACCGAGCCGGCCGCGACGGTCAGGGACACGTCGTCGACCGCGGTCAGCTGGTCCGCGCCGGTGCCGAATCGCCGTGTCAGGTGGTCGACCGAGATCGCGCTGCCGCTCTGTTCGCTCATGACTGCTACTCCTCTGCCAGAAGTCGGGCGGGTCGTAGGCGCGGCAACAGGGCGGCGGGCACCAGCGCGGCGGCAGCGCTGACCAACGCGCCCGCCAGCGCGACCAGCGCGGCCACCAGGATCAGCGCGCCGGGAAGGGCGCCGATCAGCCAACCCGCGCTGACCAGGCCGACCGCCGCGCCGGTCGTCGAACCGACGAGCCCCAGCGCCAGCCCCTCGTAGCCGACCAGCCGGCCGAGTGCGGCGTCGGTCCAGCCGATCGCCCGCAGGGCGGCCAGTTCGGCGGCCCGGTCGCGGATGTTCAGGTAGAGCACGTCCGCCACCGCAGCGGCACCGAGCAGCACGGTGGCCGCAGCGGCAACGGTGTCCGCGCCGCGCACGCTCAGTGAGACCACGTCGCCGAGCACACTGCCGACGATCGCACCCCGGAACGCCCAGGCAGCGGCGGTGACCAGCGTCAGCGCGGCCACCCCGATGGCCAGCGCGCCGGCGCCGAGGAACGTGCGTCCGGGGGTGCGGGCCAGATTCACCAGCGCCAACCCGAAGAGGGTGCGCGGCCGGCGTACCCAGCTGGCGGGAGCGACCATCGGGCGGAGGGCGGCGGCGGGGTGGGTGCGCGCGGCCCGCAGCGCCGGCACCAGGCCCGCAGCCACCGCGAGCAGCAGGGCGATGGGTACGGCCAGGGCCGACCGCCGCCAGTCGACGTCGATGCCGAGCGCCATCCCGAGCGGCACCGCGAGGGTCAGCGAGAGCAGACCGGCGATGAGCCCGAGCAGGGCGACCTCGCCCAGGATCAGCGCCGCGATGCGGCGGACCGGCCAGCCGAGACAGGAGAGCACCGCCAGTTCGGAGCGTCGGTCCCGGACGGCGGCGCTGACCGCGTTGCCGAGGAACAGCACGCAGACCACAAGCACCAGCACGAAGAGCACCAGGCTCTTACGGTCCACCGCCTGGGTGATGACCGAGGCCACGCCGAGTGCCGACCAGTTCTCGGTCAGCCGCAGCATCGGCCGGCCGAACGAGCCGGCGGGCAGCTCCACGGTCTGCGGCGCGCCCGACGAGCCGAGGGTGATGTCGACGTCCAGCCCGGTGCGCGCCGCGATCTGCTCGGCGACCAGCCGGACCCGCTCGGCCGACCGTTCGCTGTAGCCGCCCACGTCGGCTACCCGCACCCTGATCGCGCTGATCGGGGCCTTGGCCTGTGGCCCGCCGCCACCCTCCAGGATCTTCGGCACACTGCCGAGGTTGGTGAGCAGCAGCGGCGGCGCGGAGAGATAGCCGGCGGGATTGCCGCTGGGCGCCAGCGGCTGACCGCCCAGCGCTGCCCGGCTGCGGTCGTCGGCACCCTCTGCCGTCGGCGCCTGGTAGGTCTCCAGCGGCAGTTGGCCGAGGTCACTGAAGCCGGCCAGCCGGCCCGGGTCGAAGACACCGACAGCCCGCCAGAAACGGTTGGCGGTGTGCGCGCCCACGGGTAGCGGCAGCGCCCGTATCGATCGGGAACCGGTGTCGTCGGCGAGCCAGGGTCGGGGCAGCGGGTTGAACGTCTCCATCCTGCCGTACACCTCGGGATCGCCGGGCGGTTGCTGGCGTGCCCGCAGGCTGCCGTCGGGTAGCCGGTCGTACTGCACCTCGGTCGACTGCACGACCGTCTGAAGTTGGCCGTGGCAGCACCCGGCCACGGAAAGCTCCTCGGTGAGCATCGCCTGGTGCCCGGCCGTGAGGTCGTACCGACCGGACCCGGCGGGAGTTCCCCCAGGGCGGCTCAACGTCTTCTCCAGGTCGATCGCCTCCACCCCTGCGGGGCTGAGCGCGAGCCGGGTGAACCTGGCCGCCAGCGACTCGTCGATGAAGGGCCGATTGGTGACGAGGACCGGGACCTCGTGGTTGTCCACTGCGCCCCGGCGGTTCACGGCGACGGTGTCGTCAGTGCGGACGGCTCGACCGTTGACCACTGCGTCGTCGAGTCCGACGAGTTGTTCCTCGGCCACCGGGTCCACGGCGGCCAGGAGGAACGGCACTGTCAGGTCGTACGCCATCACCAGCCGGTCGGCGGGTGTGGCGGAGCCGTCCCGGTCGGTAGCGAGGATGGAGGAGTCGGCTTGGAACCGGCCGTCGGGCAACAGTTGGACGGCGTGCAGGGACCAGTCCTCGCGCTCTGAGTAGGTGCCCGGGTTGCCCAGCAGCGCGTATCCGGGATCGCAGATGGGGAGGCTGCGCCCGTCCGGCTGCACCTCGCGGGGGGCCGGCCCACAGGTGTCCGACGAGGGGTAGGACCGCCCATCGGAGTACGGCACGGCGTCACTGTCGAATCCCCGTTCGATCCGGGGGTAGATCAACGGTTTCGTGGTCACGTACACGTACCGGGGTTTGCCAGGTGCGCTGGAGAGACCGCGCTCGGCGTGGAAGGTCGGGTCGACCCGGATGACCTGCTGGTCCAGCGAGCGGTCGACGGCGTCGGTGAGGTCGAGCGGCGTCGGTAGCAGCGTGGTGGAATAGCCGAGCATCGCGATCGGGGCCGCCACGTCGATGCCGGGGACTGCTGTCACCTGCGCGTACTGCTGCGTGGTGATGCCGCCGAAGAGCCCGGAGAGATAGTTGGGGCGGACCAGCCCGCGCTCGGCCTCCAGTGGCGTGCGGGTCCCCTGAGGACGGACCAGGATGTCGTAGGCGACCTGGGTGTTGCGCTCGACAGTGCCGGTGACGTCCAGGCGAGAGGTGGTGGTGGCGCCGGTCAGGACCACGAAGCCGGTGGTTGCCACCAGCACGCCGACCAGCAGCGCCACCGACCGCCCCGCACGGCCGCGCAGCTGCCTCCAGATGAAGCCGAGCATCGCGCCTCCCCGTGTGCTGGCTCCCACTCTGCGCGATACATTGTGACAATGCAAGACCCGTACCGGAGGTGACATGGCGATCCAGCACGCCATCCTCGCCCTGCTCGCTGGTGGCCCGAGCCACGGCTACCAGCTCAAGGGCGCGTTCGAGGCCGCCGTCGGCCCGCAGTGGGGGCCGCTGAACATCGGCCACCTCTATCAGATACTCGACCGGCTCTCCCGGGATGAACTGGTCGTCGCCGAACGGCAGCCGCAGCCGATCAAGCCGGATCGGGTGGTCTACGAGATCACCCCGGCCGGCCGAGCGGAGTTGGCGCGGTGGCTGGCCGAGCCGAGCCCGCGCAGCGGCGGATTCCGGGACGACTTCTTCCTCAAGGTCACCGCCGCCGCCCGGTCAGGCTCTGCGGCCACGGTTCGCGCGGTGCTGGGCAACCAGCGCGGGCACCTGCTGCGCGAGCTGCGCAATCTGGACGGCCTGCGGCGGGCCGCCGAGGACCCGGTGGTCGGGTTGCTGCTCACCGCGGCCAGCCGGCACGTGACAGCGGACCTGTCGTTCGTGGACGACGCCGAGTCGGTGCTGCTCGGTGACGATGGTCAACTGCTCACCCGACTCGCGACGTCCACCGCGGATGAGTCGACGACCGACCCGGGATCGACCGGCTCCGGGCAGATCAGCGGCTCGGGCCCAGAGCGCGCAGCCGGGTGACCGCTTCGGTCAGCACCTCCGGGCGCTTGCAGAAGGCGAACCGGACCAGCCGCCGGCCCGCGTCGACGTCGTCGTAGAAGACCTGGGTGGGCACCGCCACCACACCGCAGCGCTCCGGCAACGACCGGCAGAACTCCACCCCGTCCCGGCCGCCGAGGGCGGTGATGTCGGCGGTGACGAAGTACGTCCCCTCGGAGTCGAGCACCTCGAACCCGGCGTCGGTGAGACCACCGACGAGCTGGTCACGCCGCTGCTGGAGACCGTCCCGGAAGCCGGTGTAGTAGTCGTCCGGCAGGGCCAGCGCCACCGCCACCGCCGGTTGCAGCGGCGCCGCGTTGACATAGGTGAGGAACTGCTTCACCCGGAGCACCGCCGAGACCAGCGCCGCCGGGCCGCTCGCCCAGCCGACCTTCCACCCCGTGCAGGAGAACGTCTTGCCGGCCGACGAGATGCGCAGCGTCCGCTCCCGCATCCCCGGCAGGCTGGCCAGCGGCACGTGCGGGCTCGCCGCGTCGGTGAAGACCAGGTGCTCGTACACCTCGTCGGTGACCGCGTACGCGCCGAACTCCTGGCACAACTCGGCGACCTGCGCCAACTCGGCCGGGGTGAAGACCTTGCCGGTCGGATTGTGCGGCGAGTTCAGCAGCACCAGCCGGGTGCGCGGGCCGAACGCCGCACGCAGCGCCGCCGGGTCGAGGGCGTACCGGCCGTCGGCCGTGGGGCGCAGCGTCACTGGCCGGCGGACCGCGCCGGCCAGCGCGATCGAGGCGGCGTACGAGTCGTAGTACGGCTCGAAGCAGACCACCTCGTCGCCCGGTTCGCAGAGCGCGAGGATGCTCGCCGCGACCGCCTCGGTCGCGCCCGCCGTGATCACGATCTCGCTGTCCGGGTCGTACGCCAGGTCGTAGAACCGCCGCTGATGCGCCGCGACGGCCGCGCGCAGGGCGGGGATCCCCGGGCCGGGCGGGTACTGGTTCTGCCCGTTGCGCAGCGCCTCGGCGGCGGCGGCCAGCATCTCCGGCGGGCCGTCGGTGTCGGGAAAGCCCTGGCCGAGGTTGACCGCGCCGGTGCGCACGGCGAGGGCGGACATCTCGGCGAAGATCGTCGTGCCGAACGGCCGCATCCGGGCCACCAGCGGGTCGACATCGGTGCTCGTCGTCACCTGCGCCAGCCTACGGCCATACCTGGCTCCGGCCCCAGCCTCACTCGGGCCCGCAACTGGTTGACCAGTACCCCCGGGTCTTGTTGACGACCGGCTTGCCGGCGCCGGTGACCGTGACCGTGCAGTCGAGTGGTCTCTCACCTTCGTCGTCGGCCCATCTGGCCTCCACCAGCACCCTGGTCTTGCCGTTGGTGCGGATGGTGGTCCGCCAGGGCAGCTTCTGGCCGTCGACGTGGATGAGGTCACTCTCGGCGTCGAAGTACGCGAGGTCGACGACACCCGACCCGCTGAGCTCGTAGACCACCGTCACGGGTGCCGGTCCTGAGGTCGGTCGGGTGATCGGCTTCTTGCTGGGGGTGGGAGACGCGGTGGGCAACTGCGGCGCGGTGGGTCGCTCCGGGATGATCGGCCCAGTGGTGGGCGCCGTCCAGCCGTCGTCGTCGGGGACGACCCATGGCTCCTCGGCGATCGGGTCGGAGTTGGTCGGGTCGAGCCACAGGCCACCCACGCAGAGGCAGCCACACACGAGTAGGACGAGTGCCACGACGGCCGCGGCGACGATCCCGACGATCCGCCCGCTGCTCGTGGCCGGCTTGCCGGGGACCTGCGGATACCCGGGGTAGGCGTACGGCGGCGGATAGCCGGGTGGCGGATAGCCGGTGCCGGGCGGCGGATAGCCGGGCGGTGGCCAGCCAGCGGCCGGCGACTGCTGGTAGGGCATCGGCCACCCCGCTGGCGGTGGCGATCCGGCCGGCGGCGGGCCTGAGGCGTCGGGCGACCACGGGGGCGTCTGTGGGTCGGGCGTCCACGGCGTCGGGGACGGTTGTGGCGTCCACTGGGTGGCGGGCGGAGGCGGGGCCCATAGCGCGGCCGGCGGGGGCAGTGACC
>NZ_QGSY01000185.1 GCF_003857035.1 Micromonospora arida
TCCGGCGGCACGGTCGGCCGGGCGACCCGCGTCGGCCGACCGTGCCGCCGGACGCGCCCTGCCTCCGAATCGGGAGCCCGGCCGTGCCGAGCCGAGCGGTGTCGTGCCCGTGCCACCGCCCGGGCGCGCCGGCGAGCCCGTCGGCGTGGCCCGTGCCGCCGCCGTGGTGCCCGCCGTGTCCGGCCCGGTGGACCGGCCGGCACCGGATCCCTCCGACGGGCCGGCGCTGCGCTCGGCCGGTCAGGACGCGCCGGACGACGACGCCGCACCGGGTGCCCGTTCCGAGGAACGTCGGCAGACCCGCGAACGACGTCGCCTGCGCGCGGCGGTGTTGGTGCTGGTCAGCGTCGTGCTGCTCGGCGCGGTGCCGCTCTTCTTCGGCATCCGCACGCTGAGCCGTGACCCGGTCTTCGACAACCTGGACCAGCTCGGCGTGCCCGCCTGGGCGGCCGCGAAGACAGTCGACGACGTCAGCGGCAGCCGCTGGTGCCTGCTCGACTGCCGGCTGCGTGAGCGCACCGTGACCTCGGAGAAGGCGCCCAAGGAGACGGCGCAGGTCTATGAGGACGCGCTGCGCCGGGAAGGGTGGCAGCCGTGGAAGGTGAGCCGCTGCCCGGAGCAGCAGACGAAGGGCAGCTACACCTGCTGGCGTCGCGACGAGTTGACCCTCGACCTGTGGGTACGCGACCCGACCTGTGTGCCGCCGCCGGTGGACGGCGAGCCGGCGGTCGTGCCGTCCGGCGACCCGTCGGCCGCTGCGACCGAGTGCACCGGCTCGTTGGTGTCGGTGAAGGTGCGCAATGCGATCGACGACGAGCGGACCAGGCCGCAGCCGACCACCGACCCGTCACTGACCGGTGAGGATCCGTTCCCAACGGTCAGTGCGGATCCGCTGGGTGAGCTGACACCCTCACCGTCCTGAGCCGATCTCCATCACGGACGGTAGGGTCTGGGGCTGGCGGGCGCGCCCGCTACCGGTGACTGCCGACGGCTCGGCGGCCGGTACGGGTGGCATGGTTGTGCGTTCCGGGGACGTCGGGTCCTGCGGAACTCTGCTTGAGGAGGACAGGCGTGGGCGACATTGGACCGATCGCGGCGCTGATCGCGGCATCCGCGTTCGCGGTGCTGGTGCTCATCCTGACGCTGCCCATCCTGCGGCTGCGGCACACGGTTGACGCCACCACCCGCATGATCAACGATCTGAACGATCGGACCGCGCCGCTGCTCGGTGACGTGAACACCACGGTGAAGAACGTCAACGTCGCGCTGGAGCAGGTGCAGACCTCGCTCGACGGTGTGAACCTCCAGCTGGCGAAGGTCGACACCATGACCAGCCACGCGCAGAACGTGACCGCCAACGTCGCCAACCTGGCCACCGTCGTGTCCGCCGCGGCCGCCAACCCCCTGGTCAAGGTGGCCGCGTTCGGCTACGGCGTGCGTAAGGCCGCTGCCGGCCGCCGGCACGCCGAGACCGAGCGCGAGGTACGCGACACCATCAAGCAGCAGCGACGGGCCGCGCGACGCGGCAACAGCTGACCGGCCCGGCGCACCAGGAGGTAGCGGGACATGAGGCGCTTGTTCTGGCTCGGCATCGGGGTGGCCGTCGGTGTGATCGTGGTCCGCAAGGCGACCCGTACCGCGCAGGCGTACACGCCGGCGGGCATTGCCAGCTCGGTGACGGAATCCGCTGGCGGGCTCGTCGAGTCGCTGCGTAGTTTCGTGGAGGACGTCCGGGTCGGGATGGCCGAACGCGAGCAGGAGATCCACCAGGCGTTCGCCCAGGGCGAGGCGTTCGACGACAAGTTCGCCGACCTGCGGGAAGACCCGCGAATCGGCGATCGAGAAATCTTTCCGGAGGAACACCAGCGATGAAGACGGCGGAGATCAAGCGGCGGTACCTCGCGCACTTCGAGGCGAACGGCCACGCCGTGGTGCCGTCCGCTCCGCTGCCCGCCATCAGCGACCCGAACCTGCTGTTCGTCAACGCCGGCATGGTGCAGTTCGTCCCGTACTTCCTGGGTCAGCAGACGCCCCCGTACCAGCGGGCGGTCAGCGTGCAGAAGTGCATCCGTACCCCGGACATCGACGAGGTCGGTAAGACCAGCCGGCACGGCACGTTCTTCCAGATGAACGGCAACTTCTCCTTCGGTGACTACTTCAAGGCCGGCGCGATCCCGCTGGCCTGGGAGTTGTCCACGAAGCCGATCGCCGAGGGTGGATACGGGCTGGATCCGGAGCGGATCTGGCCGACGATCTACCTCGACGACGACGAGGCGTACGAGATCTGGCGGTCGGTGGGCGTGCCGGCCGAGCGGATCGTCCGCCGGGGCAAGGCGGACAACTTCTGGTCGATGGGCATTCCCGGGCCGTGCGGTCCGTCGTCGGAGCTGTTCTACGACCGGGGCCCGGAGTACGGCAGGGAGGGCGGCCCGGCGGTCGACGAGGACCGGTACATGGAGTACTGGAACCTCGTCTTCATGCAGTTCGAGCGGGGTCCGGGCACCACCAAGGAGGACTACCCGATCCTGGGTGACCTGCCGGCGAAGAACATCGACACCGGCATGGGCCTGGAGCGGATGGCCTCGATCCTGCAGGGTGTCGACAACCTGTACGAGATCGACGAGGTGCGGCCGATCCTGGCCCGGGCGGCCGAGCTGACCGGTAAGCGGTACGGCGCGCACTCCGGGCATGTGGCCAGCGAGTCGCACCCGGACGACGTGCGGTTGCGGGTGATCGCGGATCACGTGCGGACCGCGCTGATGCTGATCGGTGACGGCGTGACCCCGTCGAACGAGGGTCGCGGGTACGTGCTGCGCCGGATCATGCGCCGGGCGATCCGGTCGATCCGGCTGCTGGGCTGGCAGGAGCGGGCGCTGCCCGAGCTGCTGCCGGTGGCCCGGGACTGCATGGCGCCGTCGTACCCGGAGCTGGCGACCGACTTCGACCGGATCGCGGATTACGCGTACGCGGAGGAGGAGGCGTTCCTGTCCACCCTGCGGGCGGGCACCACGATCCTGGACACCGCGATCGCGGAGACCCGTACGGCGGGCGGCTCGGCGTTGTCCGGGGTGAAGGCGTTCCAGCTGCACGACACCTACGGCTTCCCGATCGATCTGACTCTGGAGATCGCCGCGGAGCAGGGCCTCACTGTCGACGACGAGGGGTTCCGGCGGCTGATGGCCGACCAGCGGACCCGGGCGAAGGCGGACGCGCAGGCCCGCAAGACGGGGCACGTCGACCTGTCGGCGTACCGGTCGGTGCTCGACGCGGGTGGTCCGGTGACGTTCACCGGGTACAGCGAGGTCTCCCGCGAGTCGACGGTGCGGGCGCTGCTCGGCGCCGACGGCCCGCGTCAGGCGGCGACCGAGGGCGACACCATCGAGCTGGTGCTGGACACCACCCCGTTCTACGCCGAGGGCGGTGGGCAGCAGCCCGACCAGGGCATGATCACGGTTGGTGGCGGGCAGGTCGAGGTGCTCGACGTGCAGCAGCCGGTGCCCGGTCTGATCGTGCACCGCGCCCGGGTGATCCGGGGCGAGGTACGCGCCGGTGAGGCCGGCTTCGCCGAGATCGACACGACCCGACGTCGGGCGATCTCCCGGTCGCACACCGCCACGCACCTGGTGCACCAGACCATGCGGAACTTCCTCGGAGAGTCGGCCACGCAGGCCGGGTCGCTGAACGCCCCGGGTCGGCTCCGGTTCGACTTCAACACCCCGACCGGGGTGTCGCCGAGCGTCCTGCGCGACGTGGAGCAGCAGGTCAACGAGGTGCTCCTGGCCGACCTGGAGGTGCACGCCTTCGTCACCTCGTTGGAGGAGGCGCGGCGCATCGGCGCGATGGCGCTCTTCGGCGAGAAGTACGGCGAGGAGGTGCGGGTCGTCGAGGTGGGTGACTACGCCCGGGAGCTGTGCGGCGGCACGCACGTGGCCCGCTCGGCCCAGCTCGGCCTCGTGAAGATCCTCTCCGAGTCGTCGATCGGCTCCGGTGTCCGCCGGGTCGAGGCGTTGGTCGGCATGGACGCCTTCGGCTTCCTGGCCAAGGAACACCTGCTGGTCTCCCGGCTGGCCGAGCTGTACCGGGTGCCCAACGACCAGGTCGCCGACCGGGTGGAGCAGACCGTCACCCAGCTTCGGGACGCCGAGAAGGAGCTGGAGAAGCTGCGCGCCCAGCTGGTGCTGGGTGGCGCGGCAGCGCTCGCGGCGCAGGCCAAGGACGTGCGCGGGGTCGCGTACGTGGGCACCGAGGCGCCGGAGGGCGCGGCCGGCAACGACGTGCGCACCCTGGCCCAGGAGATCCGCGGCAAGATCGACCCGGCGCGGCCGGCGGTCGTCGCGGTGGCGGCGCGGTCGAACGGCAAGGCGTCCCTGGTGGTAGCGGTCAACGCGGCGGCGCGCAGCCGTGGCCTGGCCGCGTCGGATCTGGTGAAGGCGGCGTTCTCCGGGCGCGGAGGAGGCAGCCCCGACCTGGCCCAGGGCGGCGGTCTGCCGGCGGCCGAGGCGCCGAATCTGCTGCTCACCGTCGAGAAGGCGATCACTGAGGCGTGATGGATCATCACTGTGAGTCAGGGCGGGCCGATCGGTCCGCCCTGGTTCGTATCCGGCTGGTGGTGACCGTCGGTGGCTGAGCTGACGCGTGGTGTGCGGATCGGCGTGGATGTCGGTCAGGTGCGGGTGGGCGTCTCCCGCTCGGATCCGGACGGGATCTTGGCAACGCCGCTGGTCACCCTGGCCCGCGATCTCACGGCGGCGCCAGACGCGGTGCCGAGCGACCTCGCCGAGCTGGCCGCGTTGGTGGCCGAGCACGAGGCCGTCGGGGTTGTCGTCGGTCTCCCGGTCAATCTCGCCGGCAAGCATGGCCCTGCGGCCGCCCATGTGAAGGCGTACGCTGACCGACTGGTCGATGTGATAGCGCCTGTCCCGGTAACGCTCACTGACGAGAGGATGTCGACCGTGGTCGCTTCTCGTAGGCTTGCCGAGCGTGGCGTCCGAGGTAAACGTCAACGTGCGGTTGTCGATCAGGCGGCCGCGGTGGAGATCCTGCAGAGCTGGCTGGACGCGCAGCGGAGGCGGACGTAATGATCGACGATCTGGATCTTGGGTTCGACGAGGCGGAGCGGGGGGAGAAGGGTCGGCACCGGCGCGGCTTCCGCAAGCGCAAGGGCGGGTCCGGCGGCGGCGGCCGGGGCAAGACATTCCTGGCCCTGCTGATGGCACTGCTCCTGTTGGGCGGCATCGGCGGCGGCGCGTTCTACGGCTTCGACCGCATCCAGAACTACTTCGTCACCCCCGACTACGACGGCAGCGGGAGCGGTGAGATCACCGTCGAGATCAAGAACGGCGCGCTGCTCGCCGACATGGCCGACGCCCTCGTCGCGGCCGACGTGGTGAAGAGCCAGAAGGCTTTCATCGAGGCGGCCGAGGCCGAGTCGCGCAGTAAGAACATCCAGCCGGGCACGTACAAGCTGCGCAAGCAGATGAGCGGCGCGAGCGCCGTGACCGCGATGCTCGACCTGAAGAACAAGATCGTCAACGGGCTGACCATCCCCGAGGGCCGCACGAGCTTGAACATCTACAAGCTGCTCTCCGAGAAGACCAAGATCCCGGTCAAGGACTTCCAGGCCGCCGCGAAGGACCCGGAGGCGCTCGGTGTCCCGGAGTGGTGGTTCACGCGCGGCGACGGCAAGAAGAGCGTGAAGTCCATCGAGGGTTTCCTCTTCCCGGACACGTACGAGATCCCGCCGAAGTCCACGGCCCAGAGCATCCTCAAGCTGATGGTGAACCGCTTCCTCTCGGTGACCGTGGAGATGAAGTTCGCCGACCGGGTGCAGGAGGAACGCAAGGTCAGCCCGTACGAGGCGCTGATCGTGGCGTCGCTGGCCCAGGCCGAGGCCGGCAACAAGGACGACCTGGGCAAGGTCGCCCGGGTGGCCTACAACCGGGTGTACGGCGAGTTCGACTGCAACTGCCTGGAGATGGACGTCACGGTCAACTACTACCTGGAGTCGATCGGTAAGCCGACCAAGTCGTCCAAGCAGATGACGGCGGCCGAGCTGGACGACCCGAAGAACCCGTACAACCGCAAGCTGCGGGGCATGATCCCCACCCCGATCAACAACCCCGGCAAGCAGGCCCTGGAAGGGGCGATGGACACGCCGCCCGGCAAGTGGCTCTACTTCGTGGCCATCGACAAGGAGGGCCACTCGGAGTTCGCCGAGACGTACGAGCAGCACAAGCGCAACGAGAACAAGGCCAAGGAGGCCGGCATCATCTGACCGGCCGGGTCATGCTGTAAAGGCTCCCTTTCCCATTGCGACCGCAATTATGGTCGCTGTCGGGAAGGGGGCCTTTCCCCTTTTCGATCAGGGCTTCCGCCCCCGTAATGCTTTTACCAACGTCGATGTGGGTCAAACGATGACGCGGTCGCCCAGGTGGTCGCCGAGCCGGTTCCCTGGTGCCTGGGCCGGGGTGCTGGGTAGGGTCGATCCCGACGTGCGCGGGAGAGCGGGGACGTGATGTCGACAGTGATCGGGCCACCGGCCGCGACCGGCGGTGACCGTGTCGACCCGTAGGGCCGCGGTGCTGGGCAAGCCGATCGCGCACTCCCTCTCCCCGGTGATCCACACCGCGGGTTACGTCGCCGCCGGGCTGACCGGGTGGTCGTACACCCGGATCGAGTGTGCGGCGGCGGAGCTGCCGGATCTGGTCGCCGGCCTGGGCCCGGAGTGGGCCGGGTTGTCGGTGACCATGCCGGGCAAGGAGGCGGCGCTCGCCGTGGCCGACGCCGCGTCGCCGGTCGCCGCCGCCGTCGGCGCGGCCAACACGTTGGTACGCCGTCGGGACGGCTCCTGGTACGCGGACAACACCGACGTCGCCGGCATGGTGCGGGTGCTCACCGACGCCGGCGTGACCGCCGGTGCCGCCGTGACGGTGCTCGGTGCCGGGGGTACGGCCCGCGCCGCGCTCGCCGCCGCCGCCCAGCTCGCGTGCTCGTCGGTGACGGTGGTGGCCCGCCGACCCGAGGCGGTCGACGAGCTGCGCCCGGTGGCCGGCGCGGTGGGTGTCGCGCTGACGCCCGCCCCATGGGCCGATGCGCCCCGGCAGCTCTCCACCGCCGACGTGGTCGTCTCCACGGTGCCGAAAGGGGTCGCCGACCCGCTGGCCGGCGCGGTGGCCTGGCGGCCGGGCGCGGTGTTCTTCGACGCGCTCTACGACCCGTGGCCGACGCCGCTGGCGACGGCCGCCGACGCGGCCGGCTGCCGGGTCGTCTCCGGCCTGGACCTGCTGCTGGCCCAGGCCGTCGGGCAGTTCGAGCAGTTCACCGGCGTCACCGCGCCGAGGGCGGCGATGGCCGCCGCGCTGACTGCCGCTCGCGCCGGCTGACCGACCGAACAGTGGGGTCCGGGCGCGGGCACCGATGGTCGCGAGACGTTCCGGAAGCGCTTCCAACGCGTCCCGTTGACTCCGCGCGTGCTCCCCAGGCAAGGTGGGTGGCGGGCTTCGGTCGCACCTGCGGCCAGAGTCCCTGATTTCCCTGCTGCGGTTTCTTAGCGGACGGTTAAGACGCGCTTACGGAAAACTGTCCTACCTGCCACATGTCCTGGTCATCGATACGCTGCTCACCGTTACGGACGCAGACACAGGGAGTTTCCTTGACCAGGCACGGACTGCACCGCATCACCCGGTTCCGCTCCGGACCCCGACGTAAGGCGATTGCCATCGGCGTGGTCGGCGGTTCGGTGGTGGCCGGCATCGTGGCGACCATGATGCCGCTGCTGGCCAGCGACGACCTGTCGATCCGGGCGGCGGCCGACACCACCGCCACCGCGGTGTCGCAGGACGGTGACAACGCGGCCAAGTCGACGCTGGCCACCTGCGCGACGCGCTGCGACGGCAACCCGCGCGGTGGCCGCGAGGCGGTCATCGAGTTCGCGGTGACCACGGTGCCGGCCAACGCGGTCAACATCCGGGCGACGCTGCGGGTGCACGCCTGGCAGCAGTTCGCCGCCACGGTGACGGCGCACGCCTCACCGCTGAGCGCCCGCGAGTCGCGGCCGCCGCTGACGCCGGCCGGTGCCGCACTGGACAGCGTGACCAGCGTGTCCAAGGGCTTCAACGAGTGGGACGTCTCCAAACTGGTCACCGGCAACGGCACCTGGACGGTCTCGTTGGCGCAGAGCGGCCTGGAGAGCCGGATCTACTGGGCGTCGGTCGAGAACCGCAACACGGACCTGCGACCCGGCCTGCTGATCAGCTACGACCTCGGGGCCCGGCCGTCGCCGGTGACGACCACCCGGCCGGCACCGCCGCCGTCGCCGAGCGCGTCGCCGACCACCGCCGCGCCCAAGCCGTCGCCGACCATCGCTCCGACCCGGACGCCGACCCCGAGCGCCAGCGGCACCCTCCCGTCCGGCAACTGTGGTTCCGTCTCGGACAAGCTCGTCCCGTCCTGTGGCGCCTGGTGGGGCATGTACTCGCCCGCCGGGGCGGCCGGCGGCTGGGACCACGGCAAGGCCGTCACCGATGTGGAGACTCAGGTCGGGCGCAAGTTCGACATCGTGCACCGCTACCACGACTTCTCCAACGCCGGCAGCAACGGCGCCTTCCCCGACATGTACGAGCAGCAGCAGATGCGCGAAGGCCGGCTGATGTTCTTCGCCTGGGAGTCCCGTGACTTCTCCGCCGGCACCACCCTCAAGTGGTCGGACGTCTACGGCGGCAAGCAGGACGGCACCATCGACGCGGTCGCGGGCCGGATCAAGGCCGCCGGTGTGCCGGTCTTCATCGGTTTCGACCACGAGCCGGAGGACGAGCCGAACAAGGGCAGCGACGCCGACTTCGTCCGGGCCTGGCGCTACGTCCACGAGCGGTTCGCCAACGCCGGAGCGACCAACGCGGTCTGGGTCTGGACGATGATGGGCTGGTCCGGGCACTACTCCCGGTACGCAGGCCTGTACCCCGGCGACCGGTACGTCGACTGGGTGGCCTACGACCCGTACAACTTCCACGTCTGCAACGGCAGCACGGTGTGGAAGAGCCCGAGCACGACGGTCGGTGGCTTCTACCGGTGGCTGGACGACAACGGCATCGGCGCCGGCAAGCCTCGGATGCTCGCCGAGTTCGGCACCAACTTCAACTCCGCCGACCTGAGTGCCAAGCAGCGCTGGTTCCAGGAGTTCCCGGCGGCGCTGAAGGCACACCCGAAGATCAAGGCGGCCATTTACTTCAACTCGGCCGGCATGACCAACCGCACGTCGACCTGTGACATGACGATGAACCACGACGCCTCGGCGGTGGCCGGCTTCGCGAAGGCCGGCCAGGATCCCTACCTGCGGCAACCCACCGGAGGTAACCGCTGACGTTCGAAACGGGCTGACCGGACGACGTTCGCCGGGGGTCGCGCAGCCGATCCTCCGGCGTTCTGTCGGCTTGCGGATTCATGCACCGCCCAATCGGCGGATTTTGTTTACCAGGTTGGACGAGGCACGCTACCTCGGGTTCTCATCCAATCTGGAGGCGCAGCGTGCCCAAACTCTCGCACTTGTGGCGTTTTGCAGGACGACGTCGTACTCGGGCGGGGATGGTCGCGTTGGCGATCATCGCCGCAGCTCTGGGCGTGCCCACGACCGCGTCGGCCGCGGTGGTACCGGTCCCGGCCACGGCGACCCTGGTGTCGGCGAACCCCGCCGACACGACCCCGCACGCCCGAGACGGTGAGACCCGTGCCTTCGCGCAGGTGGGCAACACGGTCTTCGTCGGCGGCAGCTTCACCCAGCTCCGGCAGACCGCCAGTTCCGCGTGGGTCACGCAGCGCTACCTCTTCGCGTACGACCGGACCACCGGGACCATGTCGACCACCTTCCTGCCGGTGCTCGACGGCGCGGTCAACACGCTGCTCGCCGGCCCCGGCGGCACGCTGATCGTCGGCGGCACCTTCAAGAACGTCAACGGCGTCTCCCGGAAGAACCTGGTGGCGCTCAACCCGGCGACCGGCGCGATCATCGACAGCTGGGTCGGGCGTTCCGACGGCGGCACGGTCCGTGACCTGGCGCTGGACGGCAACTGGCTGTACGTGGCCGGTGCGTTCAACTGGCTCAACGGCACCGCGCACGCCGGTCTGGGACGGCTCAACGCGACCACCGGCGCGATCGACCCGAGCTTCAGCATCGACGCCACGGTGGGACGGCACGGCACCACGTCGTACGTCTGGACCATCGACGTCGCGCCGGACGGCGACACCCTGGTCGTCGGCGGCAACTTCACGCTCGTCAACGGCCTGCCGCGCAACCAGATGGCGTTGGTGGACGTCTCCGGGACTCCCACGCTGCTCGACTGGAGCACCGACAAGTTCGTTCCGCCGTGCGCCGCGCCGACGACCTTCGTGCACTACGTGCAGGACGTGAAGTTCGGTGGCGACGGCAGCTGGTTCGTGGTCGGCACCAACGGCGGCGGCGGCTGGCCGGCCGCGTACTGCGACGCCCTGGTCCGCTTCGAGACCGCCGCGCGGGGCTCTGGCCTGCTCGCCACCTGGGTCGACTACACCGGTAACGACACCATCACCTCGGTCGAGGTGGCGGACAACGTCATCTACCTGGGCGGGCACTTCCGCTGGCTCAACAACCCGAACGCCAGCGACAACGCCGGCTCGGGCGCTGTCGACCGGCTCGGCATCGCCGCCGTCACTCCGGCGACCGGCATGCCGGTGAACTGGAACCCGCGCCGTAGTGGCAGCGCCTCGATGCCGTCGGGCACCAGCAACTGGGGTTCGTCGGTGCCGGTGCTCTGGCGTGGCTCGGACGGCCTCTACTTCGGGCACAACTCCGATGGCATGGGCGAGGAGTACCACGGCCGGCTCGGCATGTTCCCGCTCGCCGGCGGACGCACCTTCACCCCGAAGAACCCGCCGTCGGCCACCACCGGCAACCTCTACCTCGGCACCGCCTCGGGCACCGTGGCGAAGGTGCCGTTCAACGGCACCGAGCTGGGCACCGCGACCAGCGTCAGCCAGCCCGCGTACACGGCGGCCGGCGCGACGTGGCGGGTGGACGACCGGATCTACTGGTCGCACACGGTGGCCGGCACGCCCACCGGCAGTCGGATCGACATCTCGCTCTTCAACGGGGGCGCGATCGGCTCACCGTGGGAGGCGTCCGGCTACAACGACTGGTACAACCCGGCGTTGCTGACCGGTGCCTTCTTCCTCGACGGCCGGCTCTACTACACCCGTACCGGGGCGAACAACCTCTACTACCGCTACTTCGAGATCGACGGCAACTACCTGGGTGCCACCGAGTTCGCTCTGCCGACCACCGGTGTGACCTGGTCCACGGTGCGGGGCATGGCCTGGGTCGGCGGTCGGATCGTCTACGGCTCCACCGACGGTGCGCTGCGGAGCATGGCGTTCGACCCGACGGCAGCGCCGAGCGCGGTGGTCAACGGCACCACGGCGACGGTCATCAGCAGCGCGACGCCCGAGTTGTCCTGGTCTACCCCATCGACATTCTTCTCCGTACAGTAAGGGTCAACCGTTCGTAACGGAGCATCGGTAGATTGTTCACGTTGGGCCGGTGGCGGTACCCACCGCCGCCGGCCCGCAACGGTGGGGGAGGGTCGTTGCTCGGCGCCGCTGGCATCCGAACGGGACGCGTGGTGCGTCTGGTCTTCGCGGTCAAACGCGGCTGGTATCAGCTCCGTTACCGACGGTTGACGCTCGGTCGGGACGTGGAGATCCGTGGCCGGATCCGGTTGCGGCGCGGTGTGCGGGTGACCATTGGTGACCGCACCCGGTTGAACAAACTCGTCCGCTTCGCCGGTCCCGGTGAGGTACGCGTCGGTGCGGACTGTCTGCTCAACGCCACCTGGATCGGCACCTGGACGTCGGTCACGGTGGGGGACCGGTGCCTCCTGTCGGACTGCGAGTTGCTCGACAACGACTTCCACAACCTGCCCCCCGAGCAGCGGCACGCACCGCCCGGCCCGCTCACCCGTGCCCCGATCGTTCTCGAGGACAACGTCTGGGTCGGCGCGCACGCCCTGGTCCTGAAGGGCGTGCGGGTCGGTCGGGACAGCGTCGTCGGCGCGGCGACGGTCGTCCGCACTGACGTGCCACCCGGCGTCGTGGTCGTCGGTAATCCTCAACAGACGGTGAAGAAGTTCCATGACTGATGCAGCGCCCGCCCCCTGGCCCACGGACGGCCCGTCCTCCGGCACCTCGCGTGCCGTGACACTGACCGACCTGCTGCGGGTGCCGATGCACCGGTTGCGGTTGGTGGCGGCCGTCGCCATGGTCGGTCTGCTCGCCGCGCTCGGCTACGTGCTGCTGGTGCCGGCGGCGCTGTCCGCGAGCGCCGTGGTCGCGGTCCGGCCGGTGGTGACCGACGCCTTCACCCCCAGCGGCGCGGGCGCCGACCGCGCGGTCAACATGAACGTGGAGAGCGGCATCGCCACCGGCACCGAGGTGGTGCAGCGGCTCGCCGACTCGGCCGGCGGCGACCCGCGGGACATCCGCGACGCGCTCGAGGTCGAGGTGCCCACCGGTGGGCAGATCCTGCGCTTCACCTACCAGGCGCGCGAGGCGCACCAGGCCGTGCAGAGCGCCAACATGGCCGCCGAGGCCTACCTGAGCGTGCGCCGGACCATGTACGAGCAGCAGCGCGCCGAGATGTTGCGCTCCTACGACGCCAGCATCACCAAGGTCGCTGCCCAGCAGACCGCGTTGCAGAAGCGGGCGAACACCGCCAAGGACACCGCCGCCGGTGACGCGCTGGTGGCCGAGCTGGCCGGGATCAACAACCAGCTCACCCAGCTCAACGCCGCCCGTACCGAGATCGCGGCGGTCGACGTCAACCCCGGCTGGGTCACCCAGACCGCCGAGAAGGCGCTGGTCACCTCCGCCGGGCACCGGCCGCTCTACATGGTCGCCGGCCTGCTCGGTGGCGCGCTGATCGGCATCGTGCTGGCGTACCTCTGGGAGTCGACCGACCGGCGGGTCCGCTCGGTCGCCGACGGCCGGGAGGCCTCCGGCCTTCCCCTGCTCGGCACCGTACGCCGGCCGGCGTTCCGGGGCAGCCCCCGGGCGGTCGACGCCGACGTCCGGTACGTGGCGATGGCGGTCGCCGAGCGGGTCCGGCAGCCGGCCCGGGTGGCGCTGGTCACCGCCCGGGAGGACGCCACCGTGCTCACCGCCGGGCTCGCCGTGGCGCTCGCCGTGGACGGCCGGGAGGTCTTCGTCGCCGATGACAGCGGACGGATCGAGCGGCTACGGGCGACCGTTCTCGCCGACCGCGGGCGACTGCCCATCGACCCGTCCCGGCCGCTGGTGCCCAAGCCCCGGCCGGCCGGCAGCACACCGGCCGTCGGTGCCGCCACGGAG
>NZ_QGSY01000314.1 GCF_003857035.1 Micromonospora arida
CCTCCCCCACCGCGGTGGCGAGGCCCTCCGGCAGGGTCCGCACCCACTCGGTGGCGCCGACGAGGTCGAGGGCGGCGGCGATCTCGGCGTCGGTGGCGTCCGGGTCGGCGAGGCGCAGGTCGTCGGCGAGCGGCCCGGCGAAGACGTGCACCTCCTGGCTGATCAGAGCGATCTCGCGACGGAGGCGGTGCTCGTCGAGCTGTGTCAGCGGCACGCCGCGCAGGGTCACCGCGCCGTCGGTGGGCGCGATGATGCCGGCGATGATGCCGGCGAGGGTGCTCTTGCCCGCGCCGCTCGCGCCGACCAGGGCGACGCGCTCCCCGGGGGCGAGACGCAGGCGGATGTCCCGCAGCACCACCGGCCCGTCGTCGTAGCGGTGCTGCCCGACGGTCACCTCCAGTGCCGCCGGTACGCCCCGATCGTGGCGGTTGGGCTCGGTGCCGGCGGGGGTCGCGGTGTCCGGCAGGGTGGTGACCCCGACGAGTCGGGCCAGGCTGGCCCCGGCCTGCAACACCGAGTCCGACTCGAACAGCAGCAGGCCGATGGGGTTGAAGAGGCGGTGGAAGTAGAGGGCGGCAGTGGTGGCGGCGCCGATGGTGGCCAGGTCACCGCGTACCAGCAGGAAGCCGGCTAGCAGCACGGCGGCGAGCCCCACGAACTCCGAGCGGTTGATGCGCAGGCCGAAGCGGGTGTAGAGACCGAAGATCTCCAGCGACAGGTCGCGGGCGACGCCGGAGCGCTCCGCGATCCGCGCGACGTGGGCGTCCTCCATCCGGTAGGCGCGCACGGTGGCCGCCCCCCGCAGCGCCTCGGCCGTCGCCTGCGCGCGCTCGCCCGTCGCCACCCGCTCGCGGGCGTAGTACGGCACCGACCGCTTGAGGTACCAGCGCAGCGCCACCGCGTACGCCGGGGCCGCGGCCAAGCCGGCGATGCCGAGCCGCCAGTCGAGGGCGAAGAGCCCCGCCGCGGTCAGCACGACGGACAGCAGCGCGCCGAGGAAGGCGGGGCCGCTGGTGGCGATCACATTCGTCACCACTGCCACGTCGTCGCCGGCACGGGCCACCAGGTCCCCGGTCCCGGCTCGCTCCAGGGTGGCCGACGGCAGGTGCAGGGCGCGGTCGAGGACCCGCTCCCGGAGTCGGGCCAGCACGGTCTCGCCGAGGCGCGCGGCGACCGCCGCTCCGGCCGCGGTGAGGAGCCCCGCGATCACGGCGGCGCCCGCGATCACGCCGGCCCAGGCGATCACCCGAGGCGTGTCGGTCCCGGCGATGACGTCGTCGACGAGGCGACCGAGCACCCAGGGGGCGACCAGCCCGGTCGCGGCGGCGACGACCAGCAACGTGCCGGCGGCGGCGCTGAGCCCTGGCAGGAGGGCCAACTCGGTACGGAGGGCGACCCAGGTCTGCCGGCCGGTGGCCGTGGGCAGCAGTTGCCGGGTGATCGGCTCGGACGTCATCGCAGGGTTTCCTCCCGGTAGCGGGCGTCGCTGGCGAGCAACCGCTCGTGCGGACCCTCGACGACGACCCGTCCCCGGTCGATCACCGCGACCCGGTCGGTGATCCGCAGCAGCGCCGGGCTGGTGGTGATCAGCACCGTGCCGCGGTTTCCCGCCCCGCGCGCCCCGGCCAACCTGGTGGCGAGCAACCCCTCGGTCACCGCGTCGACCGCCGTGGTGGGGTTGTGCAGCACCAGCACCGGCGGGTCGGCGACGAGCGCCCTCGCGAGCCCGATCCGCTGCCGCTGCCCACCGGAGAGGTTCGCTCCGCGTTCGGTGAGCAGGCGGTCGAATCCGTGTGGGTGCGCGGCGAGCACGTCCTCGGCTGCGGCAGCCCGCACGGCGGCACGCAGTACCTCGTCGTCGACGGAGGCGCCGGCGCTGAGATTGGCGCGCAGGGTCCCCTCGAACAGGGCCACGTCATGCTGCTCGACCAGGACCACGGTGCGCGCGGCGTCGATGTGCAGATCGTCGGCGGGCACGTCGTCGACGCGGATCGTCCCCCGGTGGTCCGCGCGGGGCACCCGACCGGCCAGCAGCGCGACCAGCGCCTCAGCCTCGCTCGGATCGTAGGCGAGCACGCCCAGGATCTCACCGGCGCGGACGCGCAGGCTGACGTCGTCGAGGCCCGCGTACGAGACCCCGTCGAGGGTGAGCCGGGAGGGGCTCGGGGCGGGCGGCCCGGCGTCGCCCGGCTGGACGGCCGGCGCGGCGCCGAGGACCCTGGCCACCCGTCCCGCGGAGGCTCGGGCCATGGCGAACAGCTGGACGCAGTACCCGAGCGTCTGCACCGGCTCGGCGATGAACTGGGCCAGCCCGACCACGGCGACGAGCTCGCCGATGGTGAGCCGGCCCTGTAGTGCGAGCCAACCGGCGAAGCCGGCGACCGTGGCGAGGAAGAGGCCGTTGACAGTGGTGGTGAGCCCGAGGTGCAGACCCTTGGTGGTGGCGGCGCGCAGGGTGACGTCGAGCGCGTGACGGCTGGCTCCCGCGTACCGGCGGGCGGCGTGGTCCTGTGCGCCGATGCCGCGCAGCACGCGCAGGCCGCTGACGAGGTCGACGGCGAGCGCGGTCGTGGCGGCGAGCGCCTCCTGCTGCGACGTGCTGCGCCGGGTGAGCAGCGGCGCCATCCGCTGGAGGGCGAAGACCAGCAGGGGTACGCCGATGAGCACCCCGAGGCCGAGAGGAATGTCGACGACGAGCAGCGCGACGGCCGCGACCACGATGGCGGTGAGCGCCGCGGCGGTGAGTCCCGCGACCCGCACGACGAGCGCGGACAGCTCGGCGTCGGAGGCCGTCACGGAGAGCAGTTCGCCGTCGCGCATGCCGGACCGGCGTCCACGCGGATCGAGGGCGCTGCGGACGATCTCGACCCGGGTGGCGTGCGCCTCGTGTTCGACGGCAGCGAACGCCAGTCGTGCGCCGGCCCGGTAGGCGAAGGCGAGCACTGTGAACAGGGCGGCCAGGCCGGCCAGCGAGAGCAGCAGGGCCCGGACGTCCCCGGTGGCCACCGCACGGTCGATGACCACGCCGATGGCCACCGGGACGAGGGCTTCGGTGGCCTGGTGGGTGCAGAGCAGCGCGATGCCGCCGGCCACCCGGGCGCGCTGTCGACGCAGCGCGCGACGGAGCACCACACCACCGGTGGTCTCGGCGACTGTCATGCTCGGATCGATGAGGGCACGGCGACGGACTCCACTTATGATTAGGGCAGGCTAACCTAACATGCCCCCGACGTGGGATTTGACCCGCGGTCCTGGTGCTTCCCCGACGGCACCGAAGCCGGCAGACCGAGACCCTTGACGGCCGCCGCGACCAGTGCCTCCGGGGCCAGCGAGACATCGAGTACGAGCACCGACTCGTCCGGCTCGGCCGGTTCCAGCGTGGCGAGCTGCGACTCCAGCAGACTGGCCGGCATGTAATGCCCCTCGCGCCGGGCCAATCGGGCTCGGATGACCTCCACCGGCCCGTCCAGGTGCACGAAGTCCACCCGGAGCGGGCCCTGACGGAGCACGTCCCGGTACGACCGCTTCAACGCCGAGCAGGCCAGCACCGTCGAGCGGCCCTCGGCGCCGCGATCGGTGATCCACCCGGCGATGTCCCGCAGCCAGGGCCACCGGGTGGTGTCGTCCAGCGGTACGCCGGAGCGCATCCGCGCCACGTTCTGCGGGGAGTGGAACTCGTCCGCCTCGGCGAATGTCAGCCCCGTCGCCGCGCCGATCCCACGCGCCACAGTGGTCTTGCCGGCCCCGGAGACGCCCATCACCACGACATGCCGGGTGGGCCGGGCGCCGCGCCGCTCACCAGTCATGGACCGTGCCGTCCTTGAGCCGGTTGAACGGCAGGTACGCCGGCTCGTACGGGAACCGTGCCGCCGCCTCCTCGTCGAGCTCCACCCCGAGCCCCGGTTGGTCGCCCGGGTGCAGGTAGCCGTCGGTGAAGGTGAACGACTGCCGGAACACCTCGTTGGCCAGCGGGGTGTGCTTCATGTACTCCTGGATCCCGAAGTTGTGGATCGCCAGGTCCAGGTGCAGGGCCGCGGCCATGCCCACCGGGGAGATGTCGGTGGGTCCGTGGATGCCGGACTTGATCTGATACTGGGCGGCGAAGTCGAGCAGCTTGCGCATGGCGGTGATGCCGCCGGTGTGGGTGACCGCCGACCGGACGTAGTCGATCAACTGCTCCCGGATCAGGGTCTGGTAGTCCCAGACCGTGTTGAAGACCTCACCGATGGCCAGCGGGGTGGTGGTGTGCTGGCGGACCAGCCGCAGCGCCTCCTGGTTCTCGGCCGGGGTGCAGTCCTCCAGCCAGAACAGGTCGTACGGTTCGAGCGCCTTGCCGAGCTTGGCGGCCTGGATCGGGGTCATCCGGTGGTGACCGTCGTGCAGCAGCGGCAACTCCGGGCCGAACTCGCCGCGCACCGCCTCGAAGACCGACGGCAGGTGGCGCAGGTACGCGCGGGTGTCCCAGTCCTCCTCGGCGGGCAGCGGGGTGCGCTGCGCGGGCTCGTAGTCGTAGCGCTGGCCGGTGGAACTGGGTTGTGCTGCCACGCCGTAGACCGCGTTGATCCCCGGCACCGAGGTCTGCACCCGGATCGACCGGAAGCCCTCGTCGAGGTGGCGACGGATCGAGTCGAACAGCTCGGGGATGTCCCGCCCCGACGCGTGCCCGTACGCCATGATGCCGGTGCGGGACGCGCCGCCCAGCAGTTGGTACAGCGGCATGCCCGCGGCCTTGGCCTTGATGTCCCAGAGCGCGACGTCCACCGCGGCGATGGCCGCCATGGTGACCGGGCCCCGCCGCCAGTACGCCGAGCGGTAGAGGAACTGCCAGGTGTCCTCGATCCGGTGCGGGTCCCGTCCCATCAGCAGCGGGGCGACGTGGTCGCGCAGGTAGGAGGCGACGGAGAGCTCGCGGCCGTTGAGCGTGGCGTCGCCCAGACCGGTGATGCCCTCATCAGTGGTGATCTTGAGGGTGACGAAGTTCCGGTCGGGGCTGGTCACGATGATGTCCGCTGCGACGATCTTCACGGGGTGCCTTTCGTTCTTGCCGGTCGGGGTCTCACCACTCCGCGTAGGAGCCGTCGGGGTGCCGCCAGGTCGGGCTGCGCCAGGCGTGCCCGCGCTTGTCCGCGGTCCGCACGGCGTGTTCGTCGATCTCGATGCCGAGACCGGGCGCTGTCAACCGCTGCACGTACCCGTCGACGAAGGTCAGCGGGGTCTGGTCGAGGCAGTAGTCGAGCACCTCGGCGCCCTGGTTGTAGTGGATGCCGATGCTCTGTTCCTGGATCAGGAAGTTGGGTGTGGCGAAGCCGACCTGGAGGCAGGCGGCGAGGGCGATCGGCCCGAGCGGGCAGTGCGGGGCGATCTGCACGTCGTACAGCTCGGCCAACGTGGCGATCTTGCGAACCTCGGTGATGCCGCCAGCGTGCGCGAGGTCCGGCTGGGCCACGGCGATGCCGGCCTGCAACACGGGCAGGAACTCCTGCCGGCTGTAGAGCCGCTCCCCCGTCGAGATGGGGGTGGTGGTGCAGCGGACGACCTCACCGATCAGGTGCGAGTTCTCCGGCACCACCGGTTCTTCCAGGAAGAACGGCCGGTACGGCTCCAGCAGCGGGGCGACCCGCCGGACGTTGGCGAGGGTGAACCGACCGTGGAAGTCGACAGCGACGTCGCGGTCGTCGCCGAGGACCTCGCGGGCGACGGCCACCCGCTGCACCACCGCGTCGAGGTCGGCGACCGAGGCGAGCGCGCCCATCCGCCCGGACGCGTTCATCTTCACCGCGGTCAGGCCCGCCTCGATCCGGGCGCTGATCTGGTCGCGGATCTCGGCGGGCTCGTCACCACCGATCCAGCCGTAGACCCGGATCCGATCCCGGACCGGCCCACCGAGGAGCTGGTGCACGGGAGCGCCGTAGTGCTTACCGGCGATGTCCCAGAGCGCCTGGTCCAGACCGGACACCGCGCTGGCCAGGATCGGGCCGCCCCGGTAGAAGGACCCCTTGGTCAGCACCTGCCAGTGGTCCTCGATGCGCAGGGCGTCCCGTCCCGTGAGCAGCTCGCTGAGTTGGTGGACGGCAGTGCGCACGGTCTCGGACCGGCCCTCGCAGGTCGCCTCGCCCCAGCCGACGATGCCGGACTCAGTCTCGATCCGGACGAACAGCCAGCGGGGCGCGACCAGGAACGTCTCCACCTTCGCGATCGTCGTCATGTCGCGGTCAGCCCTTCGTGGCACCGGCGGTGAGGCCGGAGACGACGTACTTCTGCACGAACAGGGCGATCAGCATGATCGGCAGGGTGACCACTGTCGCGGCGGCCATCAGGCCGCCCCAGTCGATGCTGGCGTAGCCGACGAAGTCGAAGATCGCCACGGGCAGCGTCTTGGTGTCGGAGCCGGAGAGCACCAGGGCGAACATGAAGTTGTTCCAGGAGAAGATGAACGAGAGGATGCCGGCGGTCGCGACGCCGGGCACCGACAGCGGCAGGGTGATCCGCCGGAACGCGCCGATGTGGGTCAGCCCGTCGACCAGCGCCGCCTCTTCCAGCTCGGTCGGCAGGCCGTCGAAGTAGCCCATCATGATGTAGACGATCAGCGGCAGCGACACGAACATGTGGCTCAGGATCAGCACGCTGAACCCGCCGACCAGCTTCAGGTTCGAGAAGACGTAGTACCAGGGCACCAGGAGCGAGACGCCCGGGATCACCCGGGCCATGAGCACGACGAGCGCCGACTTCTTCATGTTGAAGCGGCTCATGGAGTAGGCGGCGGGCACCCCCAGCAGGAGCGAGAGCGTGGTGGCCGCGAACGCCACCCAGAGGCTGTTGCCGATGAACTCGAGATAGTTGGCCTGCTGGAGGACGGTCTCGTAGTTCTTCAGGCTGGGCGAGAAGACGAACGCCTTGGCGGTGTCGTAGATGTCCACGTTGGTCTTGAACGACGCGGCGATCATCCAGAGCAGCGGCGCCATCAGCGCGAACACCACGACGACGAGAGCCGAGTTGCGGAACACCCGGTACGGCTTGCTCGGCTTCATCGGCCCAGCCCCTTCTTGCGATAGGTGAGGGCCCACATCACCCCGATGATGATCAGGAAGAAGATGATGAGGACGGTCGAGGAGACGCCGTAGTCGTTGTAGTCGAAGCTGAGGCCGTACGCGTACACGTTGAGGGTCTCGACCTCGTGGAACGATCCGCCGCCGCGCCCCTTGGTGGCGTAGAGGATGTCGAACGTCTTCAACGCGTCGATGCCACGTAGCAGGATGGCGACGATCACCGTGGGCATCAGCAGCGGGAGGGTGACGTGCCGGAACCGCTGCCAACTGCTGGCGCCGTCGATCCGGGCCGCCTCCTGGGGCTCGTCGGACAGCGAGGTGAGCCCGGCGAGCAGGATCAGCACGACCATCGGGGTCCACTGCCAGATGTCGATGAACATCGTCGTCGGCAGGGCCGAGTGCTGCCCGGCCAGCCAGGGTTGGGGGCCGATGCCGATCCAGCCGAGCAGTTGGTTCGCCATCCCGATGTTGGGGTCGAAGATCAGGCGCCACATCATGCCGACCGCCACCGGAGTGGCCACCAGCGGCAGGAGGATCGCGACGCGGACCCACTTCTCACCGCGGAAGGGCCGCCACAGCAGCAGGGCGATCGCCATGCCGAGAATGACCTCGAAGAACAACACGACGCCGGTGAAGAGGACCGTACGCCAGACCGCCGGCCAGAACCGGTCGGTGTCGGTGAGCACGTCGAGGTAGTTCTGGAAACCGATGAACTCGGACTCGGCGCGTACCGAACCCTCTGCGTCGGTCAGGCTCAGGTACCCGGTCCACGCCACCGGAAAGATGATCAACACGGCGACGAACGCCATGGCGGGTGCAGCGAAGAGCCACTTGCGGTGTTCGTTGGCCCAACGCGACCAGGCCGACGTCGTGTCCACTGACGCCGCGGGGGCCTCGGGCGAATCGGTACGGGGGGTGAGAACCGCTGACATTGAGATCTCCGGGTTGGAGGGGTCAGGTCCCGGCGAGGCGGCGGAGCCGGTCGGCCCCGCCGCCCTGCGCGTGGGTTACTTCGCCTCGTCGTCGAGGAACTTCTGGAACGCCGCGTTCGCCGCGTCCGCCGAGCTGGCGGCGTCCTTGCCGGTGATCGCGTCGACGATCGGCTGGCCGACGATCTCCCGCGCCTCAGCCACCTTGACCACCAGCGGACGGTCGTGCCCGACGCCGTTGGCGGTGCTGACCGTGTTGGCCTCGGCAAGGTCCTTCGGCAGGGTCGCGGTGCTCGCCGGGTTGGCCCAGACCGAGGTACGGGCACCGGGTACGCCGGCCGTCTGCTGCGCCAGCGCCTGCTCCTTGCCGGCCGCCCACTGGATGAACTTCCAGGCGTTGTCCTTGTTCTCCGAGCTGTCGTTCATGCCGAGCGCCCAGGAGGGGATGTTGTACGGCTTCGATCCGGCCGGGCCGGCCGGGAAGGCGGTGAAGCCGACGGAGTCGACGACCTTGGACTTGGTCGGGTCGGTGGCGTTCTTGTAGAGCGAGTTGGCCTCGGTGTAGAAGGCGGCCTTGCCCTGCGTGAAGATCGCCATCGCCTCCGACCAGCTCATGTCGGTGCTGATGTTCTCCGGGCCGTGGTCCCTGAGCAGCCCGCCGTAGTAGGCGTACGCCTGCTTGGCCTGCTCGGTGTTGACAGTGGCCTTCCCACTGGCGTCCACGAAGTCGCCGCCGAAGCTGAAGAGGAAGCTGGAGAACTGCGTGACCGCGGCGGCCTTGCCGGTACGGGCGACGAAGCCGGCGACGCCCGGGTTGTCGGCCTCGATCTTCGCGGCCTGCGCCTTGAGCTCGTCCAGGGTCTTGGGCGGTGCGGTGAAGCCGGACTTCGTCAGAAGGTCCTTGCGGTAGTAGAGGACCTCCTGCTCGGTGATGATCGGCAGACCGACGACCTTGTCCTCATAGGTCGTCGCCTGCACCGGCCCAGCCTGGAAGTCACCGAACTCGAAGGCGCTGTCGGACTTGACCTTCTCGCTCAGGTCGGCGAGGTACTTGTTCTTGCCGAACAGCTTCCCCTCCTGCAGGGGCCGGTACATCATCACGTCGAGGTCGGTGGACCCGGCGTTCAGCTTGACGTTGTACTGGTCGGAGAGCTGGTCCTCGCCGAGCTGGGTGACTTCGACAGTGAGGCCGGACTGCTTCTCGAACTCCGGCAGGGCCTTCTTGATGTTCTCGGTCCACACGTGGTTGACAAGTGTCACGCGAACGGTCTTCGAGCCCTCGCCGCCGCCATCGCCGCCGCATGCGGCCAGGCTCATGGCGGTGACCACAGCCAGAGAAGTGCCGATTATCGATCGACGTCGCACGCTTGTCTCTCCTTCTGTCGTGGTCGCCGCCCCCGAGAGAGCCGCTACCTCGGTGTTACATCCGCTTAACATCGGGATGCTAGGCCGAAAAAGCTGATTACCTCAAGAGGTTGATGCAAATGATATGATCTTTGAGTGGAACCGTCCTCACCAGAGGTTGCAGCCGCTCCGGCCCTCCCCGCCGAGTCCGGGCTACACGCGCGCGTCCTCGAACACCTCGGCACCGCCATCTGCGGCGGCGAGTTGGCACCCGGATCGGTCCTCAACATCGACGAGCTGGTCGACCGCTACGCCGTGTCCCGTTCGGTCGTCCGCGAGGTGCTGCGAGTGCTGGCCTCGATCGGATTCATCGAGGCGCGCCGACGGGTAGGTGTGATGATCCGACCGGCGAGCGCGTGGAACGTCTTCGACCCGCAGGTGATTCGCTGGCGTCTCGCCTCGGCCGGCCGGATGGCCCAGCTCCGCTCGATCACCGAGCTGCGCACCGCCGTCGAGCCGCACGCGGCCTACCTGGCCGCCAGCCGGATCGGCCGCGACGAAGCGAGTGACCTGGTCGGCCTGGCGGCGAAGATGTGGGCGGCCGGCGAGGCCGGTGACGAGGAGCGGTTCCTGCACCTCGACATCGAGTTTCATCGGCGCGTCCTGCTCGCCTCCGGCAACGAGATGTTCGTCCGGCTCCAGGAGCTGGTCGCGGAGGTGCTCACCGGCCGGCACAAGCACCACCTCATGCCGCACCACCCGCATGAGCAGGCCCTCCAGATGCACGCCGACGTCGCCCAGGCGATCCAGCGGCGCGACGGGGAGCGTGCCCGGCAGGCGATGGTGCAACTGATGGAGCAGGCCTTCGACGAGATGAAGTCACTGTGGGAGCAGACCGGCCCACCTGACCGGGACGCGGTTGGCGGCCCGACGAGCGGCGCGTGAGGCAGGGGGCCGGCCCGATGGGCCGGCCCCCTGCGCGGTTCGGTGTGCGCGAGGTGTCGTCAGTCGGTCCGGGTACGCAGGCTCCGTGTCAGGACGGGGATCACCACCGCCGCGGCGACGAGGTGCAGCCCGAGGAGGGCGGTGACGGTGGCCGCGTTCGCCCCGGAGATGAGGGGCGGGACCAGCGAGATCACAGTCAAGGCCACCGCCGTCCACACGAACCGGTCGGCGGGTCGAGCGCTCCACCGGAGCAGAGCCACGGCGATGACGACGCCCACGATCGAGAAGAAGCCGGTCACCACGGCGAACCCGGACAACGGAATCGTCTCGCCACCCTCGGGGATCTCGAAGTCGACGCCAGCGGCCCGGGCCAATGCGGCGGCGAGGGTGGTGATCACCATCGCCGCGAGCGTGGCAATCAATCCGGTGCCGGCGAGCCCACGGAATCGGTGCGTGTAGCGGGGTGGGCCCGAGGCCGGACCGGCCACGATCCCGGTGTCCTTCATGCTGTTCATGTCGTCTCCTTCATACGGAGCCTGGCGTACGGAATGTGTTGCCTGCCGTGTGACGGCGCCGGGCGTGAAGACACGCACTTCCGCCGTACGACGGTCGGGGTTACACAGCGCGCGGACGCCGGTGCCGCGCAGCCAGAAGCCGGCATCGCGCCCGAAGACCGGCCCGGGCTCGCCGTCGCGCAGCTCCAACTGCACCCGCCCGCGGGTGACCACGCCGAACGCGTCGTGCCACTCCGCCGCGACCACCTCGGCACGCGCGCCACCGCGCAGCGTGAGCGTCCGCACCGGGACTACTCCGTGCCGTCCGCCGGCAGACGTTCCGGCAGCCCGAGCCGCGGGAACTGGTCGTCGTGAAAGATGAAGACCTCGGTGATCGCGCCGCCGGTGATGCGCAGGACGTCGATCGTCAACGGCAGGTACGCGCCCTCCTGCTCCCGCCAGTGGTAGAAGGCGACGGCGGGCTGGCGGTTCACCGAGGTGGGGACCGCACGCAGGCCCTTCATGCCATCGAAGCCGTCCTCGACCCAGCTGTTCACCACCGCGTCACGGCCGACGTACAGGCCCGGCGTGGGCGGCATCGAGTAGCGGACGTCGTCTCGCAGCATGGCAGCGAGCGCGTCGACGTTCGTGGCCACGCTGGCGTCGGTGAAGCGGCGTACCAGCTCGCGCGTGCCGGCGTCCTCGTCGCCGCCGGTCCAGTCCTGCCGCTCGGCGGGCAGGTGCTCCCGCATGCCGGCGCGAGCCCGCTGCAGCGCGCTGTTCACCGAGTTGACCGAGTCTCCGAGCAGCTCCGCGACGTCCCTGGCCGGCCAGCCGAGCACGTCCCGCAGGATCAGCACGGCCCGTGGACGCGGCGCGAGGTGCTGGACCGCGACCAGGTACGCCAGCTCGATCGTCTCCCGCGCGACGGCGACGGTCTCCGGCTCGTCCGCGTCGCCAGCGGGCACCTCGTCGAGCAACCGATCCGGGTAGGGCTGCAACCACAGCACCTCGCCGCCGGTCGCCGGCTCCGGGCGGCGCTTGGCGAGCAGGTCCAGGCAGGCGTTGGTGGCGATGCGGTACAGCCAGGCCCGGAAGGTCGACCGCCCTTCGAAGGTCTCCCGCCGCCGCCAGGCACGCAGGAACGTCTCCTGCACGGTGTCCTCGGCGTCCTCGAACGAGCCGAGCATCCGGTAGCAGTGCACGTGCAACTCCCGCCGGTGCCGCTGCGCCAGCCCCGAGAACACCGGCTCGTCGACCTCGCCCAGACCACTCACGCCCAGCTCCTCCAGCCGCGTGTCCGCACTCATCACGTCATCCTTCCGCCTCGTCATGTCCTGTCGTAGGTATGACGGGCGCGGACGCGACAACTCATCACTGGAGTGGGCCCTTGTCATCCTCGCGAGGGTCGACGCGGACAGTGGGCCGCGGCGATCGCGACGAAGCTGTGACTGCCTCAAGGCCAGGTTGAGTACCTGAGCTGCACTTCCCCTGCCGGAGCACGACGATCAGGTGATGAAAAATAGGTCAGGAAGGTTCCTGGACACTACTTTTCATCACCTGATCTTGGTCGGAGCGGTGACGCGCGAACGTGGTCCTACTGGGCGGTGCCGCCGCTCGATCGACTCGCGCCGGCGGAGGGCCGGTGCGCGATGCGGGGTGCCCGCACGGCGGAGGCGTTGCCGGCGCCGGGGCGGTAGTCCCGTGCCGCGCTGGCCACCATCTCGTCGGCATCGCGAGTAAGCGTCTCCCGGATGTGCGGCGGAACGAACTCGGACGTCGCCATCGCCAGTCGGACCTGCACCGCGCGGTCGTCGACCAGACGGGCCAGGTCCGCCTCGCTCAGCTCGACGGCCCGCACCAGCGCGGCACGGACGTCGACCACCGGGTCCGCGGCGAGCGCACTGCGCTGCGCGGCGGTGGTCCGCGGGTTGCGGGCAACCCCCTTGCGTACGCGTGCGGTGCGATCGGCCAGCAGGGCGTTGATCACGTCGGGGTCGTGGGTGTGCGTGCCGAGTCGTTCCCGTACCTCGGGTGACACGTCGTCGATCAGCTTGGCGGCCAGCTCCGGCTCCAGCTCACGACTCTCCGCGAGGAGGCCGCGAAGCTCCTTGTCCGAGGTTTCCGACATGACCTTGCGGATCGACTCGTCACAGGCCGGGTTGCCGGCGACCGCCCAGCGGACCCACCGGTCGGCGTCCTTGACCAGGCGCATGAGGTTGGCGATCGACGTGGAGGGGTTCCTCGCCACTGCCTCCCGGACCTGACGATCATGGTCGCGGGTGAGCGGTCGAAGGGCCTGCGCGGGTGCGTCGGCCCGCGAGGCGACCGCCTTGCGGACCAGCTCCGATGGGTCGGACGCCAGGTCGATAAGGGTCATTTGTGGCGTTGTGGGGTCTTGGGCGAGGGCGAGCCGAGCGTCAACGCTGCCACCGATCGGACGGTGGGCGGTGGTGCCGGACTCGCTGTGACGGTCGGACGCGCCGACGTCCTGCTGTTTCCCCATGGCGCAATCATGTCACGCGCCCGGTTCGGCCGGATTGGCCACGGGCGCGTGACATGAT
>NZ_QGSY01000315.1 GCF_003857035.1 Micromonospora arida
ACCCCACCCCACCCCAGCCCAGCCCCGGTTGATCAAGAGCTTTGCGTCACCCATCCCGGGGTGTCGTGACGCAAGCCTCTTGATCAACGGGGGGGGTCGGCGTCGCGGCGGCACTGCGCCGCCGCGACCCCGGGTCCACGCCTCGACTCAGGCCGGGACTCCGGCCGGCGTGGCCTCCTTCTCGTCGGGGCGGGACGCCGCCTCGTCGTCGTCGTGCTCGTCGACCATGGTGGCCTCGTCGAACGGGTCGTTGCCGCTCAGCACACCCACCGCCCGTTCCCGGTCGAACTCTCCGGTCCAGGTTCCCACCAGTACGGTCGCCACCGCGTTGCCGGCGAAGTTGGTCAGCGCCCGAGCCTCCGACATGAACCGGTCGATGCCGACGATCAGCCCGACCCCGTCGACGAGGTCCGGCCGGTGCGACTGGAGGCCGCCGGCCAGCGTGGCCAGCCCGGCCCCGGTGACCCCGGCGGCGCCCTTCGACGCAATGATCATGAACAGCAGCAGCGAGATCTGCTCGCCGATGGCCAACGGCTTGCCCAGCGCGTCGGCGATGAACAGCGACGCCATGGTCAGGTAGATCGCCGTACCGTCCAGGTTGAACGAGTAGCCGGTCGGCACCGTGATGCCGACGACCGGCTTGCTCACGCCGAAGTGCTCCATCTTGGCGATCAGCCGCGGCAGCGCCGACTCCGACGACGAGGTCGACAGGATCAGCAGGAACTCCCGGCCCAGGTAACGCAGCAGCGAGAAGATCGAGATCCGGGCCACGAACCACAGCAGCGCGCCCAGGAACACCAGCACGAAGATCAGACAGGTGGCGTAGAAGCCCACCATGATCTGGGCGAGGCTCTTGAGGGCGTCCACGCCGGTCGCGCCGACCACGGCGGCCATCGCGCCGAACGCCCCGATCGGCGCCAGCCACATGATCATGGCGAGGACCTTGAAGACGACCCGCTGGATGACGGTGATGGCGCTGAGCACCGGCTCACCCCGCCGGCCCATGGCCTGGACGGCAAAGCCGACCAGTAGTGCGACCAGCAGCGTCTGGAGCACCTTGCCCTCGGTGAGCGAGGAGAGCAACGTCGTCGGGATGATCCCGAGCAGGAAGTCGGCCGTACCGGCGGCCTCGTCACCGGCGGCGGCCTTGCCGGAGCCGACGAGGTCCGGGCCGAGGTTCAGGCCCGAGCCGGGGTGGATGAGGTTGCCGACGACCAGGCCGATGGCGAGCGCGACGGTCGACATGGTCAGGAAGTAGCCGAGGGCCAGGCCGCCGACCTTGCCGACCTTCGCGGCCTGCCGGACGGAGCCGACGCCGAGCACGATGGTGCAGAAGATGACCGGGCTGATCATCATCTTGATCAGGTTGACGAAGCCGGTGCCGATCGGCTTGAGTTCCTTGCCGAATTCGGGGGCGACCAGGCCGACCACGATGCCGGCGACCACGGCCACGATGACGGCCAGATACAGGTAACGGGTACGGTCCCGGCGGACCGCCGGTGTCGAGGTGGTGGCGGATGCGGTGGTGTCCATGTCGACAATGTGAAGCGCGTCTCACCCATTGACAGCCTTGCGGTCATTCTGTTCACCGCGACGGCAGAAACGGTGGCGCGACGAGGGAGGTGGTGGAGGTGGCCCGACGCCAGTGGAGCATCGCGGGGCAACTCTTCGCCCTCCAGGCGATGGTGGTGACGCTGCTCGTGCTGGCCGGCGCGGCGGGCGCCGTCTGGCTGGCTCGCAGCGACTCCCGCCAGGCCGCCCAGGAGGAGGTGCTCGCGGTGGCGCAGACCGTGGCCGGCTCCCCCGATGTCCGGGCGGCCCTCACGACCGCCGACCCCGCGAGGATCCTTCAGCCGTACGCCGAATCGACCCGGAAGGCCACGGGCACCGACTTCGTGGTGGTGATGGCCCCCGACCGCACCCGTTTCTCGCACCCGACCCAGGACCGGATCGGCGAGCCGTTCGTCGGTGAGATCGGGCCCGCTCTGGCGGGCCGCGCGTTCACCACCACCAACGTCGGGACGCTCGGCGAGTCGGTGCGCGCGGTCGTTCCGGTGTACGACGGGCAGCGACGCCTCGTCGGTCTGGTCTCGGTGGGCATCACCACCCGCGAGATCGACAGGAAGTTGCTCGGCCAGTTGCCGGTGCTGTTCGGTGTGGTCGCGCCGGCTCTGGCGCTCGCCGCGACGGGCTCCTGGCTGCTCAGCCGCCGGCTCCGTCGCCAGACGCACGGTCTGGGGCCGGCCCAGATGACGCGGATGTACGAGTACTACGACGCCGTTCTGCACTCGGTGCGCGAAGGTCTCGTCGTGCTGACCACCGATCGTCGGGTGGCGCTGGTGAACGACGAGGGCCGCCGGCTGTTGGGGCTCGACGCGGACGCGCCGGTGATCGACCAACCGGTGGCCGGAATCGACCTGCCACCCGCGGCGGCCGAACTGCTCGACTCCGGGCGCGACGCCCGCGACGAGCCGATCCTCGCCGGTGACCGGGTGCTCGTCGCCAACCAGCGGACCACCCGCTTCGAGGGCACGGTGCTCGGCACCGTGCTGACCCTGCGCGACCAGACCGAGTTGCGCACGCTGGCCAGCGAACTGGATTCGGTGCGCGCGTTGACCGAGGCGTTGCAGGCGCAGACCCACGAGTCGGCCAACCGGCTGCACACCGTACTGACCCTGGTGGAGCTGGGCCGCGCCGACGAGGCCGTCCGGCTCGGCACCCGGGACCTGGCCCTCGCCCAACAGCTGACCGACCGGGTGGTCGGCGCGGTGACCGAGCCGGCGTTGGCCGCCCTGCTGCTCGGCAAGTCCGCACAGGCCGGCGAGCGCGGGGTGGATCTGGTCATCGAGCCGGACTGCCGCCTCGACGACAGTCCGCTGCCGACCGGTGACCTGCTCACCGTGGTCGGCAACCTGGTCGACAACGCCCTGGAGGCGGTGGCCGGTACGCCGCCGCCGCGCCGGGTGCGGGTCTTCGTCGGCGCGACCGACGACGAGTTGGTGGTCCGGGTGGCCGACAGCGGCCCCGGTCTGGCCCCGGAGCGGGTCGCCGACGCGTTCCGGCGCGGCTGGTCCACCAAGAGCACCGGCCGGGGCCTCGGCCTGGCGCTGGTCGGGCAGGTGGTGCGCCGGCACGGCGGCAGCGCCGAGGTCTGTCGCTCCGACGACGGCGGCAGCCTGTTCACCGTCCGGCTGCCGAGCAGGATCGAGCGGTCATGAGCGCCATCCGGGTACTGGTCGTCGAGGACGAGCCGCTGCTGGCCGAGGCGCACAGCGCGTACACCGAACGGGTTCCCGGTTTCATTGTGGTCGGGGTGGCGCACACCGCGCGGGCGGCGATGGCGGCCCTGCGCGCGGGCGGCGGCGGCGACGTGGACCTCGTACTCCTTGATTTTCGGCTGCCCGACCTGCACGGCCTGGACGTCTGCCGGGCGCTGCGCGCGGCCGGCAGCAGCGTCGACGTGCTCGCGGTGACGTCCGCGCGGGACCTGGCGGTGGTGCGCACCGCGGTCTCTCTCGGAGTGACCCACTACCTGCTCAAGCCGTTCACGTTCGCCGCGTTCCGCGACAAGTTGGAGCGGTACGCCGACTACCGCGCCCAGGCGCTCGCCGACGGCGAGGTCGCCGCCCAGCACGAGGTGGACCAGATGTTCGCCACCCTGCGCGGCACCGCCGGGCACAGCCTGCCCAAGGGGCTCGACGCGCAGACCCTCGATCGGGTACGCGCCGCGCTCATCGACGGCACCCGCACGGAGGTCGGGCTGTCCGCGACCGAGGTGAGCGCGCTGACCGGCATCTCCCGGGTGACAGCCCGCCGCTACCTGGAGTATCTGGTCACCGTCGACCGGGCCACCCGCAGCCCTCGTTACGGCACGCCCGGCCGCCCCGAGGTCGAGTACCGCCCCCGCTAACACCTCGCCGATCTTGCACTTTCTGTCGGGACTATTGCCCGCGAAAACGACATTTTTACAACCGCAAGTGCAAGATCGGCGGGGGTGGGCGGAGCCTGGCCGGAACCCGGTGGCGGGGCGGAGATCCGTTGTTAGACTCGGCGGAGTTGGGTTAGCGGTACGACCAGGGAGACCAGACATGGCGGGTGACGACGACATCTCCGGGTGAGACCGGATGTGTTCGGCCATCGGTTCGGCGCGCTTCCGCGCAGCCGCCGTGGCCATGTCGTCGTTTCACCGGTTCCCGTTGTCGTCGGGCGGCTTACACGCGCCCTACCCCACCCTTTGAGGTCACTCGCATGTCTGATGCGTTCGTTGTCTGCTCGAACCTGTCTTTCTCCTGGCCGGACGACACCCCGGTCTTCTCGGAGCTGTCCTTCACCGTTCCCGGCGGTCGCACCGGCCTGGTCGCGCCCAACGGCGCCGGCAAGAGCACCCTGCTCCGGCTGATCGCCGGGGAGCTGCGGCCCAGCGGCGGCAGCGTCACCGTCGACGGTGTGCTCGGTTACCTCCCGCAGACGCTGCCGCTGGTCGGCGACCTGAGCGTGGCGCAGGTGCTGGGCGTGGCCGAGCGGATCGCGGCGCTGCACGCCATCGAGGCCGGCGACGCCAGCGAGGAGCACTTCGCCACCATCGGCGACGACTGGGACATCGAGGAGCGCACCCGCTCGGAGCTGGACCGGCTCGGCCTGGGGGAGCTGTCGCTCGACCGCCGGCTGCACACCCTCAGCGGCGGCCAGGTGGTCTCCCTCGGCCTGGCGGCGCAACTGCTGCGCCGCCCGGACGTGCTGCTGCTCGACGAGCCGACCAACAACCTGGACCTGGAGGCCCGGCACAAGCTCTACGACGTCCTCACCGAGTGGTCCGGATGCCTGCTGCTGGTCAGCCACGACCGGGAACTGCTGGACCGGATGGACCGCATCGCCGAGCTGGACCAGGGCGAGATCCGCTGGTACGGGGGCAACTTCACCGCGTACACCGAGGCGGTGCAGGCGGCACGGGAAGTGGCCGAGAGCAACCTGCGCAACGCCGAGCAGGAGGTCAAGCGGGAGAAGCGGGAGATGCAGCAGGCCCGGGAGCGGGCCGACCGGCGGGCCAGCAACGCCTCGAAGAACCTGAAGAACGCCGGCCTGGCCCGGATCGTCGCCGGTGGGCTCAAGCGCAGCGCGCAGGAGTCGGCGGGCAAGGCGCAGGAGACGCACTCGTCCCGGCTCGGCCAGGCCAAGGCCCGACTTGACGAGGCCGGCCGGGCGGTACGCGACGAGGACCGCATCGTCGTGGACCTGCCCGACACCACAGTCCCGGGCGGGCGCACGGTCTTCTCCGGCCACGGGATGCGGGCCCACTTCGACGACCGGGAGCTGTTCGGCGGTGACGGCGCCGACCTGGTGATACGGGGACCGGAACGGATCGCCCTGACCGGGGCGAACGGCGTCGGCAAGTCGACCCTGCTGCGCCTGGTCAACGGTGACCTGCAACCGTCCGGCGGTGAGCTGAAGCGCGGCGAAGGGCGGATCGCGTACCTGTCGCAGCGGCTGGACCTGCTGGACCTTGACCGCACGGTGGCGGAGAACTTCGCCGCGTACGCGCCGAGCCTGCCGGACGCCAAGCGGATGAACCTGCTCGCCCGGTTCCTGTTCCGGGGCGCCCGGGTGAACCTGCCGGTCGGGGTGCTCTCCGGCGGTGAACGGCTGCGCGCCACCCTCGCCTGTGTGCTCTGCGCCGAGCCGGCGCCGCAACTGCTGCTGCTCGACGAGCCGACCAACAACCTGGACCTGGTCAGCGTGGGTCAGTTGGAGAGCGCGCTGTCCGCGTACCAGGGGGCGTTCGTGGTGGTCAGCCACGACGAACGGTTCCTCGCCGAGATCGGCGTGCAGCGTTGGTTGCGGTTGGCCGACGGTCAACTGCACGAGATCAGCGCCCCCGAGCGGGTCTGAGCCCGGCGGTCCGGCCGGCGCACGCCGGCCGGACCGAGGCCGGCTCAGCTCACGTTGGCCGGGCCGAGGACGCTCTTCAGGTCACCCATCAGCGCGGTCGTCGCCGCCACCCGGAACGGACCCAGTCGCAGGGTGGTGGTGCGCCCGCCGTTCTGCAGTTTGACGTGCACCTCGGTGTCGCCGGGGTGCAGCACCAGGGTCTCCTTGAGTTTCTCCACCAGCGGTGGCGTGCAGCGGTGCACAGGGATGGTGAGGGTGACCGGCTTGTTGGTGGCGCTGGTGCTGACGTCCGGCATGGACATGTCCATCGCCATGATCCTTGGGGTGTCGTCGCGACGGTCCACCCGACCCTTGACCACCACGATGGCGTCCTCGGCGATGTACTGCCCGATCACCTCGTAGGTGTTGGGGAAGAACAGCGTCTCCACCCCACCGGCCAGGTCCTCCAGGGTGGCCGACGCCCAGGCCCGCCCCTGCTTGGTGACCCGGCGCTGCACCCCGGAGAGGATGCCGGCGAGGGTGACGACCGCCCCGTCGGGCACCCCGCCCTCCTCGGCCAGCGAGGCGATGGTGGTGTCGGCTGCCGCGTTGAGGATGTGCTCCAGACCGAACAGCGGGTGGTCGGAGACGTACAGGCCGAGCATCTCCCGCTCGAAGGCCAACTTGTCGCGCTTGTCCCACTCGCTGACCGCGATGGTCGGCATCACCGTGGTGCTGCCGGTGTCCGCGTCACCGAAGCCGGCACCGAACAGGTCGTACTGGCCGACGGCCTCCTTGCGCTTGACGTCGGCGTACGCGTCGATCGCGTCGGCGTGCACCGCGAGCAGGCCCTTGCGGGGGTGGTCGAGGGAGTCGAAAGCACCCGCCTTGATCAGCGATTCGATGGTCTTCTTGTTGCAGACCACCGCGTCCACCTTGGACAGGAAGTCGTAGAAGTCGGCGTACTCGCCCTTCTCATCCCGGCAGCGCATGATCGACGCGACCACGTTCGCCCCGACGTTGCGGACGGCCGCGAGGCCGAAGCGGATGTCCTTGCCGACCGGGGTGAACGGCCCGGCCGAGGTGTTCACGTCCGGCGGCAGCACCTGGATGCGCATCCGGCGACACTCGGCCAGGTAGAGCGCCATCTTGTCCTTGTCGTCGCCGACGCTGGTCAGCAACCCGGCCATGTACTCCGCCGGGTAGTGCGCCTTCAGGTACGCGGTCCAGTAGGAGACCAGGCCGTACGCGGCGGAGTGCGCCTTGTTGAAGGCGTACCCGGCGAACGGCACCAGGACGTCCCACACCGCCTGGATCGCCTCGTCGGAGTAGCCGCGCTCGCGGCAGCCGTCCCGGAACGGGATGAACTCCTTGTCGAGGATCTCCTTCTTCTTCTTACCCATGGCCCGGCGCAGCAGGTCCGCCTGACCGAGGGTGTAGCCGGCGAGGATCTGCGCGGCGCGCTGCACCTGCTCCTGGTAGACGATCAGGCCGTGGGTGGGCGCCAGGATCTCCCGCAGCGGCTCCTCCAGCTCCGGGTGGATCGGCGTGATCTCCTGGAGGCCGTTCTTGCGCAGCGCGTAGTTGGTGTGCGAGTCGACGCCCATCGGACCGGGTCGGTACAGGGCCAGGACGGCGGAGATGTCTTCGAAGTTGTCCGGCTTCATCAACCGCAGCAGGGACCGCATCGGCCCACCGTCGAGCTGGAACACGCCCAGGGTGTCACCGCGGGCCAGCAGCTCGTACGCGGCCTTGTCGTCCAGCGGCAGGCCCAGCAGGTCGAGCTTCCGGCCGTGGTTCAGCTCGATGTTCTTGACCGCGTCGTCGATGATCGTCAGGTTGCGCAGGCCGAGGAAGTCCATCTTCAGCAGCCCGAGCGACTCGCAGGTCGGGTAGTCGAACTGCGTGATGATCGCCCCGTCGGCGTCGCGGCGCGTCAACGGGATGTGCTCGATGATCGGCTCGGCGGACATGATGACGCCGGCGGCGTGCACACCGGTCTGCCGGATCAGCCCCTCGATGCCCTTGGCCGTGTCGATCACCTTGCGGACGTCCGGGTCGGAGTCGTACAGGCCGCGGATCTCGCCCGCCTCGGCGTAGCGGGGGTGCTTGTTGTCGAAGATGCCGGTGAGCGGGATGTCCTTGCCCATCACCGCCGGTGGCATGGCCTTGGTGATCCGGTCGCCGACCGCGTACGGGAAGCCGAGGACCCGGGCCGAGTCCTTGATCGCGGCCTTCGCCTTGATCGTGCCGAAGGTCGCGATCTGGGCGACCTTGTCCTCACCCCACTTGTCGGTGACGTACTTGATCACCTCGCCGCGCCGACGCTCGTCGAAGTCGATGTCGACATCCGGCATCGACACCCGCTCGGGGTTGAGGAACCGCTCGAAGATCAGGCCGTGCTGGATCGGGTCCAGGTCGGTGATGCCCAGCGCGTACGCGACGAGCGACCCGGCGGCCGAACCACGGCCCGGACCCACAGCGATGCCCTGGTTCTTCGCCCACTGGATGAAGTCGGCGACCACCAGGAAGTAGGACGGGAAGCCCATCTGGTTGATGACACCCAGCTCGTACTCGGCCTGGACGACGTGCCCCTCCGGGATGCCGTTCGGATAGCGGCGGGCCAGGCCGGCGAAGGTCTCCTTGCGGAACCAGGACTCCTCGGTCTCCCCCTCGGGCACCGGGAAGCGCGGCATCAGGTTGTGGAACTCGAACATGCCCTTCGGGTCGACCTTCTCGGCCACCAGCAGGGTGTTGCGGCAGCCCTCCTGCCACAGCTCGGACGAGTCCACAGCGCGCATCTGGTCGGCGCTCTTGACGAAGTAGCCGCCGCCCTCGAACCGGAACCGGTTGGGGTCGTCGATGTTGCTGCCGGTCTGCACGCAGAGCAGCACGTCGTGGGCGGTGGCCTGCGCCTCGTGGGTGTAGTGGGAGTCGTTCGTGACCACCGGCGGGATGTCCAGCTTGCGGGCGATCTCGGTGAGCCCCTCGCGGACCCGGCTCTCGATGGAGAGGCCGTGATCCATGATCTCCAGGAAGTAGTTGTCCTTGCCGAAGATGTCCTGGTAGCTGGCGGCGACCTTGAGGGCCTCGTCGAACTGGCCCAGCCGCAGCCGGGTCTGCACCGCGCCGGACGGGCAGCCGGTGGTGGCCATGATCCCCTCGGCGTGCTCGGCGATCAGCTCCATGTCCATCCGGGGCCACTTGACGTAGTGCCCCTCCATGGAGGCGCGCGAGTTGAGGGTGAACAGGTTCTTCAGGCCCTGCGCGTTCTTCGCCCACATGGTCTTGTGGGTGATCGCGCCGTTACCGGAGATGTCGTCGCTCTTCTGCTCCGGGCGACCCCACTTGACCCGCGCCTTGTGATAGCGCGACTCCGGCGCCACGTACGCCTCGACGCCCAGGATCGGAGTGATCCCGGCGGCCATCGCCTGGTTGTAGAAGTCGTTCGCGCCGTGCATGTTGCCGTGGTCGGTGATCGCCACAGCGGGCATGCCCAGCCGATTGGCCTCGGCGAACAGGTCCTTCAGTCGGGCCGCTCCGTCGAGCATCGAGTACTCGGTGTGCACGTGCAGATGCGCGAACGAATCAGCCATGCGTGGCGCCCCCCGGCGGTGTGGATCTTGTTGGTCGGAGCCGACCGGGACCTACCCTACCGAGGTGATCTCGGCGGCTCCACCGTCCGCGCCGAGGGTGGCCCTCGTCTCCTGATCCTCCCCCTGTGCGCCTAGTCTCGGAGGATGGCGAGGTACTACGACGTACACCCGGAGAACCCACAGCCCCGGGTCATCGGGCAGGTCGCCGACCTGATCCGCAGTGGTGGGCTGGTCGCCTACCCGACGGACTCCTGCTACGCGCTCGGCACTAAACTGGGCAACCAGGACGGGCTGGACCGGATCCGACAGATCCGACACCTCGATGATCGGCACCACTTCACGCTGGTCTGCCACGACTTCGCCCAGCTCGGCCAGTTCGTGCAGATCAGCAACTCGGTCTTCCGTCTGGTGAAGGCGTCCACCCCGGGCAGCTACACGTTCATCCTGCCGGCCACCCGAGAGGTGCCCCGCCGGATGCTGCACCCGAAGAAGCGCACCGTCGGCGTGCGGGTGCCCCGGCACACCGTCACCCAGGCGCTGCTGGCCGAGTTGGCCGAACCGCTGGTCTCCAGCACGCTGGTCCTGCCCGGCGACGAGGAGCCGATGACCCAGGGCTGGGAGATCAAGGAACGGCTCGACCACCAGCTCGACGCGGTGCTCGACGCCGGCGACTGCGGTAAGGAGCCGACAACCGTGATCGACCTGTCCGGGCCCGAGCCGGAAATCCTGCGCAGGGGCGCCGGAGACGTGTCCCGCTTCGAGTAGCGCGCCGGTCTCGCGTCGGGTGCCGGACGCTACCGGGCCGCCGCGGCGGCACCGGTCGTACGCTCAGGGATCGGCACCGGCGAGCATTGGACAACCGGCATGCCCGACGCGGACGACATCGACGCCCTGGCCCGGTCCGCCGCGCACGGCGACCCGGCCGCGCTGAACGCCCTGCTGGTCGCGGTGCGCCCGGAGGTGCTGCGACTGTGCGCCCGGTTCCTGCCCAGCCGGGAGGACGCCGAGGAAGCCTGCCAGGACACCCTCCTGGCCCTGGCCAACGGCATCACCCGGTTCGAGGGACGCTCCTCGTTCCGCACCTGGCTGCACCGGCTGACCGCCAACCGGGCCCGCTCCACGTACCGCACGCTGCGCCGCCGCTGCCGGCTGGAGGCCGAGGGCGTACCGCTGCCCGACCAGGCCGACCCGCGACGGACCAGCGTGGTCGCGGGCACCCGCCTCGACCTGCTCGACGCCTTCGACGCGGTCCACCCCGACCTCGCCGAGGTGGTCGCCCTGCGCGACGTTCTCGGGCTGAGCTATCCGGAGATAGCCGCCCTGCTCGACGTGCCGGTGGGCACTGTGAAGTCCCGGTTGCACCTGGCCCGGCGGCAGGTCCGGCAACGGCTCGGCGCGGAATGAGCCGCACGTCGTTCCGCCGGGTCGTCGTCGTCCTCGCGGCCACTGTGGGGGTCGCCGCCTGCGGCGCCGACGCCGTCTCGCCCCTGCCCGTCCAACCGCCCGGCCCGACCCGTACGACGCCGACACCCTCCACGATCTCCACGACCTCCGCGATTCCCACTCCCACCGGGTCGCCGTCCCGACCGCCGCCGACCAGCGCGCGCCCGGCCGCGCCACCGCCCACACCCACCAGAACAAGGGGTACGCCCCGGACGACTCCCCCGCCGACCGACGCGACACCGGCCTGTCAGGGCGCGGTCCGCTACGACCTGCCGCTCGCCGAGACCGAGATCGAGCTGCTCAAATCGCTCTGCTTCGCCACCGGTGCGGTGCTGCGCATCCAGGGCATCGGGCCGGGGCTGGTCACCGTGGACCGCCCGGAGCTGGTCTCCCAGCAGTACGAGGCCGGCGTGGTGGACATCCGCTTCGTCCGCCCCGGCACGGTCGCCGTGACGATCCCCAAGGAGGGCCGGGAGCACACCATCACCGTGGTGGTCCGCTAGGGCGGGTTGGGCCCTACCTACCGCAGGTGTACACCGGCGAGCAGGGTGTCCACGAAGTCGGGTCCGCCGTCCGCGGGTGGGACGATCTGCACGTACACCAGGGCGGGTCGGCCGGGGTGCGGGGCGGCCGACTCGATGATCTGTGGACGGCCCCGCTCGCAGCGGTACGCCACCACGGTCCACTCAACGCCCCCCTGCCGGGTGACCCGGGCCGGCGCGGGCATGCAGTCGCCGTGCGTGCGCTCGGCCAGGAACCCGGCCGGCGTGGTGCGTGCCGCCGTGCTGACGGAGAGACCCACGAACGCGCCCGGCAGGCGGGGGTCGGCGGCCCACCGGCGGGGTTGCGGTGACATCACCAGCGCCGGTTCGGGTTCGCCGTCGGCACCGTACTGACCGGCCCAGGTGGCACCCGTGGCGGACCAGCCGGACGGCAACGCCACGGTCAGTGGCCCGGTCGTGTACGTGCCGCCGGCCGACCGACCCGACCCGCCGGCACCCGACTCGGCGCCCACTCCACCCACCGCGGCGACGGCCAGCACGGCGGCCCCGGCCAGCCGCCACCGGCGGCGGGCCTCCGGCCGGGGTGACGGCTGTTGCGTCGGACCGGTTGCCGTAGCCGATCCGGCCGGGCCGCTCGCGCGGGTCGACGCGACCGGACGCCGCGCCGGGCCGCTGCCGTCGATCAACGCGACTGGTCGCTCCGCCGCGCGGCTCGCGCGGATCAACGCGGCGTGCAGGGTCGCGGCGTCGGGGTAGCGCTCGGCCGGGCGGTGGGCGGTGGCCCGGGCGAGCACCGCCGCGACCGCCGGAGGCACGTCGTCCCGCAGTCGGATCTCCGGGGAGTGCCGAGGCGGATCGGGCCTGGTCGGGTTCGCGCTCGACGGGTCGGCGGCCAGCAGTCGGATGCCGAGCCGGCCGAGCCCGTACACGTCGGCGCGGGTGTCGACCACCGCTCCCGGGTCGTCCTGTTCGGGGGCCATGTAACCCGGGGTGCCGGCCCGAGCCGTCAGCCCGGAGGCGGCGGCGAGCGCCTTGGCCAGGCCGAGGTCGGCGATCAGCACCTGTTCCCCGCCGCCGGGGCCGGCGGAGCGGAACAGGATGTTGCCCGGGGTGAGATCACGGTGCACGACACCGTGGCGGTGCAGCACGGCGACCCCGGCGCAGACCTCGCCGAGCAGCCGCAACGCCGTCGGCGCGGGGAGCTCGCCAGCAGCCAGCCGGTCCCGCAGGCTGCCCCCGTCCGCCCAGGCCAGGACCGCGTACGGGCGGCCGTCGGGCAGCTCACCGACGGCGTGCACCCGGATCAGCCGTTCGTGCTCCAGCCGGCGCAGCAGCCGGGCCTCGTCGAGGAAGCGTTCCCGCACCCGTAGGTCGTGGCTCCAGTTCTCGGCCAGCACCTTGATCGCCACGTGCGCGTCGAGCGCACTGTCGTAGCCCAGCCAGACCGTCGCGAACGAGCCGACGCCGAGCAGCCGCTCGACGGCGTAGGGCCCGATCCGCAGTGGAGCCGTCACCCCTGTCACCCCCGGCCTGCACGGTCGGTCGGCGTTTCTCTGCACAGTAGACCCGGCCGGTCGCAATCCCGACGAACCGTTGGCCCTGGCGCGGTGACTAAGAGGGCAGGAGACCCATCACCGAAGGAGCCACCATGAACCGTCCCGCGATCCTCCTCACCACCGCCGCGTTGGCGCTCGGCACGCTCGTCCCGGCGACCGTCGCCGACCCGGCGGCGGCGGCGCCCCTGGCCGGCGGCACCGCGCCCGCCTCGGCC
>NZ_QGSY01000317.1 GCF_003857035.1 Micromonospora arida
CTTGGGGGAGGGTTGGGTGGTGGTAGGGGTAGGCGGCTCTCGTCAGGACTCCGGGGAGGACCCGGGTGCTGGTGAGGGCCTCGTGGGAGAAACCACCGAGGACCACCTTGAGCGCCAGCGCGGGGATCGGGATGACCGCCGGCCGGTGCAGTTGCCGGGCCAGCTCGCGGGTGAACTCGGCGTTGGTGACCGGGTTCGGCCCCACCACGTTGACCGGGCCGGCGAGGTCGTCGCGGTCGAGCAGGAAGCGGGTCGCGTCCAGCCAGTCGGCCATCGAGATCCACGGCAGCCACTGCCGGCCGCTACCCAGTCGGCCGGCGATGCCCAGCTTGAACGGCAGCAACTGCGGCTTGAGCAACCCGCCGTCGCGGTGCAGCGGCAGACCGGTACGCAGCCGGACCACGCGTACCCCGGCGTCCTCGGCCGGCCGGGTCGCGGCCTCCCACACCCGGCAGACGTCGGCCAGGAAGCCCTCGCCGGCCGGCGCGTCCTCCTCGACCGCCCGGTCGCCCGTGTTGCCGTACCACCCCACCGCCGATGAGTTGAGCAGCACCCGGGGTCGGTCCGCGGCGGGGAGGCCGGCGATGGTGGTCGCCAGCGTGGTGGTGCTGTCCACCCGGCTGGTCCGGATCAGCCGCCGGTAGTCGTCGTTCCAGCGCTTGTCGCCGACGCCCGCGCCGGCCAGGTTGATCACAGCGTCGGCCTCGGCGACCACGGCCGGGTCGAGCTGCCCGGCGGCCGGGTCCCACCGCCGCTCCTGCGGCCCGCCCGGCGCCCGACGGACCAACCGGGTGACCTCGTGCTCGTCGCGGACGAGCACGTCGGCCAGTCGGGTGCCAAGGAAGCCGGACGCACCGGCCAGAAGGATCCGCATGCTCATATCTTCCGGTACGGACGGCAGGTTGGATGCGTCGAGCCGCGCGCCGGAGCGTCGCGCCGGCCGCCCACCCCGTCCCGCGACCGTGCGGTCGATGTCTCCACCTCGCTCGGAGCGTCGTCGCATCCACCGGTGACGCGTCAGTCGGCGGGCGGCGCCGGGCACTCCTCGATCAGGGCCCAGGCGTTGAAGAACTTCGGCTGTGGACCGAACAGTGCCCCGAGATGGTGCTTCGGGGGGCCGGTGCGGTCGTCGCCGGGTAGCCAGACCGCGTCGCACTCGGGGCACAGCAGGAACAGCCGCCCACCTCCCCGCACCCGGTACCAGGTCTGCCAGTCCTGCCCGCACGACGTACAGGCGAATTTCTCGGAGTCGTTCACACGCACCCTTCCTCGGATCGTGCCGTCGTCAGGCAGGCATGGTGGGCTCGAGCGCGGCGGCTTCGGCGAGCAAGGCGTCCAGCGCCGCGCTGCCGGGCGGCGGAGGAGGCCCGCCGGCACGCTGCAGCAACACCAGGGAGACCAGCAGGACCCCACGCAGCAGCTGCGCGAGGGTGGGGTGCCGGCCCTCGTTGTAGAACCGGATAAGGCGGTCCACGAAGGTCGCGAACGTCGCCGGATCGAGATCGCAGCTGCCGTTGCGCAGCGGCGTCAGACCCGACGGCGCCCCCACGACCTCTGCCACCGACCGGGCTTGGCCGAGATAGACCTGGCCGACCCGGAGGGCGGGATCCCACACGCGCGTCTGGGCGGTCTGGAAGGGATAGCTCATGAGGCAGCTCGATCTTCAACTGGATGCGGCGGCGTCAACGCGTGGTCGCGAGCGACCGCCCCCGGGCCGGCCGGCGTCGTCGGGCATGACGGCTACCGAACGCAGAGCAGGGCGCTGACCGCAATGTGGACGGAGCCAGGCTACAAGCGCCGGACCGTCGGCGCTGTCCCACCGCGTGCCCGGCGTCACCCCGATGGTTCGGTAGTCGGAATGCACCGCCGACCCGGCGTCCGGCGTCGACGCCCTCGGCCGGGTCGGCGGCGGCGCTAGGCCGCCGGGGCCGGACGCAGATCGGCCAGCAGACGCTCCACCTCGGCGTACGCCTCGGCGTCGAGCGGCCCGAGCGCCAGGGTGGCCAGGTTCTCTTCGGCCTGGGCCACAGTGCGCAAACCAGGAATCGGCACGGTACGAGGGCTGCGCGCCAGCAGCCAGCCGAGCGCGCCCTGGGCCAGGGTGCGACCGTCGGCGGTGAGCGCCGCGCGGACCTGCTCCACGCGGGTCGCCCAGCGTGGCGTCGGCCGGCCGTCGGTGAACCACTCCAGCCACTCCGGTGCCCGTCCGCGCACGTCGTCCGCCCCGACCGCCCGGGTCGACCCGGTGAGCAACCCCATCGCCAGCGGCCCACGGTTGAGGCTGGCCAGGTCGTGCTTGTCGCAGACCGCCAGCACCGCCGCGTTGTCGCGCAGCACCGACTCGTCGTGCTGAATCGCCGCGCAGTGCGGGCCGGCGGCCGCGAACGCCTCGGCCGAGGCCGGGTCGTCGGTGCTCCAGCCGTACGCCCGGATCTTGCCCTGGTCGACCAGGGCCTCCAGGGTGTCGACCAGATCGAGCGCGGCGGGCACCGGCAGTGCGTTGAGGTGCAGTTGGTAGAGGTCGACGTGGTCGGTGCCGAGCCGGCGGAGCGAGTCTTCCAGGCTGCGCACCGCGAAGGCCGGGCTGGCGTCGGTGCCGAGCGCCCGCCGGGTGCTCTCCTCGCTGACGTTGCCGAACTTGGTGGCGATCACCACGCTGTCCCGTCGCCCGGCCAGGGCTTGACCGAGGATCCGCTCGCTGTGCCCGGCGCCGTAGTTGCTGGCGGTGTCGAACAGGGTCACGCCGAGATCGAGCGCCCGGTGGATGGTCCGGATCGACTCGTTGTCGTCCACCTCGCCCCAGCCGAACGGCTGCCCGTCGTCGCCCCAGAGTGGGCCGCCGATGGCCCAGCACCCCATTCCGATCGCGCTCACCGTGATGCCGCTGCGTCCCAGCGTCCGTGTCGTCGTCATGGTCACCAGCCTCCAACCTGGAGCGCGCTCCAGGTCAAGCACTAGCATCTCGCGACATGAGCGGTTACGCCCCCTCGGAGGCCGCCCGCCGCAGCGGCTTCAGCCTCGACACTCTGCGGTACTACGAGAAGATCGGCCTCCTCGCGGACGTGGAGCGGACGGCAGGCGGGCAGCGGGTCTTCACCGACGACGACCTCGGCTGGCTGGTGCTGTTCCGCTGCCTGCGCGACACCGGGATGCCGATCGCACAGATGCGCCGCTACGCGCAACTGGCCCGCGACGGCGAGCACACCACCGACGAGCGGCACGAGCTGCTGTGCCACCACGCGGCGCGGGTCGAGGAGCAGATGCGCCTGCTCCAGCGCCAGTACGACCACCTGCGGGAGAAGATCCGCTTCTACGAGGGGCTGCCCGGCACCGCACCGGGATCGGAGGCCGGCTGAAGGGAACCAGGCGCGGTCAGGCCGAGCAGTTCCTCGGTCGTTCCGGTTCGACCGGTGAGCGTGTTCAGGGCGGTGACCAGCCGCTTTTCCTCGTAGCGGAAGTGCGATTCCAGCAGGGCGGCCAACCCGCCCAGCTCGGCGCGCACCTGGTCGACCGGCACCGCCGCGTCGCCGCCCAGCAGTGCCTCGACCCGCTCCAGGATCCCCGCCACCACCTCGTGATCGGTGATCAGGTTGTCGATGACCGGGCGCAGCTCGGGGGCCTCCTCGGCCAGCAGCCGGAACGCGCCCGCGTCCTCACCGGTGTGGTGTCGGCCGAGCGCGGCGCAGAAGGTCAGGCAGTGCGCCCGCAGGTCCCGGGACGGGGTGTCGAGGCTTGCCTGCAGCCGGGCCAGTTCCGCGCTGAGCCAGAGGTGGATCTCGATCATTTGATTGCCGACGGCGGCGAGCCGGCCGGCCGGTGAACTATTTGGGTGCACGTTCGTCCCATGCTGTCCCCGCGCCTCCATGCCCACGGCGGCCTTCGGGCCGGGTGCACTGCGACGCTGCGCCGAAGTCTATGGCCGGCTGGCCACGCCCCCAAACCCGGGAATCACGGCGTGGTCGGTTCGTCGGTCTCCCGGACGTCGTGCCAGCGCGCCCGCCAGGCGGCCTCGTGGGCCTCGTGGCTGGTCCGCTCCTGGAAGACGGCGGCTCGCAGGGCGTGCCGGGATTGCGCCATCACCATCACCTCCACGGCCACCAGCGCCACGCAGATCACGGTCGCGAGGGTGAGCGCGCCCAGCGCCGGCAGGTGCTGGCCGACCGGGAGGGCCGCCGTGAGCGCCACGATGACGCCGACGCGGGTCCACGTGACGGTGTGCAGGGTGCGCAACTGGAAGAGCAGGTTGACGGCGAAATAGCAGATCAACCCGCCGAACAGCATTGGCACCGCCGGGCCCTCGACCTTCTCGGCGATCCCGCCGGCCGGGTCGGTGATCTTGTGCAGGACCTCCTCGTTGCCGATCGAGAAGAGGATCACCCCGGCGATCATCGGCAGGTAGAGATACGCGTACGCGTCGCGGGCCATCGCCACCCGGGGAGCGCCCTCCGCCGCGTGCAGGGCGATCCGGGCGGCCGGCCCGATGAAGTCGAAGTGCGCCCACCAGAGGGCGGCGGTGACCACGATGCCGAGCGCGGCGGCGGCCACCGCCGGCCAGGTGACCGACTTGCCGAGCAGGTTGCCGCCGACGCCCGTCGAGATGATCGACTCACCCAGCGCGATGATCAGGATGAGGTCGTAGCGCTCGGTCCAGTGCTCGGCGCTGGTCACCCCCCAGCCCCAGGTCCCGACGATGAAGCCGGTGGCGTACTGCACCACCACCACGGCGATCCACAGGCCGTCGCGGACCATGGCGGCTCGGTCGGGGTCGGCGATCTGCGGCGGGATGAGCGCGGCGGCCAGCAGCAGCAAGATGCTCACCGCCAGCTCCGGCGCGAACCGCCGCAGTTGCCGCCGCTCCTGCGGGCTGTCCCGCACCACGTGTTGATAGAGGATCCAGTGGATGCCGCGGACCACGACGTAACTGATCGCCACCAGCATCGGGCCGGCAGCGCTCCCCTTCGGGTCGGTGAACGCCTGTGGCAGAGCCAGCGCGAACGCGAACAGGGCGACCATCGCGATCACCATGAGCACCGGGACGTAGCCCTCGCCGAGCCGGACCCGGGTGGCGACCAGGCTGTGTACCACCCAGATCCACCAGAGCACGGCGAGCACCAGACCGGCGTGCAGCAGTTGCCGGCTGGAGATGTTCGCGGCGGTGGCCCGGGTGATGATGAAGAACGAGAAGACGAAGACCAGGTCGAAGAAGACCTCGAACTTGTCCACCCGGGCGCCCGGGGCGATCGGGACGGCCGGTCCCAGCTGTCCACCCCGCCGGTAGCCGCCCACGATCCCACTCTGGCAGCGTCCGGGCTGGTCGGAGGCCGAACGGCGATGGCGACGGGGTCCGGCGTTACCTCCGGCCCGGGTCGGGGAAGCACCGGAGCCACGGCCTCTCGCAGCGGGCCGGTCGGTCCGCCCACCCCGGACAAGGATGGACAATGACGACCAACAACCCGATCACCACTTCGTTCGCCCATCAGTCCACAGCCATGGACGTGATCCGGGGCGTGGACCTCGTCGGGCGGCGGGCGATCGTCACCGGCGGGTCCTCCGGGATCGGCGTGGAGACCGCCCGCGCCCTGGCCAGCGCCGGCGCGGAGGTCACCCTGGCCGTCCGCAACCCCGACGCGGGTCAGCAGGCCGCCAACGACATCACCGGCACCACCGGCAACGACCGCGTCCTGGTCGCCCCGCTCGACCTCGCCGACCAGGGTTCGATCGCCGACTTCGTGGCCAACTGGGACGGCCCGCTGCACATCCTGGTCAACAACGCCGGCATCATGGCCGCACCCCTGTCCCGCACCCCGCAGGGCTGGGAGATGCAGTTCGCCACCAACCACCTGGGGCACTTCGCGCTCGCCACCGGACTGCGCCCGGCACTCGCCGCCGGCGACGGGGCCAGGATCGTCTCCGTCAGCTCCGCCGCCCACCTGCGCTCACCGGTGGTCTTCGAGGACATCCAGTACGACAAGCGGGAGTACGAGCCGTGGCAGGCGTACGGGCAGTCCAAGACGGCGAACGTGCTGTTCGCCGTGGAAGCGACCCGGCGCTGGTCAGACGACGGTATCTACACCAACTCGCTGATGCCCGGCGCGATCCAGACCAACCTGCAGCGCTACGTCAGCAAGGAGGAACTGGACCGGATGCGGTCGGGCAACGCGGCGGCCTGGAAGACCGTCGAGCAGGGTGCCGCCACCTCCGTGCTGGTCGCCGCGTCACCGCTGCTCGACGAGGTGGGTGGGCGCTACTTCGAGGACTGTCAGCAGGCCGCCCCCGCCCAGCCGGGCGGGCGGACCGGAGTGGCCGACTACGCGTTGGACCCGGAGGCCGCCGAGCGGCTCTGGCAGGTCTCGACCGCGCTGCTCAAGGGCTGAGGACCGCAGCCGAAAGGGCGCCCCGGTCGACGACCGGGGCGCCCTTTCGGCGTTGCGGGTGGATCAGGCCAGGCCCAGCTCCGACTCGAAGTTGCCGGCCTCCAGCCGCTCCTTGACCGTGGTCAGGAAGCGAGCCGCGTCGGCGCCGTCGATCAGCCGGTGGTCGTAGGACATGGCCAGGTAGACCATCGACCGGATCGCGACGACCTCGCCCAACTCCGGGTCGTTGACCACGACCGGCCGCTTCACCACGGCACCCGTGCCGAGCATCGCCGACTGGGGCGACGGCACGATCGGGGTGTCGAAGAGCGCGCCCCGGCTGCCCGTGTTGGTCAGCGTGAAGGTTGCCCCGGCCAGCTCGTCCGGGCTGATCTTGTTGGTCCGGGTCCGCTCGGCCAGGTCGGCGACCCGCTTGGCGATGCCGCCCAGGTTGAGGTCGCCGGCGTTGTGGATGACCGGCGTCAGCAGCCCCCGCTCGGTGTCCACCGCGATGCCCAGGTGCTCGGCCGCCGGGTAGGTGATCGTGCCACCCTCCAGGTCCATGCTGGCCTGGACGATCGGGTGCGTCTGCAGCGCCTCGATGGCGGCGAGGGCGAAGAACGGCAGGAAGGACAGCTTCACGCCGTGCCGCTGCACGAAGGAGTCCTTCGCCTGCGCCCGCAGCTTGGCGATCCGGGTGACGTCCACCTCGACCACGGTGGTGAGCTGCGCCATCTCGTGCAGCGACTCGTGCAACCGCTTGGCGATGGCCTTGCGGATCCGGGGGAGCTTCTCGGTGGTGCCCCGCTTGCCGCTCGGCTGCGCCTTCGCGGCCGGCTTGGCCGCAGCCGCCGAGGGCGCGGCGGCGGCCGCTGGTGCGGCGGCCGGAGCGGCCTTGGCGGCCTTTGCCTTCTCGGCGGCCTCCAGCACGTCCTGCTTGCGGATCCGACCACCCACGCCGGTGCCGTTGAGCGCGGCCAGGTCGACGCCGTGCTCACCGGCCAACTTGCGTACCAGCGGGGTCACGTAGCCGGCGGCCTCCTCGCCAGCACCCGGTGCCGGGGCGGACGGGCGAGGCGGCGTCGAGGTCGACGCGGCCGGCTGCGCGGCCTGCTCGGTCTTCGCCGGCTGCGCCGAGCTCTCGGTCTCCGCGGCGGGCTCGCTGTACGAGGCGCCCTGCGTCGGCTCCTCGACCTTCGGCTCCGGCTTCGGCTCGGCCTTCGGCTCCGGCTTGGCCTCCGCCTTCGGCTCGGGCTTCGGCTCGGGCTGCGCCGGGGCGGGGGCCGCACCGGCAACGCCGATGATCGCCAGGTCTGCGCCGACCGCGGCGGTCTCGTCCTCGGCGACCTTGATCTCCAGCACGGTGCCGGCGACCGGCGACGGGATCTCGGTGTCCACCTTGTCGGTGGAGACCTCCAGCAGCGGCTCGTCGACCTCGATGGTCTCGCCGACCTGCTTGAGCCAGCGGGTGACCGTGCCCTCGGTGACGCTCTCACCCAGGGCCGGCATCTTCACCGCGGTGCCCTCGCCCGACGAGGCGGCGGCCGGAGCCGGTGCCTCGGCCGGAGCCTCGTCCTGGGCCACCTCGTCGGCGGTGCCCTCGGCGGCGGCCGTCGGCTCGGCGGCCGGCTCGACCTCCTCGGTCGGGGCCTGCTCCTGCGGGGCGGCCTCGCCACCGCCGGTCGACTCGCCCTCACCGGAGATGACAGCCAGCTCGCTGCCCACCTCGGCGGTCTCGTCCTCACCGACCACGATCCGGCTCAGCACGCCCGCCGCGGGCGACGGGATCTCGGTGTCGACCTTGTCGGTCGAGACCTCGAGCAGGGGCTCGTCGACCTCGACCGTGTCGCCCTCCTGCTTGAGCCAGCGCGTGACGGTGCCCTCGGTGACGCTCTCGCCGAGCCGGGGCATGGTGACCGATACCGGCATTTTCTGAGACTCCTTCATTCCCCTGGTGGGATCTTCGCCCGTCGCCGGACGCCGCGGTTGTGGGTGATCAGGCGTGCGCGTGCAGCGGCTTGCCGGCGAGGGCCAGGTGCGCCTCGCCCAGGGCCTCGTTCTGGGTCGGGTGGGCGTGCACGAGCTGGGCGACCTCCGCCGGGTAGGCCTCCCAGTTGTAGATGAGCTGCGCCTCACCGATCAGCTCACCCACCCGGGCGCCGATCATGTGCACGCCGACCACTGGGCCGTCCTCGACCCGGACCAGCTTCACGAAGCCGGTGGTCTTGAGGATCTGGCTCTTGCCGTTGCCACCCAGGTTGTAGTTGTACGTCTTGACCTTGTCGGCGCCGTACTGCTCCTTGGCCTTGGCCTCGGTGAGACCCACCGACGCCAGCTCCGGGTCGCAGTAGGTGACGCGCGGGATGCCGACCTCGTCGATCACGGCGGGGGTCTGCCCGGCGATCTCCTCGGCCACGAAGATGCCCTGCTGGAAGCCCCGGTGCGCGAGCTGGAGGCCCGGGACGATGTCGCCGACGGCGTAGACGTTCGGCACGCTGGTGCGCAGCCGCTCGTCGGTCAGCACGTAGCCGCGGTCCATCTTGACGCCCTGCTCCTCGTACCCGAGGTTGGCGGTGTTCGGGCCGCGGCCGACGGCGACCAGCAGCAGCTCCGCCTCGACGGTCTCGCCGCCCTGGATGGTCAGCTTGACGCCGCCCTCGGTCTTCTCGACCTTCTCGAACGGCTTGCCGACCTTGAAGTTGATCTTCCGCTTGCGGAACGCCCGCTCCAGCGCCTTGGACGACTCCTCGTCCTCGGCGGCGACCAGCCGGGGCAGCGCCTCGACGATCGTCACGTCCACACCGAAGGACTTCCACACACTGGCGAACTCGACGCCGATCACACCGCCACCGAGCACGATCACCGACGACGGCACCCGGTCCATCGTGAGGGCGTGGTCGCTGGTGATGATCCGCTCGCCGTCGACCTCCAGGCCGGGCAGGCTCTTCGCGTACGAACCGGAGGCCAGGACGATGTTGCGGCCGGTGTAGCGCTTGCCGTCCACCTCGACCACGTTCTTGCCGACCAGCTTGCCGGCGCCCTCGACGATCGTGAGGCCCTTGTTGCCCTTCAACATGCCCTGCAGGCCCTTGTACAGGCGGGCGATCACGCCGTCCTTGTACGAGTTGACCCCGGCCATGTCGATGCCGATCAGCTCGGCCTTCACGCCGAACTGCTCAGACTCGCGGGCCTGGTCGGCGATCTCGGCGGCGTGCAGCAGGGCCTTCGTCGGGATGCAGCCGTTGTGCAGGCAGGTGCCCCCGAGCTTGCCCTTCTCGACCAGCGCGACCTTCAGGCCCAGCTGGACGGCGCGCAGCGCGGTCGCGTAGCCGCCGCTGCCACCTCCGAGAATGACAATGTCGAAGGTCGCTTCGTTCGGCTCGCTCACGTCCAACTCCCAGGTCGCGTCGCTGCATCGGGGGTCACGGGGATGTAACACGGACACACCCCACCTCGGTCATCTTGTCACCACTGGGCACAGGGTGCGTACTGAGGTGCCCAACGACACGTCATCGACACGTACCCTTGGCACCGTCGTCGATGACGCAACGTGGGGGAGAGATCGGGTGGGCTTGTTCCGGCGCCGCAAACAGGCGGCTGTGCCGAGCCATGACCGTGCCGCGAGTCGCGGCGATCTGGACCATTTGGAGAACTTCATCCGAAGTCGGCGCGGCGTCGAGGCGTACATCGAACCGCGGACGACCGTAACGGAGACCACGGTCATCCTGATCGCCGACGACGGGGAGTGGACGCGCCGGCGGATCGACGGCCCGGACGGCGCCCGGCGCTTCGCGTACCGGATGGGCATCCCGGTGTACGACGTCCGGCTGATGGGCTACCCGCAGCGGATGCGCGACTTCAACGAGCGCCGCAAGCGTCGCCCCGAGCGGTACTGAGACGCGCGAAAGGGGCCCCCTTGAGCAGGGGGCCCCTTTCGCGTGTCCCGTCAGCCGTTGGTGGCGACATCCTCGACGAGCTGCACCAGCGTGCGGACCGGAACGCCGGTGCCGCCCTTGGTCCAGTAGCCGGTCGGCTCGCCCGAGTGGTAGCCCGGCCCGGCGATGTCGATGTGCGCCCACGCCACGTCGTCGGTCACGAACTCGCGCAGGAACACGCCGCCCTGCAGCATGTGACCGGCCCGGTCCATCCCGGCGTTGACCTGCGAGATGTCCGCCACATCCGACTCCATGCCCTTACGGACGTCGTCGGGCAGCGGCATCGGCCAGGCCGGCTCGCCGACGGCGTCGCCGGCCACCTTCACCCGGTCGCACAGCTGCGGGGTGCCCATCACGCCGGCCATCCGCTTGCCCAGCGAGATGACCTGGCCGCCGGTCAGGGTGGAGGTCTCGAACAGGTAGTCGGTGCCGTCCGCGCAGGCACGGGCCATGGCGTCGCCCAGGATCATCCGGCCCTCGGCGTCGGTGTTGAGCACCTCGACCCGCTTGCCGTTGAACATGGTGATCACGTCACCCGGCCGGTAGCTGGTGCCCGACGGCATGTTCTCCGCCATCGGCAGGTACGCGCTGACCGCCACCGTCGGCTTCAGCGCGGCGATCGCCAGCATGGCCGCGCCCACCGCAGCGGCGCCCGCCATGTCGGACTTCATCTCCCACATGCCCTGCGCCGGCTTGATCGAGATGCCGCCGGTGTCGAAGGTGATGCCCTTGCCGACCAGTGCGACCCGCTTGCCGTTGCCGCCGCCCTGCGGGGTGTAGGTCAGCTTCACCAGCCGCGGCGGGGCCTCCGAGCCCTGGCCGACCGCGACGATGCCGCCGTACCCGCCGGCGGCCAGCGCCGCCTCGTCGAGCACCTCGACGCCGAGGCCCGCCTCGCGCGCCGCGCTGGCGACCGCGTCGGCGAACGACGGCGGACGCAGCTCGTTCGGCGCGGTGTTCACCCAGTCCCGGCTGAGCCGGACCGCGCCCGCCACCGCCTGCGCCCGGGCGACCTCCGCCTGGGCACCCGCGTCGCCGGCGTCCGGCACCGCGATGAGCACCTCGGCCACCGGCTCCCGCCGGGTCGGCTGGGGCCGGGTCTTGTAACCGGCGAACCGGTACCCACCCAGCAGCGCGCCCTCGGCGACCGCGCGCAGCTCGGCCGACGCGTCCGCGTCGTCCGGCAGCGGCAGCGCCAGCGCGACCCTTGGTGCGCCCGCCAGGGCCCGGATCGCCGCACCGGCGGCCCGGCGCAGCGTCTCCGGGGCCGGGGCGGCACCCGACGGCTCCGGGCCGAGCCCGACCGCGGTGACCAGCGGGGCGGTCACGGTGCCCAGCGTGGCCAGCTTGATGACCTCACCCGGACCGCCGGTCGCGCCGAGCAGCGCGAGGGTCTCGGTCAGCTTGCCGTCGAACGCGGCCGCGATGCTCTCCGCGCCGCTGGCGAGCAGCAGGGTGCCGGCGAGGCCGCTGGTGGCGCCCTGCTCTCCGGTCTGGCTGTGCACGCCGATCACGATCGCGTCGACGGCGAGCTCGGCCGGGTCGGTGTCGACCAGGCTCAGGTTGGTGGTGCGGGGTGAAGTCACTGAAGCTACTCCGGGCGGGCCGGGCCGGTCGCGGCGTCGCGTACCAGCGGTGAAGGTCTCCGGCGGAACCTACCCGCCGGACGTCATGGCTGTCCCGCCGACAGCGCCAGCGGGCTCCCGCCGATGCTAACCAGCGACGTTGCCCCCGGTAAGTTGCCACCCATGACCGACGTGACCTCCGACGCCGCCGCGACCCGGCTGCGCCGTTCCCCGCTGCACGAGCGGCACACCGCCGCCGGAGCCAAGTTCGCCCCCTTCGGGGGCTGGGAGATGCCCCTGGAGTACGCCGGCGGCGGAGTGCTCAAGGAGCACACCTCGGTGCGTACGGCGGTCGGGGTCTTCGACGTGTCACACCTGGGCAAGGCCCGGGTGAGCGGCCCTGGCGCGGCCGACTTCGTCAACTCCTGCCTCAGCAACGACCTGGGCCGGATCGGCCCGGGCCGGGCGCAGTACACGCTCTGCTGCGACGACGCCACCGGCGGCGTGGTGGACGACATCATCGCCTACCTCTACGCCGACGACCACGTCTTCCTCATCCCGAACGCGGCGAACACCGCCGAGGTGGTGCGCCGGTTGCGCGCCGCCGCTCCCGCCCAGGTGACCGTCACCGACGAGCACGAGGCGTACGCGGTGCTGGCCGTGCAGGGCCCACGCTCGGCCGAGTTGCTGGCGGCCCTGGGCCTGCCCACCGAACACGGCTACATGAGCTTCTCCGCCGCGAGCCTGGCCGGGGTGGAACTGACCGTCTGCCGTACCGGCTACACGGGTGAGCTGGGTTACGAGCTGGTGGTGCCGGCGGAGCACGCGGTCGCCGTCTGGGATGCGCTCTTCGCCGCCGGCGCGGCGTTCGAGCTGCGCGCCTGCGGGCTCGCCGCCCGGGACACGCTGCGGACCGAGATGGGGTACCCGCTGCACGGGCAGGACCTCTCCCTGGACATCAGCCCGGTGCAGGCCCGCTCCGGCTGGGCGGTCGGCTGGGACAAGCCGGCCTTCTGGGGCCGCGACGCGCTGCTCGCCGAGAAGGCCGCCGGCCCCCGGCGTACGCTGCGCGGCCTGGTGGCCGTCGACCGGGCCATCCCGCGGCCCGGCATGACCCTGCACGTGGGCGACACGCAGGTCGGCACCGTGACCAGCGGCACCTTCTCGCCGACCCGCAAACAGGGCATCGCGCTGGCCCTGCTGAACACCGACGCCAACCTGACCGACGGCGACGAGGTCGAGATCGACATCCGGGGCCGCCGAGCCCCCCTGAAGCTGACCAAACCCCCCTTCGTAACCCCCGCAGTGAAGTAACC